>CADDZS010000029.1 GCA_902812485.1 archaeon
AGTTATTATGGAGCTTTCTCCTTCGCTACTTCAGGGGGGAGAGCACAAAATTTTTGGGAATCTATAGCCTCCCTCCGAAAATTTGACAGATCAATTAACCGAGCTCGATGTCAGAACACACTGGGATTTTTTCGAGATTCGCAAACGTTCTGCTCAGCTTCTCAAGCGCCACATCTTTGGGGTCAGCGGATGGAGCTTATCCGTTAAGACGAAAGAAGACCTGTGTAGGCAAATTGAAAATGCTATTACATGGTGAACATTAACAACGTCGAAAATTCAATCACTTGGGAAACTGTTTGACAAGATAAAAGATAATCTCTTTTTGATCTTCGGAACGTGAGATACCCTTCAGGCTCTTGTAAAGCGAAAACAAAGACATATTCTATAATGATGCTCTAAAAGCAAAGTATGAACGAGCTCTGGAAGCTATAGAGAGGTGATCCAATCGCCTTAAAGTGAATTTCCGCGATCTGCTTTTTTCGGAGGGTTGGGATGCACTGGTTCATGAACAAAAATCTTCGTTTGAACATGCATCTCTTCTGATACTTCTGTCTTCTTTCTTCGGTTTCTACTTTACAGTCGAATACCTCTTTCTCGGCGGCAAGGCAGCCCTGAACATTGAGGACATTCTGGTTTTCTCACTCTTGTCTTTCCTTAACTTAATTCCTGCTGGCCTCTTTGCGTTCGCTGTGGTGTCACTTCTACCGGCAAGATGGAGATCAAACTACAACGAAGAGCATCTTTTGAAGAATTTCCCAGTCGGAAAACCACCAAGAGTTGCAGTTGTTTACACAACCTACAATGACTTTCTCTCGGAATACGCAAGATACGATTGCGAGGAAGCTCAGAGGAATGGCCTGCCATTCTTCATCCTAGATGACTCGACAGACTCTAAGGAAAGAGAGAAGATCGACGAATTCGCGCTCCTTCACTGCTGTCAGGTCGTAAGAAGAGAAAATCGCAAAGGCTTCAAGGCAGGCGCAATCAACCACTGGATCAAGAGATTTGGAGTAGAATTCGATTACTTCTTCCTTTTAGACTCAGACTCCCAAGCAAGCTACGAATCCATAGCACATTGTATTGAGGTTGCAAGAAGAGATCCTGAAATCGCTCTCGTCCAGTCAAAAACTCTCTGCACCACCTCCAATAGAACGAAGCTTACGAGTTCCACAGTCAGCATCCAGCATGCCTATATGGAAACTGTCCAAAGAGCGATGAAGAACCTAGGATCTTCTCCATTCTATGGCCACAACGCACTGATCAGCGTTTCAGCAATAAAGTCGATCGGGGGATTCGTGGAAGAGAGCAATGAAGATTACAAGACTCTCGCTAGATTGCATAGAAGGGGATACAGATCTATCTATGCGGAACAGGCGATTACTTGGGAAGAAACCCCGCCAGATTATTTTAGCATGAGGAAGAGATCTCTTCGTTGGGCAAGGGACGCAGTCTCACAGTTACTCCTCCTATCTTCGAAGAGCCCCCCTTCGATTTGCTTCTATCTCTTTTATGGTTGGGCAGGGTACATTTCGAATCTCGTCCTTCTTGCCTTCATAACTGCGCTTGCTTTTGGGAGTTTGTCTATAGATCTGTTCAATGTTGGATTGCTAGGAGAGGCAGCAGGACTTGCGACAATTTCTGTCATCGTATCTTGGCCGCTGTTAGCTCTGCGATTTCGAGACCCGGAGCTTACACCAAGAAGGATTGCAAGCGCAATTATGTGGGGTTCGATCTATAATATTCCGATGGCTGCTCCGAACTCCATTCAGATTCTGATGACATCCTTTTCGTTGATGAAAAAGAAGGTCAAAACAAACCTTTTCGGAAAAAAGGGTTTTCCTCCGGAAGAATTCATCGTGACTCCAAAGGTGAGGGAAGCTTTCCTTGATTTGCGATCCATCATTAGAAAACTCTGGAAGGAGATTCTGGTCGAATCTTTCCCCATCGCGATTGCATTCAGCGCAAGAGTTTCATGGGGTCTAATCTGGGGGTTACCGCAGATGATTTCAATAATAGTGCTTCCTTTGGTCATATTCAAGGAGTTTAATGGGGGCACAATTTCAAAGAGGGTAACAGCCGAAGAACCCCTTCACCCTCTTATCACTCCAAGACTTGGCACCTACAGGCTGCCTTCAGTCTCCGCGATAGATACGTCATGGCCATATCTCATCGCCCGATCATTCAATCATTAAACTTCACCTCTCCGCTGATTCAAGAAGAAATCCAATCACAGCCGAACATCAGAGTGATCTTTCTTGACGGATGGACTTGGATGCTTATCCATGCAGAGTAAAGTGAATCCTTAGAGCATGGAAATCCGTTTCCTCAGAAATAAGTAAAACACATTCTTCCATTCTCCCCCCCAAAAAGGCAAGCCATAAAACTAGGCTACCTCTTTTTCACTGAGATGAAACTACAATCCGGATATGGCGATAGCTCTGTCATACGACGAGTGGTTATCCTCATCAAGCACAGATACGTCGAGTATGACGCGTTCTTCCAGCTCGACCACATTTGACTCTCTTAATGTTTCATCCTACCCAGTCCTGATAGTTGATGACAATGAAGGAGTGTGTATCCTCATTGCAAGGATGCTTTCAAACATCGGATTCAAGTCTATTTACATAGCTAACAGCGCAAAACAAGCCTACGACGTATTCGGAACCCAGATGGCTGAGCAGAATTCAACGCCCATAATATTCCTTGATCTGAGGCTTCCGGATGTCCCTGGCGAAAAAGTTGCCAAGAAGATAATAGAGATCAGACCAGAATCGAAGATCATCCTAGTCACAGCGGAGGACTCTACTGCAGAAAGCACTCAAGAAGCAATGCGCCAAGGCGCAGTTGCATACATTCAGAAGCCTATAGGCCTTTCGAAAATCAGAGCCGTCTTGGCATCGGTATTGCAATCATCTTCTGACAGCAACAAAACCGAAAAGGGGGCTGAGAAAAGGTGAAAGCGTCAGTCATGCTTCAGAAGTCGAGCAATTATGAACTCGTGGATCTTTCGCCCAATTCAAACGATCCAAATAAATCAAAACTTTTGATTCTGAGGAAAGTCACCGAAACCGGAGCCCCATTCATTGTGGTCGTCGGATATTTCCAGCGCGAAGTTCAAACATTCGGCGAGAGCTTTCTTGCCGAAATAGAAACAGCTCCCGTCGAGGACTACCCAAAATTAAAAGAGATAGTCAGGCGCAAATTTTCAGTAGGTTCTGCAAAGGTACCGATCACTTTTTGGTAAGCGCGGACGTCGATGGCGAAGGGCCACGAACAATATTTGTAATTTTGAGATAAAAAACCAATGTTTTTCCGGCCATTGGGTGTCTGCCGGATGTTCCATATCCTTTCTCCGGAGGTATTGTCACCTCCTTTTCTTCGTTGATCCCCATTCCCAAGAGGGCCTCCTCGAAGCCTGGAATTACCTGACCGGCTCCAAGCTTTACTTGAAGAGGTTTGTAATCCCTCGATAAAGAGAAGATTCCATTTTTCTTAGCCTCTGATGCGATCGAGGTGTCGAAAACCTTCCCTCCTTGGTACTTACCCAGATAGTGAACGTAGACAACGTCTCCTTTCTGCGCTCTCAGTCCAGTGCTCAAATTTCCTACATCAACACCATACAGGCTATCCTTTCCGATTGCTCAAGGAAAAGAGTGGAAAGCAAAATAAAAACACGCCGGATTCTTTCCCTCATCCATTCATTTTGGATAGATCTGTGAGTAAGTACTATACGAAAAGGAGCGAACAAGTTTTCCCACAACGGTGTCCGCATCTTCGCCTGCCGCTTTTGACTCTGAGCTTGAGAGGGCTCGTTTCAAATCGTCAGGTGTTTCGAATTCGTATATTGTTATGAAAGAAGGATTCGCCCTCTTTGAATAGAAACGCCTTACTCTTTTCAGGTGGGGCATCTTCCCTGAGAAAAGGGGAATGTGATGCTCATCGTACCACTTGTTGAATTCAGCTTCCCTTCCTTCAATTACGTCAGCAGAGACCACGAGGATCGCCCCACGGACATCATCCTCTTTTTGTTCTGTCTTCTTCTCCTCCATGATGTTTCGATATGACTGGCTTACGATCCTTTTGAATTTTAGGCTTTATCTGGCAATGTCTTTGTTTCGAGATTCAGAAAGAAAGGCCACCGCTTATCGGAGGAAGAATCGCAAACTCTGTGATCTCTGAGCATTTTTTAGAAACGAGATTAGAGTAATCAATCGAGTCGCCGTTAACTGCAAAAGCGAGGCTCTCTCTGGGCCTTCCTAGATCATCTAAAACAAAATTCCTAAAATCTTCGCCACGTCTTGCAGTGATTTCCCGAAGGAGGTCGAGGGCAGAGGCTGATCCGTCGACTTTCACTTTCTCGGATCTTCTGCCAGCAAGCTCTCGCAATCTGCCAAAATAAAGAACAGTAACCTCAGCCATCGTGATTCTTTTTCGAACTCCTTGTGTTTGTATAAGTGGATTACTCAAGTCATAAATTTGTCCCGCCTACCTCTACGTTGGCAGCTTTACACCACTTAGGTGGTGCAAGACTCTAATTGCATCTTTGACAAAGAGATGTCAACCCCCTTTTTATCATTTAATTTGGGAATGAGGAGATAAACGCCATTAACCTTGCTCCTCATTCCTCTTAAATGAGATATCCCCTCCGATGCAACTTACCTTTTTTTTGGAGGGAATGAGGTGAAAGATTCTTATGAAATCAACAGCTTAACTACAAAATGCCTGGATCTCTTGTGTGAAAGAAACAATTGACTTGTTTTTCCTTTCTCCAATTGAACCGCCCCGATCAAGGCTCTTAGCATAAATTTAGAAGCATCTACATTTTGTCATTCTGTTTGTAGGAGAAAGATGGTAGAGAGAAGGTAAAATGGCAAGACTGGTTCCAAGAAAAATTTCAAGCAAAGATCTGCATTCGATTCCAAAGATGATAGACATTTCAGGGAAACCTGTCATCAAAAGGGAAGCCGTTGCTGAGGGGACAATCTACTTACGTAAATCAACCATGGAGCTGATTGAATCTGGAAAGATAGAAAAAGGAGACCCTTTCCAAATCGCCACTTTCTCTGCAATCCAAGCGATAAAGAACACCCCAAGCTCACTTGTCATGTGCCACCCAATTCCCATCGAGGGGAGCTCAGTGGAATTTGATAAAACTTCTGATTCCATAACCGTTCGGGTAAAAGTTGTTGCTTCAAGCAAAACTGGAGTGGAAATGGATGCGTTGAATGCCGTATCAGTTGCACTCCTCAACATCTGGGACGTTGTCAAAAAATACGAAAAGAATGATCAAGGCCAGTATCAAGATACAAGAATAGCTGATATTCACGTAGTGAGAAAGTTCAAGGAGGCGAAATCCGAGGAGGGAAAAGGAAAAAATTGAGCGAAGGCGACGACCTTGAAAGGTCATTCCATGTGCCGAAGCATTCCACTTCTCATTCAGCCGAAGAACACAAGAGGCAATCTCCGAAGAAATTGAAAATTGCAATAATAACTGTGAGCTCAAGCAGGTACAGGGACAAAACCCTAAAAGATGAATCTGGAGAGATCGCAGTGTCACTTTGCACTCGTGCTGGTCACGACTGCACCCTCGAGGTCGTGGACGACAATAAACAAATGATACGCTTTCACCTATTGAAGTCACTCTTCGAAGACGGGCGGGATGCCGCGATTCTCCTCGGAGGAACGGGGATTGGGCCGCGCGACGTAACAATCGAGGCCGTGATGCCCATGCTAGATAAGCATCTGGATGGGTTCGGCGATGTTTTTCGCCGGATCAGCTATGATTCAATAGGGACCGCGTCATTCATGAGCAGAGCCATGGCTGGTATAATAGAAAATAAGCCAGTCTTCTGCCTCCCCGGTTCTCCAGATGCTACGAAGACAGGTATTGAGCTAATACTCCCTGAGATTGCTCACGCCTTCTACATCGCTCAAAAAGGCATGATATGAGCTTATTTCACTCTTTTCACGCTTCCTTTGCTTTTCAATGACTGGAAAACCGTGACACGACCTTTGCAAAAACGAGGCTACAATAATCGGGTGCTGAGCGCCCACCACGATCCATCTCCTCGAAAGAAGAGGAGGAAGCAGACAGTTCTATCAGATTTCGAGACTGGCGTCTATCGAAAGCAGGAGCTCAATTTCGCGCTCGCCTACTCGGATTTCATACGAAAAATAAGAAACACGAACACCGGAGCAGTTACTAGTTTTCTTGGAGTGGCTCGCCCCGAGAGTGCAAGCGGAGAAAAGCGAGTCAAGTCGCTTGTGATGGAATCTTACGAAAGGCATGCTAACAAGGCTCTCAGAAAGATTTGCGACGAGCTTAGGGCAAAGTATCGTCTCAACAGGATTATCATCATTCACGCGCTTGGGAGATTCAAGGTCGGCGAGCCAGTCGTTCTTGTCGCGGTGGCAGCAGCACGGCGTGACTCTGCTTTCGAAGCTTTGAGAGAAGCAGTTGAACGATACAAGAAAGAGCCTGCGCTTTTCAAACAAGAGATCTATGTCGATGGATCGAGTTCGTGGATAGGATGAAACAACAAATTGTTATCTGAGATGAGTTTGCGTTTGATGAATTCGAAGAAATCGAGTAGTAGCTTTCTTTGTACTCGGAGGAAGGAACCAATCTGAAGTGTGGTTTTAGCTCTTGGAGATGTAGAGGTTTCAATTGCAGCATTTTGATTACGTGATACTTGGAGGAGGCCTAGCCGGAGCTCATGCGGCATTCTCGATCAGAAAGAAAGATCCTCAAAGTTCCTTGCTCGTAATCACAAACGAGCCCCATCTCCCCTACGACAGAGTTCCTCTCTCGAAGGACTACTTGATTGGGAAGCTTGATAGACAGAAGCTTTTCCTGCGCAAGGAAGAGTTCTACCGTGGCTCGAAGATTGAGATATTGCTTCGTCGGGTGGTCACAAGCTTGGATGTGAGCAATCGCATTGTTGTCCTTGACGAGGGAAGCGAAATATCTTTCCGAAAATTGCTCTTGGCAACAGGTGGTCGGCCTAAGCGAATTCTAATTCTTGGATCCGATCTGGATGGAGTGTATTATCTCAGGACAATTGAAGATTCAGACAGGCTCAAAGCAGCTTCTGCGACCGCGAAGGATGTTGCAATTATTGGGGGCGGATTCATAGGGTGCGAACTTGCCTCAGCCTTTCGAAAGCTAGGTCATCCCACGACCATCGTTGAAATGGGACCTTACTTATTGAACATGGCGCTAGACGAAGAGACATGCCTCTGGATAGGGAACTATCTAAAAGAAAATGGCGTTGAGGTCAAGGCAGGTTCGTCAGCTCAAGAATTCGTTGCTCGAGAATCAGAGACCGGCGAAAGAAGGGTTCAGTCCGTAAGGACGACTGACGGCGGAGAGATTCCTGCAAGCATGGTAGCGATTGGAATTGGAATTAGTCCCAATTCAGAACTCGCATCAAAGGCTGGGCTAAAGGTCGATAGAGGAGGAGTAGTGGTAAACGAACATTTAGAAACTGAAGTCGAGGGGATTTTCTCGGCGGGGGATGTGGCTAGATTTTTCAGTCCACTCTTTGAAAGACACTTGCGAGTCGAGCACTACGATGTAGCTGTGGGACATGGAATGTTAGCCGGGGAAAATATGGTAGTAGGAGACCAGAGGCGCAGCTACCGCGATATTCCCCACTTCTTCTCTTATATTTTGGATTTGAAAATAAATGCCTACGGAGATCTCACTCTCAGAGACAGAGTCGTGAGAAGGGGCTCTCTCGATATGGAGAAAGGGTTTTTCCAGTTTTACTTCAATAAAGGACGGGTCGAGGCAGTAGTTGCAGTCAACAAAAAGTGGGAAGAGATCAGGAAGGCAAGGGATCTGGTGAGCTTGAGGGAAGATTTTCCAGATCCCTCAATTCTCTCGGATGAGACACGGGATCTAGTATCTTTTGTAGGCGGCGCAGAAGCCTCAAGGAATAAGTAGGCCCCTCGTCCACTGTGAAAGACTGTATCACTTCTTTTGCAGTTTGGCTCTGATGATCTGGCAAAGTACACCTTCCTTCCCGAGGCTGGAGATTTTATAAGAGCTCAGGGAATCGAGCTTTCAGATCTTTCTCGTCCAGATTACGTGAATGTAGTTAATCGGGCAAGAGAGAGAATAGTCGAAGCGATCACAAAGGGAAGAGTTTCAGACCAAATTGCAAAAAACAAGGAGATAGAAATCATGTCTTTCCCTGTCTCGCTGGTTCTCGTCAGATCGACAAACCTGGATCACCTTATGAGTCTATATGCAGGGGCCGAAGCTTCTCGGGTCGAGTATTTTCTTTCTAATGAACGCAATCCTAGGATAATCGAAGACATTTTCAAGGATTACATAGGTGTCGAGCTAGAACACACTTCGGGGAAAGGTCACCTTTCAGCTTATTATTCGACTACATCGAATCTATTTCTCTCACTTCCTCCATTTCGGATACCGATAATGGAATATTTGAAGAGGGCAGTGGGACTTCGAAAGCCAGAGTGGAAGCTCGTTAACCGGATGGTTTCCAACGGAAAAGTGTTTGTTACACAGGAAGACATCATACACTTGATTCGCGAAGAGATCAAGGCTATGATATATCAGAGGCTTAAGGATACCAAACTTGCTAAGCTTCCGGAGAACCTTGAAAGAATCTCAAAGGAGATCATTAAGATGGCGCCGCCTCCTAGGGAATCCTTTACCATCTTGAAGGTTGGACCAGAGAATTACCCTCCGTGCGTCCGCGAAGCCTTGAAACTTTTAGAAAAGGGGGAAAACGTTCCTCACTACGGAAGATTTCTTCTCGCTACATACTTGCTAAGAGTGGGAAAATCGGTCGATGACATAGTTGCACTGTTTCCAAAGGCTCCGAATTTCAAACAGAATGTAACTCGATATCAGGTCGAGCATATAGCAGGACTCAAAGGAGGGAGAACAAAATACAGTGTTCCATCCTGCAAGACTCTTCAGACGCATTCATTTTGCTTCATGGATCCTATCAAATGCCGCGGAATATCCAGTCCTCTTCAATATCCCGCCGATAGACGAAGGAGCAGAATGCAAGATGAGGGCACAGGAAGAGGAGAAGAAGAAGAAGCACGCAAAGGGAGCCAGCCAAATAGTAACCGGGAAAGAGAGCGAGCAGTGAAAAGAAACAGGAGGCAAACAGTCGATTGGACCTAGCTTCTGCGCAAGTCCTCAGGGCGTATTTCAAGGAGTACTACTTTCGATATGGCGAGCGGATAACTGAGCCAACTGAGATAAGGTCGAGAGAATTCGGTTACTCCACCTTTGACGGTCAAATGATACGACACCTCTCCTTCGAAGATATCGGTGCTCTTCGTGCCCTGCTACTGAAGGAGGTGCCTGCGGGAGTTTACTGCTCGAATTCTCTCTATAGAGAACCCGCCGCAGAGATGCACAGGAAAGGCTGGATAAAGGCTGAGCTCATCTTTGACATCGATGCTGACGCACTGAAACTTCCTTGCAGGAAGGAACACGACTTCTGGGTGTGCAAGCAGTGCGGGAAGAAAGAGATGGGGCTTCGTCCCGAAACGTGTCCAAGTTGTCGGGGAAATAGAATCGCAGAAACAAAATGGGCATGCAGGAAGTGTCTTGAAGGTGCGAAGAACGAGACGTTCAAGCTTCTTGATATTCTTGAGAGCGATTTTGGGATATCTGGAAAACAAATCCAAATTTATTTCTCAGGAAACGCCGGATATCACGTGCACCTAGCAGAAAGCCCTCTTGATGAGCTCGATCAGCACGGTAGATCCGAAATTTCTGACTACTTGACAGCTCGTGGGATCCTACCAGAAATGTTTCGAACCACCAAGATGTCCCCGCAGGATCCCGGTTGGAGGGGAAGACTCGCGAGAAAGATAAGAGATATGCCCGAAAACGATGATCAGAGCGCAAATCCTCTAAAGGCAAATACCTTCGAAGATAGGGTGAAGGAGCTTGCGTTCAAGCTATCCAAGAGCGAAAGTGAAAAGATATTGCTTGGTCTTTTCTCGGAGCTTTCAGTCAAGATTGATCCTATGGTTACGACTGACATTCACAGGATTTTCAGAATGCCAGAAACGCTAAACAACAAGACTGGCCTTGTGAAGAAGAGCACGAGTGATCTTGCCTCATTCGATCCTTTGAATGAAGCAGTTGCGATCCCTGATGAAAGCAGCCGCATAAAGGTCTTGATCAGCTTCGCTCCAAAGGTAGAGCTTTGTGGTTCTTCGTACGGCCCCTTTGTCGAAAACGGGGAGAGCGTTCAAACGCTTCCTCCATTTGTTGCAATTTATCTCATAGCAAAAGGAGTAGCTTCTATAGCTCCACCACCTGAGCAATCCATTACAAGCAAAAACTGAAAACAAGCTTTCTTCGAAAAACAGTGAGCTCTTTAGATATTGTGAATATCAGTGAAGGAAGGAAGGAAGGAAGGAAGGAAGGAAGGGAAAAAGAGCTGTAAAGATGTCTTCAAAGAGGGAGGAAAGGCAGGTGATTCAGTGACTCTTTGATCGAAACCCTTGCCGACAAAGTGAACCGTTTGCTCGAGGATGAGCTCGCAGACAAGAATACCATTCGCAAGATACAACCAGATATCTACAAAATGATAACTTCACACATCAAATCCATCCGCCCCGAGATTTCTGATAAAGACAAGAATCTTGTTTCCGCGCTGAGCTGGGCTGAGAGGCAAATCCTTCACGATGTGGCGAGCAGACTCATCCAGCTCAGAATATCGAAATTCATGAGAGACCCAGAGTCGGACACGACCAACCTCACACTTGAAGAGAGGTACATAGTTGAGCCCCTCTTGCAATCAAAGAAAAGACAGAGCAGAATCGAGCAGGCGATACTAAATGGCCAGATTTCCCAGCTCGAGCAAGCTTCGAATTCTGTCAAGCAAAAATTCGTTATCGCAAGATTTCTCCAACCGTATGCTTCCATAACGGGCACTGATCTCGCAGCCTACGGCCCCTTCGAGCCTGAAGACGTAGCTATCCTCCCCATCGAGAACGCGAAACATCTGGCAAAGATAGGAATAATTGCACAGAACTGGGTTGAGCCCATGGAATAGGGGAAGGGAAAAGCGGGACAGACGTACTCGCTTAAATCCAGCTCCATCTTTCTTTCATTTTCCTCCTGAAAAACGATTATAAGCCCACTTAGACCTGAGGAGAAGAACTGCCATTTTTTCCTGCTTCGGATTCGAAGAGCGAGATGAGGAGTAGGAAAGAATTTGGATAAGATTTCGATAACTGCAACAAAATCTTAGTTTCAAAACATAGTTGGAGGGTTAAGATAGAAAGTATGAAATTCGCTAAAGAGTTGAATACCTATTGTCCGAAGTGTGACAAGCATACTTTGCATACTGCTAGCCTTTACAAAGCGGGAAAGCAGAGGAGCACGGCTATCGGAGCTCGTAGGCACGAGGAAGACATTCACGGTTACGGTGGCCAGAAATTTCCAAAGTTAGTGAGGACTGCAAAGACAACTAAGAAGCAGGTGATCAAGCTAAAGTGCAAGGAATGCGGCAAGTTCGTAAGCCGTCTGGGTATACGTCTTCGAAAGCTTGAGATCCAGCAATGACAATGGAAATAAGGACAGTGAACTTTTAGAAATGGTGAGGAAAGAAAGAGTGTTCATACCAAAGCCGAAGAGTGCCTTTCTTCAAGCAGTGTGTGTGAAATGCGGGACTGAAAACGTGTTCTTTTCGAACAGCACGCGAGATGTGAAATGTAAGCAGTGTGGCGAGGTGTTAGGGAGGAAGACTGGAGGGAGGGTGGAGCTAACCGAAGCAGTGGGAGAGGAAATCAGGCAGATAGACTATGCCTGAAAGATTCAGAATAAGGTGGGGGGGGAAGAGAAGAACGAAAAGGGGGAGTCCGAAGAATTCCTTCCTTTTTTTCTCTCTGACGTGCATCTACTCTTTCGAGTTTTGTGGAAGACACAACGTCGCTAATCATCTAGAAAGCGGGTTTCAGATCAATTGAAAACGAGAAAGAGTTTGGAGAAGTAGTTCAATCGATCCAGCGGCGATGGTTTGATCAATATGGTAGTAGAAGATCAAAGTAAGATACAGCAGCAGCAACAGCAACAACATCAGCAACAACTGATGCCTGAAGAGGGAGAGCTCGTCATGGCCTCCGTCAATCAGATATCGCCGCACGGGGTCTACGTTACTTTGGATGAATACAACAAACTTCCAGCTTTCCTTCACATAAGCGAAATCTCCACTGGCTGGGTAAGGGATATTGAACGCTATGCTAAACCTGGCCAGAAGCTTGTTCTGAAAGTAATCAGGATCAACAAGGTAAGGAAGGAGATAGATCTCTCGCTAAGACAGGTAAGCGGAGAGGAGAGGCGCCAGAAGATAATTGAGGTAAAGAAGAACGAAAAGGCAAGAACGATATTCGAAGCAATCAAGCAAAAACTCAATCTTGATGCTACGGCTTCAAAGAAACTTGAAGCAAAGCTTCTAGAGCAATATGATTCGCTGTATGAGGCCTTTGAAGATATTGCAAGACGAGGCCAGAAGGCTATCTCCAAAATAGATGTGCCAGCCGAATACGCCGAAACCCTTGAGACAATCTCGAAGGAAAAGATATCAATTCCGATCGTAGAAGTAAGAGGGATCATGGATATCCGGGTCAAATCCCCGGATGGCATAGAAGTGATCCGAAATGCTCTTGTCTCGGCGGAGGAAACAAAATCCTCAAGCGCTCAGATCAAGACTACTTACCTAGGAACACCAAGGTACAGGATAACTGTGAGGGCAGAGAATTACAAAATTGCCGAAAGAGCGCTTCAAAATGCAATAGAGAAGATACGATCCCTAATTGAAAAATCAAAGGGGAAGTTCAATTTCGTGAGGGAGAGCTCTCGCAAGCAGGTTGAATAAGCTCCTACTGAAATGCAAAGTTTGCGGTTCTTACACTCTGGGCCCCACATGCCGCAAGTGTGGTTCTTCTGAGGTGGCTAGTCCACATCCACCAAAATTCTCTCCAGACGATCGCTATCTCAGGTACAGACTGAGGGAAAGATACTCTGAGAAGGAGCCAACTAACGGCGTGAATGGCTAGGCAGAGAGGGGAAAAAGTAGAGAAGCTATCGCGCGGCTTGGTGAGAAACATACCCAAGCAACAAGAACACGAAAGAGAGTAAGAAAAAGGCAAAATTGAAAAATAATTTGCGGCTTCGGGGCGGTACGTAAGCCGACAAGAAAGAGGAAATAGAAGAACTAAGGACGGATGCAAGTCTTTCTCTATCGCTTGCGGCCCCGAAAGCCTCTTGTCTTTCCCATAACTGTTGATCCGGTAAGCTTTTCCTTTCCTCTTCTCTTGCTTCTCTTTTTGAGGTTTGAGGTTCTTTGACTCCCTAGCGAGCGATCTGTCTTGCCGGTCTCTCAGCCATCAGAACCACGGCGGTCCCCTTGCCTGTGACTTTGACCTTAAGTTTCGTACCTGAAGTAATCAAGGGGTGGTTCTTGTAGAAGGGCTTTATTCCATCGATGCGCCCGATATCTACTCCTTGCCACAGGTTGTGCATCTTCGAGCGGTATATCCGCCCTTCATAATCTATTAGGACAACCGGCTCTCCTGGTTTGGGGAAAAGATGTCTGTACTCTTTCGGTATTCCGAGTCTCCCACCTTCTATCCACCAGTCCTTCACTTCTACTTGGAATTCAGCTGCTACCAGCTGTTGTTGCTGCTGCTGGTTCTGGGACGACTCGTTCTGCTCTTCGTTACGGTTTCCGATATAGTCGCTAGTACTTGATGTTTCTATGCTCATGGATTTGGCTCTCGGCTAGGGGAATGGGATCAAGGCCAATTTATTCCTAGCTGTCCGTCAAATAATATTGACCATGCCTATATCTCAACGTAGCAACTTGGGGAGTCCCAGTTTTGAAAAACAGATCACTCTCATTGGCATCAACTTGGTCAAAATAAGTTGTCACTCGTTTCGAAATTGACTGTGTTAACCATTTTATGTGGAAAACAGAACTCTATTTGATCACTAAATACTTGCGCCTAGCAGTTTGGCAGCTATACCTTGAGAAACTGCTCAGGATCATTGAGAAATCGCTCTAAGTAACAGATAATCCAAATGACCAAAATCTGTGTTTTTCTTTTCTGGTATCACGATGTTTCGACTCAAGGGATAAAGGGATTGACGTACCTTTCTCTATCTACGTCATAGATACCTCGGTTCGTGATTCTCGCATGAGGAATAACTGAAAGAGTTAGCAGGCACGGAATCGGCATATATGGGTGATCAACTATCCCCAATTCCCTGAAGGCTTGCCGAAGATCTATCATTCTTTTTGCAACTGTTTCAATAGAATGGTCACACATCAGGCCTGCTATTGGAAGCTCAATCTCGGCTAGCACCCTCGATTGTTTGACAGCCACGATCCCTCCACCAAATCGAACAACTCTTCTAGCGGCAATCGACATATCCACTGGATCTGTTCCTACAACAATCAGGTTGTGCGAATCGTGTGCTACAGTAGATGCCATTGCACCTGATCTTATGAGGTTCCTTGCAAACCCGAATGACGAAGCTTCTTTCTCCTTTTTATGGTGTCGGTCGAACACCATAACGAGCGCAATGTTCTCCCGCCCGTAATCAATTCGACCGTCTAAGATTTCAACCTCTACTGTTGCAAGCCGAGTGAGAATTAATTTGAGAAAAGACGAAGGTTCGAGATGTCGTGAAGAGTCTTTTCTCCAGCGAGCTTTTTCTCCAGCAGAGCGTGAAGAGTGAGAAGAGAAATCGACGACATTAATTCGGAGCTTTCCATTTTTTCTTGGAAGCTGAGGGATGAAATAAGACGGAACAAGAAGTCGTTCACTTACCCGCGAAGTGTGATATGCTCTTGCATCGAATCTTCTTCGGTTCATTCGAATAACTAATTCGTAATTTCTCGCAACAATTCTGCCGTTTGATATTACTGTCCCGATTCGAAACTCCTTGATCTTTCCGTCAAGAAGAATTATGTCTGCCACTTTCCCAGGAGCAAGTGCACCAAGTTTGTACATTTTCATATGCATTGCCGGCCTGAGGGTGGCGCTTCTTACAGCCTCGATGGGATCCATCCCCTCAGAAATCAGGAATCTCACCACTCGATCAAGGTGGCCAAAGTTTTTGAGATTGTCTGGCATTACATCGTCTGTCACAGAAATAACGCCCCAAGGATTCTTGAGTGAATTGAGAGCAGAAATCATCTTCCTTCCATCCAAAATATCTGGACCACGAAGTTTCAGAAACATGCCGGCTCTCAGCTTGTTCAGATCATGAAGCGGGTAAAAGTTTTCATGATCCGCTTCTGCACCGCTCGAAACATAAGCGTCAAGCTCGTTGCCTGAAAGCAGAACGCAATGCCCATCGATTGTCATGTTCCTTCTTCGTCCGATTTCAAGAATCTTCATCATCTTTTCATCGCACGACAGGACACTCTTGTAATCCATGACCTCTCCAAGTCCGCATATCCCCTCCCAGCCTGACATTTCTTCCACATCTTCAGGTGTGATTTCTGCCCCAGATGTTACAGCCTTGGATTCCGGAACGCATGTCGGGACAAAGAAGTAGATCTTCATTGGAAGGTTTCTCGAATTGTTGATCATCATTTTCACCCCCTCCTTGCCAAGTACATTCGCAATCTCGTGAGGATCTGCGCACACAGTTGTCGTTCCCCTTGGGAGTACAGCCTCCGCAAACCTTGCCGGAGTTATCATACTGCTCTCGATATGGAGATGAGTATCGATCAGGCCGGGAAGCGCAATGGCGCCCTTTGCGTCTATACTATCAAGTGCTTTGTATCTTTCTAAACTGTTTCCGGACTCTCCGTCGGAGCCTGACACGTTTGTTATTATGTTACCATATACCCCAATAGTCGAATTTGGAATGATCTCACCCGTATAGACATTCAGCAATTTGACATTTTTGATCCTAAGGGAAAGGGGGATCTTTCCAAGAGAGGCCAGTATTATTTCCTTTCTGTTTGATGCCAATATCATCCTTTCTTTGCCCTCCTTTAAATCACGTCGATATTTAGTCCTCGAATTGATCTTATGACGGAATTCTGAGACAATTTCGAATCCAAACTGAACGCCCTAAAAACCACGCTGAACTTCACTTGAAATCATACTGAAGCTCCTTTAGCACTTTCTTTTATCTTCTGGCCAAGTGACTCGAGCATACGCTGGCTGAGAGCACCTTGCTTGAACTCGCCCAAAATATTGATATATTGGGGAATCTTTGCGGCGTATTGAATTTTATGGGACAACCCACTTCAAGAACCCCGGTTGTGTTTCTTAGGGAAAGTACTGGCCTAGTCAAGAGCGTTTCGTTACTTGATTCGATTTCACTCAATATCAGCAACATGTCTGCTGGGGCCGCTCTTGGAATAATCGGGCTCACAATGATTTCAATACCAGCTACTACAGCCGCAAGTACTAATCTTGCGCTCGCATCCGTCATTGCTTTTGTATTATCCATACCTCAAATCATAGTCTATACCATGATGACCCGACGAATGCCGCGCACTGGTGGTGACTATGTTTGGATTTCAAGGAACTTGGGAGGAATGTTTGGAAGTTCAATTTCATTTATGGGGTATACGTTGGAGACTCTCGCATATCTCGCATTGATTTCTCTGTCAGCAGTATTTGCAATTGGTTCAGTCGGACTCTTTTTCAATCCGACAAGCTCCACTTTCTTCGGGCTCGCAGTACCTAGCACTGTGCCCGGAGCCACACCGGTACTGCAGTTTGCGCTTGGCTCGCTCATATTTGCAATACTCATAGCAATCAACATTTTCAGGCCAAAGTTTGGTTACAAGCTCGTTTCAGGATTGATTGTAGTTGGCGTAGTCGGTCTAATCCTCGCAATTTTTACACTCTTGGCGGCCGGAAAGACTGGCGTGGAAAATTACATGAATAATGTAATCGCAGGCGGAAACGCGAGTTCCCCTCTTACATACAACAATATCGTGTCTCAAGCTAGTGCCAACGCTAGAACATTCAGCCTTTCTGCCACGATTTTCATGCTTCCTTTCTTCGCAATCTTCGTCTATCCTTGGCTCAATGCGGCGCCTGCAGTAGCAAGTGAAATCAAAGGAAAGAACGCAGTCAAGTGGAACGTTCCAGTGTCTGCCACCGTGGTGTTTGCGCTTGTGACTGGCGCTTTCGCCGCAATGTATTACGCTGGAGGCTTCACCTTCATCAACGCGGCACTTGCAAACTCGACGCTTGTGTTTGATTATTCTTTCAATTTCTGGACGCTCGCGATGGGTGTCGCAAACAACACCGCAATTGCATGGTTTCTTGGAATATCATGGATACTGTGGAACGTAGCCGTTCTTGCATACGGAATCATAGTGTTTTCTAGATACTTATTCGCTCAAGCTTTTGATAGGTTCCTTCCGACGAGGCTCGCCACGATAAGTCAGAAGTTCGGTTCTCCTTACATTGCACATGTAATAGACCTTGTAATAACTGTGGCACTGATCGGCGCCGCGGCGTATCTATATGGGAGCTTGCAGGCTTTGTTCGCTGCAGTTATCGCTTCAATGATTTACTTTTTCTTCGTAGGAATAACTGCTGTAGTATATGCTAACGGAAAAGGTAGGGGACCAGGTAGGTTAACTCTTTCGATATCGGGTGCATTGATGGCTGCAGTTTTCCTCTTCCTGATATCGCAGTTCCTTTCAAATCCGACCATCTGGGGTACCCCGGTCGTCGCTTTCGGTGTTCAGGGGTACGTCTTTGCTTATCTTTATGTGGCAGGCTCTTTCATTGCCGGTCTAATTATTTACGCTGCATCAATGAGTTATCACAGAAGGAAGGGGATAGACATCACCCTAGCTTACAAAGAGATTCCGCCTGAGTAAACCCTGAGCATGATAAGAATAACGAGAAGAACTTACAGGAATCCTTTCCGTCATAAATTGGTTTATTGTTTGTATATGGGAGCTAGTCCTTCCAACATTTCGCAAGATCTATCATTCTGCAGAACCACACTCCTTCCTTCTGAGAGATGTACTGGAGAATTTGATCTAGGAGCATTATCCTGTGGGCTCTCCCCGTGCTCTCCGGATGAAGGACGAGCGCATAGAATCCTCCTGGCTCGTGTTCGTACATATAATCAAAGTCCATCTTCCAGATCTCGTAAACCTTTGACGGGTTGTCGAGTTTAGGGTAAAATGGGGAAACACCGAGGAAGTATGCTAGGTCGTCCTCGATGAGTTCGTTGACTGGTATGTTGAGGAGGTTAACCTCCTTTCCGAATTTTGGAGGCCGATCAAAGTAATATTCGTCTCCGTCGCGAACTTTGGTGACTTTGAAATCATAGGGACCCATGTGTTGCGATATGTACTTGAAGCCTAGTTCCATCAGAATTTTGATCGTGTGCTTACTGAGCTCGTTACAATTTGGAATCTCAAAAGGCACTCTGTACCCTTGTGGTCTTTGACCTGTTGCGTTCTCAATTGCAGTTATTCCCCTTTCAAAAGATTCTCTCTCTTCCTTTTCGTTCATTGAGCCTGGACACTCATGGAAGTATCCATGATGGCCGATCTCATGCCCCCTATCTGCAATCTCCTTTATCACATGGGGATAAGTGTCTGCAATCACCCCAGGAGTAAACCAAGTCGCGCTTACGTTATACTTGTCCAATACCTCCATTATTCTGGGGATTCCCACCGTCGCACCAAACTCGCCCCTAGTGAAATTTATTGGCCCATATGTCCCCTCTCCGATCAGTCCAACTGCTCTCATTCTAAGCATAATGGACCAGCAGTCAGTATCGATAGAAACACAAACAGCGCATCTCTTTCCCTGAGGAAGAACTATAGGCATAGAAAATTCGCTATTTCCAGAGAAATTAGAGCGTATTTGTGTTTATTTATTTGTATTTGCGGCTGGCATTCTTTGGTTCTCTCCCCCTCCTTCCTACTTTCGTTTCGATCTTGGCTTGCTCTTCCTAAGTTTCAAATGACTGCCTTAGATAGAGTCTTATCCTTAAGGCCGAGCTCATCTGTGAGTTTCTCTGACACCTTGATTCCTTCCTTTACGACTTTTTCTTCGTCTATCGTTTTGAGCTTGTGTTCTTCGACAACCACGCTTCCATTTATGATCACCGTTTCAACATTGGCAGGTGATGCATAGTAGACCAAGGCGTTCGCGATGTCGATGTAAGGGGTCGTATACAGCCGTTTCAGATCGAGTATGGCAAAGTCAGCCTTTTTGTCTGTCTCGATTGAGCCGATTTTATCGCCGAGTCCGAGGGCTGTCGCACCGCGAATCGTGGCAAGCTCAAGTGAGAGCATACATGGTGCTTGGGTTGGATCCTGTGTTGAAATTTTTTGGAGGAGGGAGCAGGCTTTCATCACTGAAAACATTTCGTGACTGTTTGCAACCGTGCCGCCGTCGGAGCCAAGTGCAATCGGCACTCCTTTTGAAAGCATCTTCGGGAGTTGCATGACTCCTGAGGCGAGATACATGTTGCTTATTGGATTGTGGACCACACATGTCCTATTTCTTGCGAGCAATTCAATCTCCTCGTCTGAGAGCCAGATTCCGTGTGCAATCACTGTCCTCGGTCCGAGAGCTCCAATCTCGCTTAGGAACTCGACCTCTCTCTTTCCATAGTCTTCGAGCGTTGTATCAACCTCTGCCTTCGATTCGGCTATGTGTGAATGCAAATAAACTCCATACTTGTCTGAGAGCTCCTTTGCTTTTCTGAAGGGCTCAGGCCCGCAGCTGTTGATCGCAACTGGACATGGACAAACGCTGATCCTCCCGCCTCCCTTCTCCCTCCACTTTAGGATGAGTTTCTCTGTAATCTCGAAATCTTCATCTGGCGAGTAGGGAAAGTATCTCTCGGTTGTTCCCCACTTTACGTGCCTCTGTGTTCTCTTCGTGAATCCTCTTGCCACGACTCCTCTGATTCCAGATTCTAGGAATGCCTCTGCTACAGCGTCGACAGCTTCAGGAGTGGTGTTGAGATAGAGGTTGTCTAGCAAGAAACTTGATCCAGATTTGAGTGCTTCAGCGCAGGAGAGGAGAGCTCCGATCCTTGCTTGGTCAGCGGTCAACCTACCTGCAAGCGGATGGATAAGATTCCTAAGCCAGTCGAGGATTTGAAAACCATCCCCGAGCGACTTGAGTAAAGTCTGATATGTGTGGGTGTGGGCGTTTATAAAAGTTGGAATCACAATCTTTCCAGTCGCATCGATTTCGTACTCTGGCTTTCCGAAGTCTCTTTCAAGATCGCTCTTTTCGCCGACTCCGCAAATTGTGTCTTTCTCCACTGCGATGCATCCTTTCTTGAGTGGTTTCTCGTTCTGAAGATCGCGCCGGCTCATGGTGAGTATTGTTGCGTCTTTTACAAGTATGTCCATCTTTTGCGATATCTAAACTCCCCAAAACGTTCAGTGTGCATATTGAGTTACTTGTGCGGAGATCTCGTTTTTCTCTCTCTCGCTCTTCTTTGATGCTAACCAATCGGCGGGTAAATCACACAGAGGATGTGAGGCCTCCTACTTTCTTGATATGTGTGTTCCCGTGAGTCCTTGAAGGGCCTGCCTGAGGTCACTAAGATCTGCTATTATTGCTTCCTTCCCACCGTTTTCTACAAACCTCACAGCAGCAAGAACCTTGGGTTCCATGCTCCCCTCTCTGAACTCACCAGCACGAAGGTATCTTCGAGCTTCCTCTGTTGTGATGTTTTCAAGGGCTTTCTGTTTACGAGACCCGTAGTTGAGATAAACATAATCGACATCAGTCAAAATTACGAGACGGTCAGCACCGATGAGCGTGGCAAGCCTCTCAGCCGCAAGATCTTTGTCGATGACAGCTTCTATCCCCTTAGCCCTCCATCCTTCTTCCTCCACAGTTGGTATCCCGCCTCCGCCGCAGGCGACGACTGTGAAACCCTCTCGGACAAGCGTTACAATCGAGGATTGTTCTGCTATCGCAATCCTAATGGGATCAGGAGAAGGGACCACCCGCCTCCATCCTCCTCGGGCTTTGTCTTCTACGAAGGTGTAATCAGGGTGAATCTTTTGAATACGCTTGACTTCGTCTCTCTTCATGAATTGTCCAATCGGCTTCGTTGGATTTTTGAGCTCTGGGTCATCTTTATTCACTATTACTCGCGTTACGACTGTCACGACTGCTCTGTCGTCTAGCCGTCTACGCTTGAGCTCACTTCGGAGGGACTGCTGGATCAGATATCCTATGAACCCCTGAGTCTCCGCAACGCAAACATACATAGGAAAAGGTGGCACTTTGAACATCTTCCAACCTGCTTCGTGGCGGAGCATGGTCGCACCAATCTGAGGACCATTTCCGTGAGTTATTGCGACCCTATACCCCATTTCTATGAGATCGGCAATGTGCCTTGCGGCATTTGAGATGTTGCGCTGTTGCTCATCGGCCGACCCACTCTCACCTCGGCGAAAGAGTGCATTTCCTCCGAGCGCGATGACGATAAGCTCACGTCGCCCAGAGTTCGATTGTAGTTCTCTGCTTTTC
>CADDZS010000030.1 GCA_902812485.1 archaeon
GGATAAGAAGGAAAAAGATAAACAGCAACTGTCAAAGTTACTTTCTGATGGTCTTGATAATGTGGCGCGTTAACATAATGAAGATGTACCTGAGCAATGTAGCGAAGCTCGGAAAGTTCTACACAGCAAGAAAGTATTCACTTGAAGACGGAGAGCAATTGATATTTCAGCTCCCGAAATCAGAGGAGCCTGGTCGATTCATCGGGCGCGTCTGTGCAATTGGATATTTTGGGAGCTGGAGCGAAGGAGTTACTGAAGAGTCGAGACAGCATTACAACAGAAACTGGGGATACGCCATCAATTTATCCCAGATCAGGCGGCTAAATGCTGACGAAAGATTCAATCTGCTAGATGTGCTGGGGGAAACTCGATCGAAGAGATATGACGGACAGTCGCCTCTCGTGAAATTTGAAGAAGAAGATGAGCGCGATATCTTGTCTGCGAAACGAAGTCTTTTTCTTCTTCACTGAGGACAAACAAAGACCTTCTCTCTCACACGCGCCTAAGAACCCAAAATTTGCAAAAGAAAAGAGGAATGCAGGTGAATGATCGATTCATGCTTTACGTGAGAAAGGTTGGTGTAGTCGGATCTGGTGTGATGGGAAGCCAGATCGCAGAGATCTTTGCACTCAACGGCTACGAAGTCGGCTTGAAGGACATCTCAAAGGAATACCTCGAACGAGGTCTTACTAACATTCGAAGGGATCTCGAAGAGCTTGTTTCATTCCAGAAGACCAAGGCCGATAGAGAGATAAAGCGCATAGAGGAGCAAGATGGAATCGTCCTAACAGAACAGCAAAAGGAATCAATCAGATCCAAGCTTCGCCCTACATACGATGAAAAGCGGGTTACCGACGCGCTTGCTAAAATTTCTCCTACCGAGACATATGAACCCTTCAAAGAAGTAGATCTCGTGATCGAGGCAATTGTCGAGGAAGTAGAAGAAAAGAAAAAGTTGTTTCGTCAGCTTGACGAGCATACTTCAAAGCATGCGATTCTAGCATCCAACACGTCAACCCTCTCGATAACTGAGATTGCTTCTTCGACGAAGCGTAGAGATAGGGTGGTGGGAACTCACTTCTTCAACCCTCCGATCACTCTTCCCCTAGTCGAAGTGATCCCCGGGCTTGAAACAAGCGAGGACACTCTTACCGATATGATAGACTTTCTGTCAACTTTGAGGAATCACAGGTATCCACTCCTCCCGATTCGAGTGAAGGAGGTGCCAGGATTCCTAGTGAACAGAATACTTGGGGCAATGCTGAATGAGGCTTTCTCCCTGTATGAAGGGGGAGTTGCATCGATGCGCGACATAGACCAAGCCATGAAAGCTGGCGCAGGGATGCCTATGGGTCCGTTTGAACTCTCTGATTTGATCGGGCTCGACGTCCTCTATCATGTAGAGGAGAACATGAAGAAAATGGAAGGCGGATTCCCAATCACAAGGCCAAGCCAAATTGTGAAAAAGATGTTCTATTCAGGAAGATACGGCCGAAAGACAGGAAGAGGCTTTTACGATTACTCTTCGCAGTCTACCGCTTAGGCAAGTTTATCTTCGTTGGAACGCCAATTGATTTGGTATCATGCATAGGCGACTCATCATAATAGGCTCTGGCCCTGCTGGTTATACAGCAGCAATCTATTCTGCAAGAGCGAACCTCGAACCGCTTGTAATTGCGGGCTCTCAATCAGGAGGACAATTGATGATAACGTCTGAGGTGGAAAACTATCCAGGTTTTCCAGAAGGAATCCAGGGCCCAGAGCTCATGGAAAGGTTTCGAAAGCAGGCTGAGCGCTTTGGGGCTCAGATCTTGGACGAAGACGTAACCAAGGTGGATTTTTCTAGCCGCCCATTCAGGATCTTTACGGAACGTGAAGAGCACAGCGCGGATGCAGTAATTGTGGCAACCGGAGCTAGTGCGAAATGGCTTGGTCTCCCCTCTGAGCTCAGGCTCCGTGGAAAAGGAGTCTCTGCTTGCGCGACTTGTGATGCTTTCTTCTTCAGAGGGAAGGATGTGGTTGTTGTCGGAGGCGGCGATACTGCAATGGAGGAAGCTCTCTTTCTGACAAAATTTGCAAATCACGTGACAGTTGTACACCGGCGGGACAGATTGAGAGCCTCGAAGATAATGCAGGAAAAGGCGCAATCGAATACCAAGATTTCTTTCCTTTGGAATCACGTGGTAGACGAAGTGCTTGGGAGTAATCAGGTGGAGGGTGTAATCGTCAGGAACGTTCTAGATGGAAAGACATCTGAAATCAAGTGTCAAGGTTTGTTCGTTGCTATCGGACACGAACCTGCGACATCGCTTTTCAGGGGGCAGCTAGAGATCGATGAGCGCGGCTATATCAAGGTCATGGATGGTACTAAGACAAATGTTTCTGGAGTCTTTGTGGCTGGGGATGTTCATGATTACAAGTACAGGCAAGCGGTCACTGCGGCTGGGTTTGGATGCCAGGCAGCTCTAGACGCAGAGAAATATTTGGAAGAATACTCGCCTGAATCTTCCGGTATGTTGAAGATAACAGCTCGTAAGGAGTCGTTGGATAAGATCTCAGAGAGCCAAACTCACTAATTTATGGCGATTATGCTATGACGCCCTAATTTTAGCTACGGATCCTTATTCCTCCTTATTCTTCTTCTTCGTCGTGGTCGTCACCCAATTTGTTCTCATGTTGCCGTTGGCTTCTTCGTTGACCCTTTAATCTTACGTAATTCAGCATTCTCTCCTTTCGCGAATGGTATTTTGCAGAATAGCAAGCGCCGAGCTAACCAGTCAAGTAGCGCAATCTTTTTGGGTTTCACACTTCGGTTACGGGAATGCTTAATATCGTTCATTCGACTAGGGATCGCTCCGTCAGTGTTAGACTAACTTGGCATCTGAAACATCTGAGTTTGTCAAAACAAAAATTGAGGAAAGTGCTCTTGTTTTAACTCTTGATAATCCACCGGTCAATGCCTTGAACATGCAGATGCTGGAAGACATTGGTCGCACTCTTGTCCGAGCAGCAAAAGAGTCTTCAGTCATGGGGGTCGTGATCACAGGAGCGGGCAGTAACGCTTTCTGCGCAGGAGCGGATCTCAAAATGCTTCAAAGCTTAAGACCAGAAGATGCAGCAAAGGTGGTCTCGGCTGGGCACAAGACGTTCGGAGAAATCGAAAACTTTCCGAAGCCAGTCATAGCCGCGATCAATGGGCTCGCTCTTGGCGGAGGTAATGAGCTTGCTATGTCCTGCGATATCAGATTCGTATCTGATAGAGCCCGATTCGGTCAGCCTGAGGTAACGCTTGGGCTTATACCTGCTTGGGGCGGAACACAACGGCTGAGTAGACTTGTGGGTAGGGCAAAGGCTAAGGAACTCATTTTTTCCGGCCAATTGATTTCAGCTCAAGAAGCACTAAGAATAGGGCTCGTGAACAAGGTCGTTCCCGATGGTGAAGAACTGCGCGCCGCTGTCGACTACATACGTATGCTCTCAGCAAAGGTTTCACCACTTGCAGTAAGAGAAGCAAAACAAGCAATTAACAGGGGGCTTGATGAGCCTTCAATGGAGAAAGCACTTTCTCACGAAGTTGAAGCGATGCGTGTGATTGCGCAGAGCTCGGATTTGAGGGAAGGAGTTGAAGCTTTCCTTTCAAAGAGACCTCCCAAATTCACAGGAAACTGAACCCCTCTCCTCAAAGCTAGATTTCGCGAAGAGACACCACACAGATAGATTAGCTCGTTCGAAAAGCTAGACTGGAGGTGATTGTCGCAAATTTGTCTATATTGACATCATCACCATCATCCATTTCAGAGCTAGTGTATGACTATAAGCTGCCGAAGAAGTATGAGCTATTTCGTGATGCCCTTCGAGAGTTCCTCCGCGTTCACATAGCAAATTCTGTAGACTATTACGACAGTCGAGAGGAATTTCCGGTGGAGAACATTCAAAAATTTGCAAAGCATGGATACATGGGCATTCCTATTCCAGAGAGGTACGGTGGGGCGGAACTTGGCGAGTTTGGCTACGGGCTCGCAGTCCAAGAAATAGGGAAGGTGTGTTCTTCTCATGGAACTATAATCGGCGCTCATACTGGCCTATGCTGTGTACCCATCTGGCTTTTCGGAACCGAGGAACAGAGGAATCAATATCTTCCGGAGCTCACTTCAGGAAAGAAACTTGGTGCTTTTGCACTCACTGAGCCTCAAGCAGGAAGCGACGCTGCGAATATACGTACAACTGCGAAAGCCGAAGGAAATCACTTTCTAATCAATGGGACGAAGCAGTTCATCACAAATGGGGACAGAGCCGAAACTATTGTTGTCTTTGCGGCAAACGACATCTCACTTGGTCCCTATGGAGGGATCACAGCTTTCATAGTGGAAAGATCATTCGGCGGGATAAGGACATCGAAGGTGGAGAAGAAGATGGGGATCAGAGCCTCAACTACTGCTCAGCTCGTGTTTGAGGATTGCAAAGTGCCTAAGGAAAACGTTCTTGGAAGGGTTGGTTATGGCTTCCTAGTCGCTCTGACCTCTCTAGATGGAGGGAGAGCTTCTCTTTCAGCTGGAGCAGTGGGAGGAGCAGAAGCCTCGCTTGAGTCTGTGCTTGACTTTCTTGCCTCTCGACCTTCTCTAAGATCGGATCAAGCAGTTCAAGGAATGGTCGCGGATATCGCGATGGAAGCCCATGCCTCAAGGCTAGTGAGTTACAATTCACTTCATGAAGTAGACGGATATTTTGCCCGAATTGCAAATCAAGAGAAGATTCCAAGGGAAGAGAGAGAGGTGATATCGAGGCATACGGCGATGGCCAAAGCATTCTGTTCAGAGGTTGCCTCCAGAGCAGCCGAGCGGGCACTCGAGATCATGGGACCCGAAGGTTACGAAGAAGGCTCTCCTGTGGAACGAGGTTACCGAGACTCTTTCATAGCAGAGATCTATGAGGGCACGAATGATATTCAGCGTCTTGTCATAGCTAGGGACTTGTTGGGCCTCTCGTAATGGACACCCCACCTTTTCCTTGCTTAGTTGGCCCCTCCCACAGTGGAAGAAAACAAGAAGAAGAGGGTCAAACCCGCTTGAGTCAAGTCAAATTTGCAATTTATAGGGTTCTTTCGAGCCGGCTGAGATGCCGCAAACTCTCTGGAGCTACATGAAACAAAGAAGAGAAACTGCAGGGATTAGTTGCTTTGAAGAATAACCGCAACATGGACAGTGGCAGCATACTGGTGTATGTTCAGGCGATGCCCGTAAAGATCCACGGGTCAGTGAAAAATTTCCTCGATCTAGTTGGATGCGACTTCCGCATGACTCACGGAAGCAAGGTGGCACTTTACCTTGCTTCTATGTACAAGGGATTTGACATAGTGGCGACGGGCTTTGGTCCTATATTGAATGAATCTCTTGCAAGGGGAGCTACGAGATGCATAGAAATCGCCCTCTGCGATAATCCACGCGATCAAGCTAAAGAAATCCCTCCTGGTGAGTGGAGGTTCATACTCGTTGGAGAGAATCCTGATGCATTTTTTGCTGGCGCGTCATTGTGTGGTTCCATATCATCACTGTTTAATTGTCCGGTATTTATTTTCGACTGGAACAGAAATTTACACGAGATCCGCTTACTCGACTATCCGAAAGGCTCTGTCGTACTAGTTCGCGACACAAACGTCGCAGATCTTTGTGTCGATGCTCGAAGGGTAAGTTCTTCGAGTCAAACGGCGTTTGAGAGAGAAAAAGTCGTGGGTTCTTCCAGCCTCGAATTGAAACAGCCCCAAGAAATCGGAGGGCTCGTATTTGGCAAAGACACTCGCGAGACAGCTATCTTGCTATCGAAGAAGCTTAGAAAGTACCGTGATAGGAACAGCTCTTTCGTCTAATAACTAATTGTTTTCAGGAGACAGATCGCGGATCGATTTGATAGCAGTCTTTGCGGAGCTCGGAGGATCAAAAATTTTGGGAAAGGCAAGAGAATTGGCTGATCAGACTGGTCAACGTGTCATTGCTTTCTGCTCTAAAGCAAAGAGGGATACGGCTCTCAAGCTGATAGCCTTGGGAGCAGATAGGGTCGTTATTTGCGACGCTAATTCAACGAGAGAATGGGCATTCTTTCTTGCCTCTCAAGTCGAAGCAGAAAATGAAGAATCATCAAGATTAATTCTTCTACCTTCGAGTGATTTTGGTAATGTAATTCTCGGCCGACTATCAACTGTAGAGGGATTAGACTTCATTCTAGAAGGAGCTGATTTCTTTGACATCGGCTCAGCTTGCAAGAGTCTCCTTCAGGGAAGTGTGAATCTTTGTTCCAAAACAAAGGGTGGCAATCTTTCAGTTTTGTCTGTGAGAGTTGATAAGATTCCTGAAGCTTTCGAAGACTCTACAAAATCGGGAAAGGTTGAAGAGAAATCAGTCGGAGGAGCCACCGGTGTGCCACCATCTCCACTTCATGAAGAAAATCCCATTGCTGATCTTCAATTATCCCAAATGACGCAAGAATTTACAGACCCAAGAACAGTTCTTAACATCCTCGTTGGCAGGAAATATTTCGAGGAAGGACAAAGGGAAGCTACACGCGAAAGACTACTCAAAACTCTTGCGAGAAGATATGAGGCAGATCTGAAGGTTGAAGAAGGAAGACTCGAATCGATCTACGGGCCGTGTTTAGCTTTGGAAGTAAAGTCTCGTCTATCTGATCTTCCGGACTTTGAAGGTGAGCTCATAGCAATTAACACCTCGAGGAGAGATCCAATTCAAAGGATCGCCACGACGAAGATTGTCACATACGACATAGATTCACTTGTCTCCTCATTGTTATCTCTTGAGGAGAAAGAAGAAGAAGATTCTCATGAATAGTCGTAGAATCCTTTCCTAGTCTTTCTCCCGAGATAGCCTGCCCTAACCATTTTTCTCAAAAGAGGACTTGCCCTGTACTTTGGATCTTGAAATTCCCTGTAGAGAACTTCTAAGACGTCTAGAACAACATCAAGCCCAACAAAGTCTGCTAACTCAAGAGGACCCATTGGGTGATTCATACCAAGTTTCATTACTGTGTCTATGTCTTCCTTGGAAGCGATCCCTTCTTCGAGCGCGAATATTGCTTCGTTTATCATTGGGCAGAGTATTCTGTTCGAGATGAAACCAGGTGAATCAGAAACTACCACAGGAGTTTTGCCTAGCTTCTTGCTCATCAATCTCACGGTTTCGATTGTAGACTCTGAAGTCTGCATACCCTTCACCACTTCAACAAGTTTCATTACCTGAACTGGGTTAAAGAAGTGCATTCCAGCGACACGTTGCGGGTTTGACACAAGTGAAGCGATTTGGGTTATTGGAATCGAGGAAGTGTTTGTGGTTAGAATAGTGTCCTTCGAACATATTTTATCAAGAGTTTTGAATACGGCTGTCTTAGCTTCAATTTTTTCAATTACCGCTTCCACCACAAAAAGTGCATCCCGAAAGTCTTCGAGATCTCGGATCGGAACTACCCGGGAGAGAATCTCCGTCTTTTCTTCCTTGCTTATTCTTCCTTTCTCTACAGACCGAGAAAGATTGTCATCGATTCGTTTTACCGCAGCTTGAATCAGCTCAGAGGTGATATCGTTGAGCTTGACCTCAAAGCCCGACTGGGCGAAAACTTGGGCTATTCCATGCCCCATGGTCCCTCCTCCTACCACCCCTACAACCTTCCTTTCTTTCAATACTTGCGAATCATCCAATTTGATCTACGACCTCGGTTTCCTCTCCAAGAAGACGATATCGATTATATCCCGACAAGTCCTCCTCATCGTCGTCTTCTTACTTTCCTCGTGCGTTGCTTTGTTTCCCTCTTTTTTAGAGCTTCCTAGCGTTCCTTCAAGCATATTAGAGCCTCAAGGATTAAGATTTCCCAAGTCAAAGCAAAGAGAGAGTGTGCGCAAAGATAATGTTAATGTTTGTTGGGCTTGGGGTTGACCAATCATTGTCAACGAAGTCGATCGACGCACTGAAGAGTTGCGAGCGGATATTTTTTGAAGATTACACTTCCCCTCCCATTCGACAGGGCATCGAATCTGAGATTGCAACTGATCTTGGAGGGAAGAAGATCGAAAAAGTGGAAAGGCAATTTCTTGAGACAGGTGATGAAGTCATTCACCTCGCTGAAAGACAAAGGGTTGCGATAATTTCACCTGGAGATCCAATGATGGCAACCACTTTGCAGGAGCTCAGGACTCGAGCGATGAAAAGGAAAATAGGAACAAAGGTCATTCACGGCTCCTCAGTACTTTGCGCGATCTCGGGAGAGACTGGCCTCCACTCCTATAATTTTGGAAGACATGTTACAGTTACAAGCGGAGGAGTTCAACTCACTGCTTACGAAACTGTCTATGAAAACTTGCTTCGCGGCCTTCACACTACTTTGCTTCTTGAATGGGACTCTTCTAACCAGTTCTTCCTGCCTCCTCGAACCGCCGTCAAGAGCCTTCTCGAATGTGAGGACCATATCAAGTATGGTATTCTTTCAGAGGATACACTGCTCGTCGCTGTGTCAAGAATTGGATCGGAAGACGTGTCAACTCATGTACTGAATTTGGGAAAAGCCATTGAGTTTGATTTTGGCGACCCGCCACACGTAATGGTCATACCAGGTAGACTTCACTTTACTGAAAGAGATTTTCTTGGAACGATCAGCGGAAGACAGCCGGAGTCCTTCCCAGATAATTCTGAAAGAGTGAAAAGACATGCAAAACGCATGATAGAAAGGTATTCGGAGAAAACCCTTGATGCCTTGAAGAGAGCAAGGGTTACAGCTGACGTTTTAAAATCTGAAGTAACGTTTGGAAGGATAAAATTTGAAGAAATCTTCGAAAACGTGGAGTGCTACGTGCATGATTCAGTACGCTTCCTGAACGAAGGGAAGGAAGAGCTCGCCATTTTGAGCATCGGCTACGCAGAGGGATTGCTTGATTCCCTTCGATTTGGGGGGCTTCTAGAATTTGATTGGTGAAGAAGGCAGTTCGAAATTTCGATATCAAAACTTCGCTATTGTCAGATAAGGAAGAGTATCATGAGGCCTGCGAGTCCAGACAGAATTGGTATCGGTAGACCCGGGGATACGTCTTTCTTTCTGAACACAAAGAAAGATGCAATGAGGCCTGCATCCACAGCGAAGACGACAACAAAGAAAGCAAAGAGGCTTTTCAGGATTAGCGCGACAGCAGGGACCATCGAATAGAAAGCAAGGTCGGCCATGCCAATTTCGATTTCTCCCACAGTTACAGAGAGAAATCCAAAGTCCTTCCATTTGCTCAGACGGTCTTTTACTCCTTTTGACTGCTTTTTCTTCCCATACTCTTCGCCCTCACTCGAATCAGCCTGTTCTAAGCTTGAGTTTGAAGTTACTTCTCTCACTAGCTTTCCCATTCGCCCGAAGTAAACCGCGTATACGTCAAAGACAGCATAAACTGCAGGTATTATCCAGTTAAGCGGAGCCTGAAGAATTACAGGGAAGGCGCTTCCGAGCTCGAGCGCAACGACTATGGCGAGTCCGTTTGCTAATTTTCCAAATCCCCCAAAGGCCGCGACTAGGGTGAGTACAACACCAATAAGTGCTGCGACCGTTGGAATAAAAGAATACAGACCCAGTACAAAGGAAAAATAAAGCTCTGTCACATTGAAGACTAGAAATATGCTTACGAAAAGCGAGAATAGTTTCATTTTTTTCTTTCTGTAAAGGTAAGCAAGAAACGCGATAACGATTATGTTGGCGGCAACGAAGGAGAGTGCGAGCAAGAATGAAGCGTCAAGGCTCGATCCGACTGGGTTTTGAAATTGTGGCGTCGAAGAAGGGATCGCAACGCTCTCGTTGAGTTTGGGTACCTCTATAACTGTAGTTTGATTAGGTGAAGGGTTGAGACTTGCAACCCCAGTAGCCACTCTTAGCACCGTGACCATCGCCACAATTTGGAGTGTGATTGTCAAGGCAAGGAGAAGAATCTCACTTTTACCTAGAGACAAAGAATATCATCACGTTACTAGTCTGGGGAAGGCTCAACCAGCATCCGAAGAAGCTTCGAAAAACTAAGGAAATACCATCTCGAAGTCGATTTAACACTTTTTCTGAGCGCTCCAATTGACTTTTGATTAACAGATGTCAATTTCACAAATAGCAAGCCTCAGATAGAAAGGCACAAGCAAGATCGGGTAAATAAGATGAAATCATCCGATCAGTTTTTCACCCTTTTCCGGTTTTTCTTTGTTCCCTCGCACCCCTTTTTCCCTTCATTTATGCTGCTCGTTAATTTTTTGGGCGTAATCTTTTTTACTATCGCGATAGAAACTTGCGTCAGGTCCCTTCTCAAACTCTGAAAACAAATGAGCTTTAAGCAAATCAGGCAATGGGTGAGAGTGGTAGAACATATGGAAATAATTGGAGAGCTTGAGTCAGAAGTCTTAAACGCTTTGCAATCAAGAGGGAGCGCATCGACAGCCGAAATTGTAGCAGATCTTCAAAGAAAGAGGGAAATTGCATACACTACAGTGAGCACTACACTCGACAGACTTTATCGAAAAAATCTCGTGAAGCGTAAGGCAGTACGAGGGCCGGGGGGAACCAAATTCATCTTCGAGCCTAGTAAAGATGACAGACCCAAAATCAAGATCATCAAAAGTGCAATTGATCGCTTGACAAGTGCCTTCGGTGAAACCACTTACTCTGCTCTTTACAAGATTATGGATGATCTTCCCGACAATGAGCTTGAGAAGCTTAAGAAACGAGTGGAAGGTACTAGGAAGCGCCAATTATGTTAAGTGTATGGCTCTTCACGGAGATGCTGGCCGATTATTTCGGAAGCTCTCCGATATTGTTATTTGGATCAACTTCTCTTACAGCGATGATTTCTTCATTCGTTGCTTTCAATTTCTCGAACGATAGCGAAAAGCGAACTCGTCTCCTCTTTGTGCTACTAGGACTTTCAGTCCTTCTCTGGTCTTTTCTACTATCAAGTCTTGGCTTGTGCCTTGCTTTCCTTGAATTGTACTTCCACCAACCGCTACTCGCAATACGTTTGACCTTCGAGCTCTCCCTTTTCTTAAGCATAGGCTTGAGCTTGTTTGCGGCAATTGGTTTTAGAGCTCGAGCTTCAAGATTGATTCTAGCCGCAATGATAGAAGGGGAAAGCGGTTTTTCCCAAACAAATTCCGGCTTTGAATCTCCGAGTTGGAAGAGAGCTTCCAAAATATTCGCCCTTCTTTCAAGGAAGATGCTTCCTGTTGGATTCGATGCTCGAATCATAACTCTTCCTTCCGAGAGAAGCTCGTCTAGTAGGTTCTTCTCGGGAGCTTTTGACTACAGAGGAATCAGGATAGTGAGCATTTCGGAAGAAACAGTTAACTTGCTTGATGACGACGAGCTCGAAGCGGTAATTGCCCATGAAATTGCTCATATTAAGTCTCGGGATTCACTTCAAAAGACCATCGCAACATCTTGTCGAATGGCTTTCGCGTTTGATCCGGTCTCTAGGTTTATTGAGGCTGCAATATACAGAGAAAGGGAGCTTGCCGCCGACTTTCAGGCAGCTCAAGCTACGATGAAGCCCGAGTCCCTTGCGTCAGCCCTCATAAAGATCCATAATAGGGAAAGGTCAGCAACTATCCCTGTTTCACCATTCTTTTCAAGCGTCTCAATTCGTTTATCAAAGGGTGGGCTTTTGAGTAAGCAACCTGATCTTAGAAAGAGGATAGATCGCCTCCTCCTTTTGTCAGAGAAAATGAGCTACTCTGCACTGAAAAAGGGGCCTCTTTCATAATTCTTGAATCCGCTCTCCGGGTTGAAGGGAAAGGTTGCTAACGCAGAGCCTTGCGACGCTCGACAGAAATAATCTTGAAGCCTTTCAAGCAACTCAAGAAGAAGAACTTCCAAAATCGAAGACGACGCAGCAGAGAGATTTTTCAATTGGAATTTGCGCCACTGGAAAGGCTGACAATCTTTCTTCGCTGTTCCGCGTGATAGAAGAAGAGAATCTTCCTCGGAACTTCATCCTGAAGAAGCTGATTCTTGTAGCGAGTGGATGCGAGAGTTCTGTTCTCGATCCAATAAAGTCGCTATCAATTCAGGATAGGAGAATCGAGATAGTTGAGGAAGGAAAGAGAAGAGGAAAGGCAAACGCAGTAAATGAGATAATCGAGCGAGCCAAAGGTGATTTCCTCATCTTCATAAATGCGGATGCTTTGCCGGAAAGTGGATCCATCTCCCATTTGCTTGAAGCTATCTCAAGGGACGACGGAGCAGGAATGGTTTCCGGATGCCCAATCATCAGAACTGCCAAGAAGAGCGTCCCCATGGCGAGGATACTCGAGCTTATGTGGGCGGCTCATAACAGATGTTCTCTTGAACTCAATCATCTTTCGATGAGCAACCACAGCACGGACGAACTTATGGTTGTAAGAAGAAAGGCATTGTGCAAGCTTCCCCAAGATATAGTAAACGATGGAGCGTACATTGCGGGAGTTGCGAAAAGGAAGGGTTTCGGGATTAGGTTCTGCAATCAAGCTCTTGTCACTGTCGACGCCCCGAGAGACATCTTGGGGGTGATAGGCCAGCGCAGAAGGATTCTCTTCGGTCACATACAAGTATGGAAGCTGACAGGGTCTCTTCCAAGAACAGTTGAATCGCTTTTACTTATCTCACCGCTTCTTGCAATACGAGTCGCAGTCAAAACTATGGCTAGTATTCCGAAGCTTATTGCTGCTCTCCCGCTTGCAATTGTAACTGAAACATTTTCACTCTTGTTTGCACTTTATGACTCTGCCTTAGAAACTGAAAGACACCGTATATGGAAGAGGTATCAAAGCTAAGAAATGTCTCTGTATATCCAAAACAAGGACGAAGCGGAGTTAGGGCGATCTTCAGGATTTTCTCTTCCAAAGCTTACTCTTGAGCAACAAAGGTCGATTTCCCTCTTCTGTGACATTGCGATCGAGAATGGTTCAAGCATCTCCTTGGACGAAATCCTGTTACTTTCTTCGTTGGACGTTAGCGTCAAAGATTTGAAACAAATTTGGTGCAAGTCTCCGCTTCTTCAGGAAAGATATGAACTTGATGAAGCAGGCTGGGTGACTAGCAAAAAGAAGAAGAATAAGAATAAGACGGAAGAAAACGAGCAACAGGAGCCGCAGAGAAAATATCAGGCCAAGTCTGATTTGAATGGAGAGAAGCGGCGAGACCAAAGCGAAAGGCTAGACAGGTCCTTAAGGGCTGAGAGGAACATCTCTTTCTCTCAAAATTTGGCAAGGTTTATCAAGAGCAAGATGTGCAAAGTTATTTCAATTAGCGGCTCTACTTCATACAGATCCGTATCTAGGGATGACGATCTTGATATTTTCCTAATCGCCAAGGCAGGAACGATGTGGATCCTTCTCACAAAATCCCTTTTGCTTGCAAGATTTTTCAGGCTTTCCTTCAAGGACTGCCCTTCGATCTGCTTTAGCTATGTGGTTGATGAGCATTTTGCGTCTCTCGAATTTGCAAGGACGAGGACAGCACTCTTTGCTCGCGATGCTTTATCCGCAATAGTTCTTAACGGATCTAGTTTTTACGAATCTTTGCTCTCGAGAAATCCCTGGATGTCTAATTATTTTCCAAAACTCTACAAAGCAAGACTTGCGAACGCAAAGGATCGAAATGACAAAGACATGCAAGCGAGTTCAACAATCACTCCGACGAAAAGTGCTTCTACACTTTCTCTCTTTGAAAGGATGGCAAATCTGTTTCTGAGCCAAATCGTTGGCAGATACATTTTGATGAAATCAAATATGCTTAACAGAAAGTTCGCTGAGAGAAAAAGCCGAGACAGGATATTTCAAGTTAGACTTGGAATAGATCACTGCATCTTCGAATCGGCTTCTTACGTGCATCTTCGGCACATGTACTCTGGAATTGAAGTCCTTAGCTCAAATAATCAAAACCAAAAACTGTGACTCATCCAAAGCAGAGCTACAGGAAAAATGATATGAAAAGAGCGTTCGTCAAGCCGTGAACGTCTCGCAGCCAAAGTGCTTCCAATCTTCAATCGATCGCAGAGGAGAGAAGACAAATCACGGTACTCAAGTTGTTTTCGATCCTTTTTTGTATTTGGAAACAATTGGCAGGAAGAGCTTTGAAAGACACGTCGTCAAGCTTCGTTTCGTTCCCTGGCGGGACGAGAATTCTGTCTGCGTGCTTGGTGCTTTTTCAGGCGATTCGAGAAGGCTACCTGATTGGCTTTTGAATATCTTGGAGGGGCTGGGAGAATCAAGAATTGTGAGCAAGCAAATTGATGGCAAGATCACAAAGGCCACAGTGATGCTGGACAATGAAGAATCAAACCCGAAATATGATGAGGAAAGAACAAGTGTACTTGATGCGTTCTCTCGTAAGTATGGGAAAGAAATCGTCCTATCGTCCTCGCTTGGGAAGTACTATCAAAATTCAAGACCTGTAATCCTTTACTTCAAACCCACCTCTTGCGACTTTTCTCCAAAATTCCCAAAGAGAGATAAAGTCACAAATCTAGAATTCGATATTCAAGCGAAGAACTACACTTCTATGATCCTCGGAAATCCAGTGTCTAAATGGCAAAGACAAGTCACTATTCGGCACATGCAAAGGATCTTTCGTCCTGGAGAGCAGGTACTCGAGATTGGATGTGGAACAGGTATCGAAACGATCCCCCTTGCCAAGATAGGAATCAAGATCGTAGCAGCCGACATCTCTGAGAAGATGCTCGAGATTCTTTGGAGGAGAGCAGTCAGGGAAGGGGTAGAGGAACGAATTACGACCAAAAGACTCTCAAGTTCAAACATAGAGGAACTTGCGCTCGAGTCGATTTACCCGCCCGGTGGATTTGACGGTTTTTTCTCGACTTTTGGAGTTGCGAACTTGGAACCAGATTTAAGAAAGTTTGCACGTGGGCTTCACGATCTTCTGAGACCTGGTGCAAATGCGGTCTTTGGTGTATGGAACAAGTTTTGCCTCACAGATTCGCTTGCTTCGCTTTTTCTCGGGAGGATAAGTCGCATCCGTCAAAGAATTTCAGGCTTCGTCGCAGCACGAGTTGAGGGTCGGTATTCCCTAGACACTCGAACTTATTCTCCGAAGGAATTCGAAAAATTCTTTCAAGGGTATTTCCGGCGCGTATCATGCTTTGCTGTTCCTGCTTTGATCATCCCACCTTCACCATATCTTTCGAAATTTGACATCCCGAAGTACTTTGGAAGAGCAGATTTCGCGATGGGAAGCTTGCCTCTCATCAGAGATATTGGAGATAATTTTGTGATCACGATGCGACGACTTTGAAAGCGAACCGAAAGCCTATCTTCTTTTCTACGCTACCTGCACAGTCCTTTAGTCATGCATGCGCCTTTACGATGACTTCTCCGTGCATGTATAGGTGAATCGTGCAGAAGTACGAATAGTTCCCGGGCTGGTTGAAAGTGTAGATATACGTCTGACCAGGATTGATTAGGGGAGAGGAAAGCGACGAGAGGGTGTCCCCCTTCACAGTATGAGACACGGTATCGTCGTTTATCCATTTCACGGTGTTGTTGACTCCCATTATCACGGTGATCACCTTCGGGGAAAAGGTTACAATTGCGTTGGGGTTTTCCCCAGAACCCTTGAGAATTGTCACGATAGCACAGTTTTGAGTGCACGCAGCCTGGGTGGTTGCGCTCGGCATTAGTAAGAGACTAGTGAAACCGATGCCAACGAAGATTATCAACAGTATACCTAGGAATACTTTTGCTCCCGGGCCCGGAATTGGAAGTCCGTCCTTGAAGAGTCCCGCAGGGAGAAGTATCAACCCTATCAGCATAGCGTATCCTGTGACATTTTCTAGCTCCTGAAACGACGCTGCTGTCGCCCTGCTGTCACAAGGTGCACCGAGAAGGTATGGTTGTCCACTAGCATTGCATGGGATCCCTCCAAAGAAAATCCATGCAAGCTGCCCCCCGACCCCGATAATAATCAAGAAGAGGCTGATGTAGAAGATGTCTTTATCCACTCTTATTCATTCCTTCCTGTCGCTCTAACTCCACTTTGGAAAGAATATCATCCGTTGAATCAAGATCTAATTCTAAAGATTGTGTTTCGATTCTCTGATACTCTGGCTTGTCAGCCTCTCCCAAGGAGGTCATTGTCGTTGTCGCCGGACCAGCGCTTGCGCCCGAAATCGATCCTTCAGGGCGAAATGAAACTGGAGGCGATGCTCCTGCAGTTCCCTTTGATTCTCGAACCTCACTCGAAAGAGTCGGATCTGGAGATTGCCTCGACAAGGGAGAGGGCACAGGCACAGCTACTTCTGGAACCGGCGCAACCACCGGCGGCTTGATAGTCGGGCCGAGCAGAGTCCTGATCAGATTCCAGATGAAGGGGATTTGAGCAGCTGCCACGACGATCGCAAAGAAGAAAGCAAGTATCAGAAATGGTTGATATCCCGCAGTAAACGGTAGTGCCTGCGAAATTGGAGAGTATTCTCTTCTAGGAACGCCGATGTATCCAAGCAGAGCAAAAGTTCCGGCAAGCCCAAACCCACCTATGCTCGAGCCCCAGAAGTGAATCTCTCCCAGAGTTTTGCTGTACCATTGTTTCGAAGCAATTTCTGGCAAAATCCAGTACAATACCCCGAAAGCAGCCGGGATTATTCCATCGAGAGCGTTAAAGTGAAAGTGCGACACAACCAAGTAAGTGTTGTGCTCATAGATGTCAAGCGATGTGTTTCCCTGCTCAACTCCCAAGAACCCGCCTACAATCCAGCCGAGTATGCTTGCCGCGAAGAATTTTGCAGTAAGATTCCATTCATATCTCGATCTCCAAATTAGGGCAAAGATTGTAAAAACTGAAATGCCAGATGCTATTCCTATTGTCATTGACATGTTCTGCGACATCAGCTGAAGCACATATGGTTGAGATGTGTCCATGAAGAGGTGATGGCTGTACACTCCCACCCCAGTGATCAAGAGAAGAGGCCAGGGTACTCGAACCCACCTCTCAGATGCAAAGTTCTTCCTCGCAAAGATCGGAATCAAAGTATAGTACATGCCGATCAAGGGAAAGAACGCAAAGTAGACGATGGGATGGTAATTGATCCAGACGAAATTCTTTGCCACGAGATTGTTTAGAAAGCCGGGCTGATTCAGTGAAACCCAAGCGCCGTCTCCAAGAAGTGTCAAGAATGGCGGGGCGGAAACTATCATGTCGAGAGTCGTTACCATGGCCGCGATGACAGCGGGGGGATAGCTCACAACCCTTTCTCTAACGGCCTTTGGCATGTAGGCATCAAATCCTATCGAAGCCGCGAACTTTGCTGAAAAGGAGTGATTCATTCTTGGAGCGTTGTTGTACTTGTCATCGTACTTGGTCGAGAACGCTGACCCGAAAATGTTGAAGGCAAACACTATTAGAGAAATGTTTGTGATTATCATTCCCCCGAAGAAGACAAGCGCCTCGGCTGGACCCCAAGGAGCTGTCCCAGCGGGTCCGCCGTGAAATGGTAGTGGAAAGAGGAAGTACCACCCTGGTCCGAAACCGAAAAGGATTGAGAGCCAGACTAGGTAGAACCCAACCGCAAACAAAGTGAATATAACCGGAAGAAGTTTTTCGTTGTAGAGTTTTCTTCCCATGTATTTCGGGAAGACATAACTGCAAAGTCCGTAAGCGAAGGGGAATTGCCATCCTACGAACATTCCAAGGCCATGAGCTGTAAGTAACTGACCGAAGACTTGAGGCGTTCCAAGAGGCCCGATTAGCGCCGGAGCTCCTCCTTGATCTGTGCGCATGAAGAGAGCGAGTGTGCCGGCTATTATGAAATTAAGAAACGAGAGATAAATCAGCCTTCTAACCCATTTCCTTGTGTAAGGGGTGAGCGCTTGCGTAGCAGCCGGCTCGGCTGTGAGTGTCGAAGGCATTTGTGGCTGGCTCATGCTGTTTTCTTCTTCCCTTTCCTCTTGTCGCTTCTTGATCGTTCCTCTTTCAAGATATCCAAAAAGGAGTTCCTCTCTTTCTTTCTCTCTCACACAAAGTTCCTAAACTGCGGTTATGTTGAAAGAGCTTATCATAGTGTAGTGGCCGTATCCACAAAACTCAAGGCATCTTATGTAGTAGGTCCCAGGGGTCGTGAATTGGTACTCGACGCTATTTGTGTAGTTGGGCATAACCTGTACCTGAAACAGGATCTGACCGTAGGCATTCGAGCTGTTTGGATTCCATTGATAAACGCCAAATCCGTGAGTTACGTCTAAACTTCTAACGTAAAAGAGAACCACATCTCCTAGCGTGATATTGATGTTCTGCACACATGGAGAACCCCACGCAGGAGCTGGACTCAAACACCAGCTGAATTGTTGAGCCTGAACATCAATAACGACATTCGGTTTAACGCTGTGAGCGTAAGGATAGGGCAGATAGGGAAGAGTAGTAACTGAAAACAAGATGAAGATGATTACAATCACTATTACCCAGTGAGCTTCATATTTTGCAAGGGCATGAGTATCCTTTTCTTCAGGATGCTTTGTGGACCAATAAAGTGCAACGAATCCAACAATCGTAATTGCGGTTGCGGCTGCAAATATGACTTCGAGATAAGTCAAGTTGTAGCCCGCTTCGCCGGCGAGAATAGCAAAGACGTTGGGGTCCAAAGCTACCCAAAGATCCCTCGCCGAATTTTGCACTATAAACATTACCTTTTGCGAGAGAAAATTGTTTTGCCTTTGATGGATAGCGCCGATTCTCACTGAGAGATTCGCCGAATCGATGCCGACGAGCGAAATTTTGTTTCATTCTTTCGCCACTGGAAAGGGTAAGAGAGGAATTAAGAAAGGAATTTTCCTGATCTTCTCAATGTTCGCTTTTCCCCGAAAGATTATGGCTTAACCTGTGTGGTTTCCATATTATTATTATTCGGTCTCTTCTGTTTTAATGAATCAAAAAGCTCGTCACCTGATTAACCAAAAAGATTTCCGGAGCAAATACAGTTGTTGGCTCAGAAGAGATCGGACAAGTCAAACACTACGGGAGGTCAAGCATTGATGAAGAACGAAGTTCGCATCCAAACAAGCGCTTTCTTCTTTGAAACAACCATCAACTCTGGGCGAAAAGGCGTGCATTTACGATATTTATTTATGCGCAATCTACCAATTTGATCTTAAGGCCCGCGGTAGCTCAGCCTGGTAGAGCTTCCGACCTGACACTGTGGGGATTCCTATCTCTTCGTTCATTCTAAGGTGCGAATAGAAAAAGAAGAGTACCCATGAGAAAAGGGAAGACGCTGTAGAGATCTGGCTCCGAGGAAAAAGAGAGAAAATTCTCGGCGCTGATCAAGTTCTCAGCCTACGCAGGCTACACAAAGAGACAGAAACCGGAGTGTCGTCGGTTCAATAAGCGCAATAAGTTCGAAATGCGCTTGAAAATCCGACCCGCGGGACTCCTTTTCCTCTCCTAGCCGAGAATATCGATTCAAAGCATAAGTACTAAAGTTCTCTTTCTTCACGACAAAGTTAGGTTTTTGCAAGCTATTGTCACAACAGTATCCCCCAAAAATCAGATTAAGAATAGAATCTCTTTCAGATCTGGTTTTTGGACTCGCTCTTTCTATTGGCTCGCTGACACTGATTGGAAGGATACCAACTACGCAGGCAGAGTTGGTTGGTGATATCGCTCAGTTTGCCTTCAGCTTTCTCATTCTCATCGCGATGTGGACCGGCTATACCAGAATCATCACGATCTTTCCGATTGAATCCTCGCTTTCCTTCACGTTGAACATTGCTCTCTTATTCTGCGTGTCTATCGAGCCTTTTTTGTTCTATGTTCTCCGAGCAAGCTTGAGTTTTATCGCGTTTTCCACTGCGGTGTACGGATTAGATATCGGTGGGATGTACCTGCTTCTGGCGACTCTCACAGTTGTACTCTTGAATGAAACTCAAAGAGAGGGGAGGAATATCGACTCAGGGCTCATGAACAATTTTCGTTGGAGGCTACTTGGGTATGCGTTGGGAGGAATGATTTTTCTGGTCTCTTCTCTCCCATATTTCTGGGTGAATCTCCCACTCATTGGAACGCTTAGAATGGATATGTGGGTCGTTGCTTTTGTTCTGTTCTTCTTTAGCAGATCTGTCTTAGGCAGGACTTCGGGAAGAAACAGAAAATTAGCACACTGAAACCTTTTCTTTGCAAGTTTTTGTCAATCACGTCAGATGGCAGAGAAAAAGCGGGCCTCTCTGGCCCTGGTCCCTTTTTTACTTGCAAAAGATTTGAGCCTATTTATCCCTTGAATCTCCCCCCTCCACCAAGAAGCTTTCTAATGAAAATCAGACGACTAAACAAACAATTTAAGATCAGTCCCGCAATCCAGATCGGCAAACCACAAAGGCAGATAGAACATTGAAGATCGGAATAAAGACTGGACAAGGAGGCTACACGTATGACGAACTATCAAAAATGTGGCAAAAAGCTGAGGAACTAAGATTTGATTCAGCTTGGCTTTATGACCATTTCATAGCCCTTGGCAATCCAAACACACCGTGTCTGGAAGCATATTCAACTCTTGGAGCTTTAGCTCGTGACACAAAGCACATTCGCATCGGAGTAATGGTTACCTGTGTCGCTTATCGAAACCCCGCGTACCTTGCAAAGATTTCATCTACATTGGACGTGATTTCGAACGGTCGTCTCATCATGGCATTGGGAGCAGGCTGGTACGAAGACGAATACAAATCTTATGATTATAAATTCCTCCAAGCCAGAGAGAGAATCTCTCAGCTAAGAGAGACGATCAAAATTCTTCGCATGATGTGGCGCGAACAAAGTCCTTCATTTGAAGGAAAGCATTTTTCGATCCACAACGCGGTAAATCTTCCAAAGCCAGTCCAGAAAGATCCTCCTATCTGGGTCGGAATAAGGGAGGGAACGAAAATTCTTCCTGCTGTAGCTGTCAAGGAGGCGGATGGTCTCAACACAATGTCTCAGCTTGAGGTGTGCAAAAGAATAATCAACAGAGCAGAGTCTATAAGAAATCAGATAGGGAGGAAAAGAAGCAATGTAACGTACTCACTTCAAATATATCTCATGACAGGCACCGAATCGGAG
>CADDZS010000031.1 GCA_902812485.1 archaeon
CTAAGCCAAAAGAAGGCGGCGGAGGCGGCAAAAGAGGAGACCACGAAATTCAGAACTAATATCTCCGTCATACCTGCGAGCTCTATCGCTGAGCAATACTACTGCGAGATGAAGGTAGAGCAAAAATATATTCACGGGGAAGTTGAAACCGAAGCCAAGGAAGAAGGAACAAATTTACACGATAATCTTCTCCGAATGAGAAAGAGTACAATCAAGAAGATAATTAAGGACATAGAGAATAAAGAGATTGTTGTTGCCTCATTTCCACTTGTAGCAAAATTTGAAGGTTTGACGTTAGGAGGTGTGCCAGATGCAATTGTGTTTCAAAAATCTAAACCGCTTTACGTCATAGAGCTAAAAACTACAGCGAGAGGAGATACGACAATCGTATATGATAGCCAGAGGGCGCAGGCATTTATCTATGGATTGCTTTTGGAGCTGATTGGCTTTGATTGCTCAAATCTTGAATTGATTATAGTAAGGTACAAAACCTCAGCGCCGCTATCAAAAAAGAACAAGAACAAGTTCCTCGACATTTTAGTCCAATCTCTCATAACTGGAAGCGCAGTCAGTTTTGCTTCAAAGTCGAAAAATGAAGTCGTCGTACATACGCTGAGCTACGCAAAACTCTACGCTGTACAAGCAATTAGAGAGAAGAAGGGTTACTGGCTAAATGAAAGAGAGCCTATTCCCACAAGTAATCCGAATAAATGCAGAGGATGCGAGTTTGCTAACCTGTGTCCTTCTAGCTTGACCAAAGTAAAGTAAACTAGATATGATGTTTATTCTTGGAACAGCTGCGGGCGATTTTTCTTGTGAACTTTCTCCAAATGGCACAGCAAGTTCTCAAAGTTGAGGGGAAACCTCTGTCATGAGAGGAAACCTGTCAGAAAGCACTTTCTCGTACGTTCACAGACACAGGGGGAAAGACTACAGAGGGATTAACAAAAACACGGCACACCGAAGTTCCACAAGTTTGCTTGACGTAGCTTCTTGCACTTACCTGATAAACACGTCTGGCATACATACTTTCAGGTGCAAGGAATAGGATAGACCATTAACACTTCTCTGGCAGAATGGGATGATTCTCTTCAACCCAGTCAACCCTGCGAGGGTATTTCTTATTTTTCACTCACGAATTCAAACAGCAGTTCTTTGCGTGATAGCTAAGCCCGGATGGTGGTTTGCTTCGACGGAGCTATCTTTACCCGTTTTCCATTTTGATATTTCACGAATGTAGAATGCTACAAGAGGTTCTCTCTCTTTGGGCTTCTTGCTTCGTGTGGCGCGCTCTTAAACTATGGTTTCTCATTGAAAATGGCTACGCGTTATTTTGACGGTTTATTTCGCACGCTTTCCTATTTTGCGCTTCTTGGTAATGTTAACTCGTTCGTTCTCAAGGCGTGTCTTGATGCTATCGGCTCCCTTACTCTTTGGGTTTCTCAGTTTATCTGGTTCATTTCGTCTTGTGAACTGACAGAAGGGAGGTCGCCAGATTTTGCGATCTCAGCTTTGATGAAACTGTCTTCTGTTAGGTGAAGACGTTCTGCAAGGTCTCTCGATATTGGAAGGTAGAAGACAGTCGTTTTCCTGTTTTCCTGTACTCGTCTGTCATTGGGATTTTTTAGCTTTCGTTTTAGAGCTAAAACCTTACGCTCAATGACAACCTTGTTATCAGTCCTTGAAAAGATACAAGGCATGTGTGTAAATGTTGTCTAACAACCCTATAAAGATTCAAGCCTCGCTAGTATGGCTGCCTAACTAGTCCTATCAAAGCCATTTTAGAGGTGAATTTAAACTAAATGTAGAATGGGGTCGACCGGATTCGAACCGGTGATCACGAGCGCTCCCGCTAACCAAAGACCCGAGGCTCGCATGTTGACCAAGCTACACCACGACCCCCCGTTAGATTTATGAAGACTCTCTTCCAACCCGCGGATTTCACGAAGACCCAAGCCAAGTTGAACGATAGAATTTCGTTCAATTCGTTACCCACAGCTCAGCTTGATTTCTTGTATGCAACCATCACCCCGTCTCTCAGCGGAACTATTAGCGAACTCACATTGTCCATTCTTGAGACTTTCTCGTTGAATCTCCGTATCGTGGTTGTTTCCTTCGTCCTATCATATTTGTCAGCAACAGCTCCACTCCAAAGCGTATTGTCCGCAATCAAGAAACCTCCAGCCCTTGTAAGATTCAAGCATGGTTCCAGTAGATCAACATAGAGAGTCTTGTCGCCCACATCCAAGAAAACAAGATCGTAGGAAAGCGGCTCCGATCTTGAAAGATCAGGAACAATCTTCTTAGCATCGCCCCCGCGAATCTCAACCAAATGATCGAGTCCTGCTCTCCTGAAATTCTCCTCAGCTATCTTCCTTCTACTCGGGTCATTTTCGATTGTGACAAGTTTCCCAGAGTTTCCTTCGATAGCACGAGCAAACCATATGCCAGAGTATCCAGTTGCAGTTCCAACTTCTAGGATCTTTCTTGCTCGGCATGCGTTTGCCAACATGTAGAGAAAATTTCCGACGAGAGGTCCCACGATAGGAACGCCGTTCTTTTCGGCATCCTTTTCGATTTCCGAGAGAACCTTGTCCCTCTTCCTCAGAAGCGAGTAGATGTAGTCTTCTACTTCCGGATTCATAATTGCATAGTCTTTCTTTGTCCTTGGCATCTCCTTACCACATTCCTTTCAGATCTTGGTCTTCTCTTGATTTAGAGGATTCAAAAGGTTTTGATTGGCTATGATGGAAACAGTCTCAAAATCTCTGAGGGAGCAGTAGTAGTAGCTTCTCGAATCGCTCGCTTGTAATTTTCCCGCTTCGCTTTTTCCTTACTCTCCTCCTCTAGCTACTTTGTTTTTCCTTTCTCTTGGATTCTTTCCATATCTTCAGGAAAGTTTGAAAAGTGTTCGTGAACAACTAGCCACTGGTCATTCTTCCAAAGAAAGACCATGGTTGCCCTGAGCTTTGTCCTGGCAGGGCTTCCCTCAAACCTGTAGTCGTTCACGAACAATCCTCCGGTTTCGAGGTGGAATGTTGCGATTGCTACTTCTTGAGCTAGAAGGTCAATTTTGAGATCATCTATCTTGTAGTTAAAGTCAGTAATGCTCGAGTATGCCACTTCCTCATGCATGATCGCTTGGCTGAAAGTCTGGCGCTTGTAGGGAGAGGAAAAGTCGAACTTTGAAAAGATTTCTTCGCTTGGGTAGTGCATTGCCGCAAGAGTTCCAAAGTCCCTATTTTTGGCGGCATCAAAGATCCTGTATATGGCGTTCTTTACCTGCCTTCTAAGCTGCTCTTTCGTCCACTGATGTGGCAAGGGCGACTATTCCCCGGCAAATCATTCTAGACCTTCAGGCTAACTATTAAGCTCTGAGCCCCCAAGAAGACTTTTCGGAAAAGAAAAGGAGGAAGTGTGGGAAAAAGACTCTTAACGAAAGGTATGTCATCCCTGCTAAACGAAAGCTCAATTTGATCGATTTTGAAGAAACCGACGAACAGAAGCTTCTGAGAAGCTCTCTTTCAAGCCTTCTTTCTTCGTTTGGCGACGAGTACTGGAGACAGAAGGACGAAAAGGCTGAGTTTCCAAGAGAGTATTTTGATTCTTTGGCTAAGAATGGATGGTTCAATCTGAATGTCCCTGAGGAGTATGGCGGGACTGGCCTTGGCCTGTCCGAGACCACGATTGCCATTCACGAAGCAGCAAGGACTTCTGGAATGGCCGCAGCTGATCTCATCATGGCTATCTGCGTATTCGCAATCCACACGATCAAGAGTTTCGCAAGAGAGGAGCTAAAACGAAGATACCTGCGAGAGATTGCAAGTGGAAAGCATGTGATGTCCTTTTGCCTCACAGAGCCTTCTGCTGGAGTGAACACGCTCGATATTAGCACAACCGCTGTGAGGGACGGAAAGGAATTTGTGATCAACGGTCAGAAGATATGGATCACCCTTGCTCATGAAGCAACGATAATGAGCGTTGTGGCAAGGACAACTCCAAAGGAAAAGGCAGCCAAGCGAACTGGCGGTCTTACAATATTCTTCGTTGACAAGAGCAAGATAGGACCAGATGGAGAAATCAGGGCAAAGAGAATCGATGACATTTCGATGAGGGCTCTTGGCTCAAACGAGGTTTTCTTTCGCGATGTCCGAGTCCCCGAGGAAAACATACTCGGCGAGGAGGGTAGGGGATGGGACCTTCTTCCCAAACTTCTAAATGCCGAGCGTATCTCGACCGCGGCGATGAGCATCGGAGTCGGAGAGCTTTCTTTGAGCAAAGCTTGCTCTTACGCAAAGCAGCGTAGTGTCTTTGGGAGGCCTATCGGCTCAAATCAAGCTATCCAGTTCCCTCTCGCACGGGCAAAGGCTGAGCTCGAATCCGCCTGGGCGCTAGCGCAAAAAGCGGCTTGGCAGTTCGACAACCAAATCGACTGTTCAGTTGCAGCCAATGTTGCTGCCTACTTGGGGGCGCGGGCTGCCTTCCTCGCGGCCGATCGGGCAATGCAAACATTCGGCGGCCTTTCATTTGCCAAAACCTCCGACATCGAAAGGCATTGGAGGGACTCTAGGCTCTTTAGAACAGGGCCTGTTCCTGAGGAGATGGTCCTAAGCTTTCTTGGTCAGCATGTTCTCGGTTTGCCCAGGAGCTACTGAATTTCGACATGGATTTCAGATTAGAGAAGGAAATAACAGATTTGGTTGGACTCGTTTCTTCAAAATTCGATCCAGCCTACTGGCGAAAGATCTCTTCCGAGCAAAAGTTTCCGGAGGAATACTGGGAAGCCCTGGCAGAATCCGGACTCTTTGGCATGATTATCGAAAAGAAATTTGGAGGAATGGGGAGGAGCATACTTGACCTTACGCTCGCGGTAGAAGAAACTGCTGAGCACTTTGCTGGTCTTGGGTCCTATCTTTATCTTAGCGGTTCACTCGTTTCACAGATGTTCGAGGTATGTGGCTCGGAAGAACAGAAGAAATCCTTCCTTCCTGAAATTGCTAAAGGAAAGTTAAAGATCTCAATTGCCCTAACTGAGGAGTCCTCTGGCCTAGACGCATCTTCGATCGAAACAACAGCTAAGAGAATTTCGAAAGAAGAATTTTCCATCTCGGGAAGAAAGATCATGGTTGCAAATTATGACAGAGCTGACTACATAATCCTCTTCGCAAGAACCTCACCCAAAGAATCTTCATCGTCCTCTTCCTCTCAAAGCAAAACGTATGGAATTTCAATGTTCCTCATTTCAGTGAAAGAACAAGGAGCTTCGTTCAAAGCAAAAAAGCTCGAGAAGCTCGGGATGGACTTTGTGTCTAGCTATTCCCTTGACTTTGAAGACATTCGCGTCACCTCAGATCATCTTCTGGGAGAAGAAAATGAAGCTTGGAAGGGCGCTGCAAGAGTCTTTGCGATGGATCGTATACTGACTGGAGCTTCTCTCGTCGGCACTGGAAAACTTGCCTTGAGCACCGCATCAGAGTACGCAAAAAAAAGAAAAGTATTCGGACGTCAAATAGGGTCAAATCAAGGGATCCAATTTCCGCTTGCCGACGCTTATGCGAAGATCGTCGGGGCAGAGATTCTAGTCCATAAGGCCGCTTCGCTTTTTGAGGCAGGGAGGGATTTTTTGACTGAAGCTAGCAGTTGTCTCTTGCTAGCCGCGGAGGCCGCTGGAATTGCTACTGACAGAGCTCTTCAAACTTTTGGCGGCCACGGCTACTATAAGGAGAATGACGTGGAGCGCTATTGGAGAGATGTCAGGGTTCACAGGGTTCATCCAATATCGGAAGAGCTCCTTCTTGCGACGATTGCAGAGCGCTCGCTTGGCATGCCAAGATCTTATTGAAGTGACGAGTTTTGCTCAAGCATCCTGAAAACATGCTAAATTCTCTCAAGCATGGCAAAGAAAGAGAGAATATGATGAATCTCCTCAATCAAAGGATAATCGCTTGCAGGAAATGCCCAAGGCTTGTAAGATACAGGGAGGAGGTTGCGAAGAAACGCCGGCGAGAATTTTCGGATTTCGAGTACTGGGGGAAGCCAGTCCCTGGCTATGGAGACTTCAACGCAAGGCTTGTAGTAGTCGGTCTCGCCCCAGCAGCTCACGGAGGAAACAGAACGGGAAGAGTATTCACTGGAGATTCCAGTGCAAAGTTTCTCGTTCGGCATCTCAACAGGGCAGGATTCGCAAATCAGCCAATTTCTGTTTCGAAAGATGACGGTCTCAGATACTTTGATTGCTATGTTACTGCGGCTGTGAAATGTGTCCCGCCCGAAAACAAGCCGAGCCCGAAGGAGACATCAAATTGCATGGGCTTCCTTGCCGAAGAATTCAGAATTTTGGAGAATTGCAAGGCGGTGCTAGCTTTGGGCAAGATCGCCTTCGATTCCTTTGTCACCTTTGCAAGAAAGTATCATCATCACGGCCTCAAAAAGGGGAAGCTTCGTTTCAAACACGGCGCTAGGTACATTCTGGGGGAGGGCCTCCCAGTACTTTATGCGTCTTATCACCCAAGCCCAAGGAACACCAACACAGGAAAGCTCACTGATGCAATGTTCTCAAAGATTCTGGACAAAATCAAAAGGGATTTGGATTCTTTACCTTGGAAGCAGTCGCTTAGTCAAAAAGAAGATTGAATGGGAATGAAGAACTGAGCATTTCGCAATACACGTCAGTTATTTTATATGATTGGGATAGAAAGGGAAGTTTCCTGGGAAAAGGAAGTGAAGAGTTTCGAACTTGCAAGCACAAAGTGAACAGTCTCGCTCATCAACGGCATCCGAATTCGAGGATATTCTATTTGAACGTCACGACTCCACAGTCGTTCTCTACTACAATCGGCCTGAAAAGAGAAACGCGATGAGATACCAAACTGTCAAGGAATTCACTAGGGCATTTGACTCGATAGCTGAAGACAAAAGCGTGAGAGCTGTCATAATAGCTGCAAAGGGGAAGACCTATTGCGTTGGCGGGGACACTACGGAATTTCTAACAAACACTATCGAGCAAACCGAAAGGTTTCAGAGAGAAAATTTGGAGCTCTGGAGGAAGATGGAAAAAATTCGTAAGCCAATCATAGCCGCGGTCAATGGATACGCAAATATCGAAACAATTCAATCAGTCGATCTCGTGATTGCTTCTGAAGAGGCAAAGTTCGGCCTTCCCGAGACTGGAATTGGAGTGTGTCCTGGGGCGGGGATAACAATTCGACTTCCGAGAGTGGTTGGAAGATACATTGCGAAAGAGCTTCTCTTTTTGGGGGAGTGGATACAAGCATCAGAAGCCTATCGCATCGGCATAGTCAACCGAGTAGTCCCCGCTGACAAGCTCTTGGAAGAAAGTCTTGCAGTTGCTTCAAAGATAGCAAAGAAGGCACCTCTTGCAATTGGTGCCGCAAAGGCTTGTGTGAACTTCGGGTCGGAGATGCCTTTGGACGAAGGGATGGAGTACCAGCTTAGGGAATCGATAGCTATGTTCCATACAAAGGACTTGAAAGAAGGAATAACAGCTTTCTTCAAGGAGAAAAGGGAACCAAAGTTCACTGGCGAGTGATTGCTCTTTCCTTTGTCTTCTATTATCGGAGGAAAGGTAAGAAGAAGAATAAAGGGAAAAGAGACGGCTTTCGTCCGAGTTATGTGCGAGCTGCTCGTGCTAGGAGTTTGTAGATTGATTCCGGAGGCGCGATAGAGCTTCCAAGGCTTACTCTGAAAGGAGTCAATGCGTCTTCAATTGCGTTGATTACCGCAACATGTGCAGTCCCGCCGCCCTCCCCCACTCCCTTGGCACCCAGTGGTGAAAAAGGCGAGGGAATCTCAAGATGATGAACTTCGAAAGTTGGCACATCAACGGCATAGGGAGCAAGATAGTCAACAAAAGTGGGATCTTCTAGCTGTCCCTCGTTGTTATATTTGTACTCTTCAAACAAGGCAGCGGCGACGCCGTGAAGGGCGGCGCCATGAACCTGCCCCTCAACGATCATTGGGTTGAGAAGCCTCCCTGCATCATCGCAGATGACGTGCCTTATAATTCTGAACTTACCAGTCTCCACGTCAAGCTCACCTACCACCGCGTGGGATTGATAAGAGTAGGTGAGAGCCAAGTTCGCCATCTTTCTTTCATCGGGAGCTACCAAACCATTGTAGTAAACGTGAACCGCCCACAGTCCGGCTTGGGTTCCTGGTGGAAGCATTGCCGGCATTCCGTACGCAGTTCTCGCAAGCCTCTTGAGAGTGATTGCTTTAGAATGATCTTTGATTGATCGAACAGAGCTTTCTACGAGTTCAACTTCGTCCTTTCTTTCTCCGAGAAGGTGAGCTCCGATTTCAAGGACCATATCCCTCAGCTTCTGAGATGCCCCCAAAACGGCACCAGCACCCATCGCCGCGAACCTGCTGCCGTAAGTGCCGGAGTGCATAGTGTAAGGATGCGAACCAGAGTCAAATCCTGTCGCAACACTCACGAGATCTAGGGGGACATCAAACATCTCAGCAACGATCTGACTACCAACTGTTTCGTGGCTCTGTCCTTGAGGAACAGTCCCGAGCCTCACCACAAATCTACCGTCTGGTGTAAGCTGGAGCATGCAGGCCTCAGTGTTTCCAATGAGGGGCAGTCTAGGATTGAGCATCTTCTGTTGGCCAAAATTTGGAGCTCCGGAGTCCAAGGTTGTTGCAAGTCCAATCCCTATGTATCTTCCCTCCTTCCAAAGCTCTGACTGCCTCCTTCGCCATTCGTCGTAGTCAATTGCGTCAAGTACAGTCTGTAAACTCTTGGGATAGTCGCCATCGTCGTAAACACATCCGTTAGGCGTTCGATACGGCTGATCCTCCCTTTGAATGAAATTCTTCATCCGAACGTCTGCAGGATCGAGTCCAAGCTCCTTAGCCACGATGTCAATGATCCTTTCAATCATGAAGAGGTGCGGAGCTCTCGAAAATCCTCGATTTGGGCCGGCGGGGCACTTGTTAGTGAATACCGCATACATATCGTTTCGGACGTTTTTGATCTTGTAAGCGCCTGGGACAACTTGGGCCCAAACAGTAAGTCCAGCCGGCTCGTGCCGCGAGTAAGCCCCGTCGTCGTCTATGCTTCTTACCTTGAGGCCAAGTATCGTTCCATCGTTTTTCACAGCAACTTCGGTCTCGAAGACCCTTTCAGCTCCGTGGCTTGCAGCTAGAAGATGTTCGGTTCTTGTTTCCGTCCAGCTCACGGGGCGAGAAGTCTTCATCGAGGCAAGAGAGATAAGAACAACATAAGCAAAGTTGATTATCTTGCATCCAAAACCTCCGCCTATGTCCATCGTGATGAATCTCATCTTGTCGTAAGGCAGTCTCAAAGCACTGTTGAATTGCGGCAGCATGAATGAAGGTTCTTGGTTGTTGCACCATACTGTGAGCGATTCGCTCCTCGGATCATAGCTAGCTAAAACTGAGTTTGGCTCAAGTGGCGTGGAGCTGAACCGGTGGAATCGAAGCTTGGTTTTGATGATCCTGTCAGCTTCGCTCGCGGACTTTTCATAATCACCATAGTTGTAGTCGATATGAGCCATGAGATTGGTACCTACGTTTTCGTGAACGAGTATACGCGAGTCCAACAGTGCTTGCTCTGAATCGAGTAGCGGCTCGAGCTGCTCATATTCAACTTCTATCAGCTCGAGTGCGTCCTCCGCGACGTATCGCGAATTCGCTACGACGACGGCTACTGGTTCGCCCACGTATCTCACTTTCTCAATCGCAATCGGATAGTCCCTTGCTTGCGATGCAGGAGGAAGAGTCATCTGAGGAAGCGGATCTGACATATTTAGAACGTCATCTGGCCCAAGAATCCCGATTACTCCTGGGAGATTCAATGCCTTTTCGAAGTCAAGACGCTTGATCTTAGCGTGTGCGTACGGGCTCCTGAGAATCGAGGCGAAACACATGTTCGGTAGTCGTAGGTCATCGACAAACATCCCTCGTCCTCGGATGTGACGGTAAGCTTCCTTTGTCTTCAGAGGTAACCCGAGAAGTTTCGTCTTGGCGGCTTTTGGAATCTGTATAGTTTGCATTTTCTAATCACTCACTCTTTTCCCCCTATTCCGAGTAAAGAGGGGGGAACAAACAAAATTCCAAACAACGATCATCTCTCTTTCGTCTTCCTTTTTACCGCTTTTTCCTTCTTCGAAATGCCACTTTAGGCTTGTTAAGTCAAAAGTAAATTGAAATCGTTCATAGTATTTAGAATATTCTCAAGCGTACAGGATCTTGAGCTCAGAAAGAGGAGAAAAAAGATGGTAGCTTCATATCAATTAGAAAACTTGTTCAACAAATTTTCTAATTTATGAAAGATGTCGTTCGCGCAGATTATCTTCCTCGCGCATTCTTCTTCCTCTTTATCATCTTACTCTACGCGCGCATCTTGACTCGAGCAGCTTTGGAATGATCGCCGAATTATAGCGAGTTAGAAGAAGAAGAAGCATCTTTCTTTGTTGTTTGTTGTGTAGTCTAGAGTAACCATTGTTCACAGAAATCTCTATTCGGACAGCCTACAAGAAGGAAGGGTCAGCACAGTTTCTAATAATTTGTTTTATTGATTTATCTGTGACGTACTCCTTTTTGCAAAAATCTGTGCGTAAATATCAACATACCCTCATTGCGGAGAACCGGGAGGTTGTAGGATCTAAGAAATGGTTGCGGGGCAATTTGGACCTTATTATTACCTGTTTTTCCCAAACTGGCCCATCCTTTTCTCTCTCACTTATTCCTCTTTTCATTCACCTCCTCAAGGCACTTTTCAAACAAGGCCTTGAGGTGGCCTGCATCCTGATACTGGAAAATCATAGGTTGCTCCGCACCGAAGGTTTTCCTGAGATATGCTCCTAATCCCTTTGTTTCATCTCTCGTGAATATCCAAACATTTCCCTTTGAAAGCGTCGAAAAGCACGCCATTGTCTCGAATATCTGCCTGTAGTCAGACTCAAGCCATGAGATAGGCGATGAAGGAGCAGAACCTTGAATTTGGATCGGGGGCGGAGTAGAGAGGAGTATGCACGCAACGTCACTTCTGCTAATCAGATCAAGCGAGCTAGATAGATCACGAGTGTTATTGAGCTCAGGGGTGGTATCAACCAGTGTCCTAAAGCCAAATCTGTTAGCCGAATCTAGCACGACGTATTTCTCTTCGTCTGTGGTTGAGCTTCCAAATGAAACGTACATAGTTACAAATGGATGGCAAATGTCGGTGTCGCAGACCTGTTGTTTGCAAACAGGACAGTGATCGTCATACTTTTCGAAAACTACCTCCGCAAGATCAAGATGAAGAAGCTCTGCAAGAGTCAAGTTCCATGCGAGTATCGCAGCTACCTTCGATGTAATCAGTTCGCTTGAGGCCCTTTTTCTCTGGAGCATTGCAAGATCCCCTACGTCTTTCATCATGGCGACGAGTGCGTTCATGGGAGTGAGCCTCTGGTTCTCATTCTGATAGAGCTTCGAGATGAACTGCTGCCACTCGTGCAATGTCCGCGGCTGCGAAAACTCTGAAATCGACGGCTCCGGAAAGCCTCGCGGTCGAGGGGCATTCTTTCCGTACTTCTCCCATGCAAGGCTTGAGAGATCGATTTTCAATTTGTATGCAAGTGAGCAGATCCAGGAAAAAACATCAGCAAGACTTGGGCCAATAGTCGATCTATCCTGGGCCTCCATCGGACTCACAAGCTCAGCAACCTCCTCCACAAGCCTTGAGATCATATACTCGGTTGTGTGCTTGTCATGCCTCTTCCCGTAAATCCTCCCGAACTTCGCAAGCCAATCATCAAGCGAAAGCTGGGAGAAATCAGACCTTGGTTGGGCTTCGCGTCCCATCGATCTCTCTAGCATCACTAAGATTGGAGATCGTCTCTCCAAGAGAAAAGGGTTTTCATCTTTTCTAGAAGGTTTTCACTGTTTACATGTCTACAGGTTCGATTCGCACCGCTTTAATCGTTGCAAACTGCTTCTTCATCAAACTGAGGGAGAGAGAGGGAAGGCGCACAAGGGCACCCGGCACGATCAATAGAAAGTGATCATCAAAGCTTTCGTTTAGGACTATGAGAAGTCAATTTTTCGAAGAGGTTTACATGGCTTATTCTTGATTCTGTATGGCAAGGCGAGTGTGGGCTTGACGAGAACGCTTAGTAACAGATCGACCTAAAAATTAGATCGTGATCTTTCTCATCAATAACGGGGAACATTTTGACACTAGAGAGAAGAGGAGAAGAAGAAGAGCAACGAAGGGAGCAAATGCGGCTTCCTTCGTCTTCCTCATCATTTGACCAGTCTCACATTGCTTCATCACAAGAAGGCAGGATCGCAAGCTCTACAAAACCAACTGCAGCGGAGCACTATCACGCTGCGATGAAAAGGGATCATCCTGACTGGAACTTTTGTCCTATGTGCAACGCGAGCCTTCTCGAACCAATTCGCTCTGATACCTTTGGTGCTCTTCTTTCGAGTTCGGATGGAAAATTGCTAATTTCCATCTCGCTCTCTCCCGAACTTGGAACTGGGATCGTGAGCCCCTTTTCATTTGACAACGCAAATAAGAAAGTACCAGTTTGGGCTGAAGCCACACATGTAGGATCCAGAGGTCTTGCAAAGGAAAGACTCTTCGAGGAAGTCATAGTACAACACTTGATTCCTGCGTTCAAAAATGGATTCAAGCTAGTGAAGCATTCCGGAAACGAAAGCGACCTCTTGCTTTTCATGCAGATACTTGCGAAGTACACTCAGAGAGAGCTTGCAGAACAAGCACTTGATTATCCTATTGCTTCTCAGCCGAAATCTTATATCAGCATAGACAAACCTCAAGCTCAAGAAATTTTCGAGGAGAGGGCGGCGCCCGCCAATGTTGTGTCTGCTAACGAAAAAATCAGCCGCAGCAGTAGCTCTATCTTGTCGAAGGATTCAAGCTCTCCTTATCTTGCTTCTTCTGGAAGGGATATGGTTCCCACCGGAGTCCCAGGTTTTGACATTATTTCTTCGGGAGGTGTTCCTAAGAACAGAGTTACACTTCTGAGCGGACGATCTGGCCTCGGGAAGACTATTTTCGCAATTCAATTTCTGCTAGAAGGAGTCAAAAGAAACGAAAGAGGGATACTTGCTCTTACTGACGAGCGCCCGCAAGACGTTCTCCAAGAAATGGATAATCTGGGGTTGCCCCTCATCAAAGCGATTCAAGATAAGCGAATCCTGCTCGTCGTTAAGGACGCCAGACATGAATACAGGATAAAGGGAGCCGAGATAGTCAACTCAAGAAATACGCAAGAATTCTTCTCAGGGATAGCAAGGCTTTCGAGGAAGCACAATGCAAGACTTATCGTGATAGATTCTCTTACAGCCCTATTGAGTGAATACGATCAGCTCGAAGTGCGAAGAAAGATGCCGCAGATCGTAGACGAGCTTGAAAGACTGGAGTGCACAGTTCTTGCGACTGGGGATGTTCCTTCAACAAATAAAAACAGCTTGAGCTACTTTGGGATCGAAGAGCGATTTGTTTCAGCTGTGGTAGCCTTCCGATCTACATCGATCGGTGGGAGAATATTCAGGTATCTCTTCATTCCCAAGATGAAGGGATCAGGACAGCGTCTCCAAAAGTATGTGTTTGCTATTGAGCCAAAGGTGGGGATAAGGCTGCTTGAACCTTTGCAAGAAGTACTTCAGCAGGAAAGGATGCCAGGCGAATCTCCTCCCAGACCCGATGTATCACTCGAAATTTTGAGTGCCTTAAAGGCCTTTGCCGCGCTCTACGCTCCTCCCACGAACCAGACTACGAACAGGATTGTTGGTCCAAACCTAGTAGATAACTCGTTACTAGCCTCTTCGAACAACTTCCGAGGCGATTCCGAGTTTGACCAGGCAATTAGACCATTGGAGACGCCTAATTCGATTAGTTCAGCCAAGTTCTACAAACAGAAAGATGATGAAGCGTTAAGAGAAGGCAGGAGATCATTCGTCGCAAATGAACCGAAGAGGAAAGACATTCGATCACAAGAAGATCTGCCGAATGCAGTCAAGGACAATCCGTGGACAAAGATAATATCTGAACGCAATGAGCAGAGCGATTCCCTTTACTAACGAAAGTGCGAGTCTCTAAGGGTTCATAGCCCGAGAGCAAGAAAAGCGGAATTTTGGGTACGTTTGGTTTTTTGGTCTTCTGATCAAAGATGGATGCATAGGGGTAACGCTTTGAAAGCTGTGTAGTCCTTTTACCCTCTCTTTCTCTCTCGCAATTAGGACCCTCCTTCGTTTACTAGATTATATTTAGAGAGTGTACTTCTTTTCTGGTATTTTCTTTAAGCATTATCATGCTTTTGACTTATATTTCTTGAAACCTATCAAGACAATGCGGCGGCGTGGTTTTTGCGAGCAGGAATCTGTTCGGAAATAAAGGAAGCCACGCGGCGGCAACTATACTTCTAGATAACCAATCAAAATTGAATTTGTTGGAGTATTGAGCACATAAAAAGGGGGAAACATCAGAAAATGGCGACACAGAAAAGTTACAGAGAGCTATTCACCTTCGGAGAGGACTATGGAACATCGGAGTTCAAATTCGGGCCAGCAACGCTTGGTGACATCCCGGACTCTATAGAAAACAGGGGATATTTCCCCGATGTCACAGAGGGAAACTTTGGAGTATACGGTTTCACCGCTTCTTCACCCATAATCGTGGGCCCGGAAGTCTCTGATCATTTGGAGTCTAGGGCAGATCTCACGGAAAGACTGATCTATCCTATGACAAGCGGCCTGATCGAAAGCTCTGACGATAAATCTTGGCAGGTCATAAAGGAGATAACTAGGTATGCCCTAAAGAGGTATGCTCCTTCTCCTGGCTCTGGGTTCGAAGGTTTCAACTGTGTAGGCGCTCTCTTTTCTGGATCACCAAGATTCATGTATGAAAAGATATTTTCGATTCATGAAGAGATCAATAAAGAGGAAAACAGGAAACTCGTCAGGAACGTAACAGTCATTCCACAACCCCTCGCTGTCGCAATTGCTCAGAAAGCAGTTACCTGCACCGTAATTGAGGCAGGACACGGAAATACCCAGATTACTCCTATCAGCAAAGCAGTCATAGGTTCTGCCCTCTTAACCTTGAACAGAGGAGGCTCAGACTGTGATCAGCTCGCTGGCGAGATTCTTCGTGATGCAGGATACGGAGATCTCGCGAAGGAGAAAAAATTTGTCAAACTTTTCAAAGAGACCGTCGGACTCATCCCGCGTAACTTGAACCAGATTATGCAAAACGACCATGAAGAGAAGTTCAAGTTCGTTTTCAAGATTCCCGGGACTAGGATAATAGTCGATCTAGGTGGTGCTTCATGGCAGAGATTTCTCTTGGGCGAGTACTTCTTCAACCCCGAACATGAAGTCTTTCTCTCTTACTACAAGAGAGGTTTCAAGCATCCGAACGACGGTCATTTCAAGGGCGACGTTGTTCCAGGCACGATCAATTTGGTTGATGCGATCACAAAGTCAATCGAACGCTGCTCGTTCGAAATACAAGCAAGCCTCTATCACAACATACTCCTATCGGGAGGTAACTTTGCGTGGAAGGTTCCTCCTGGACTTGAAAACTACGCTGTTGACTCTGCAACCAAGATTACGAACATGCTAGAAGCGACTGGCGTGAGCGGAGTTAATGTTGCGCTGACAAGCAATCCACAGTACAACGTGTGGCAAGGACTGATTGTTTACGGACTCTTCCTCCCAGAAACCTATCAATGGAAATGGGAGAGGCAGGAAGGTTGGATAACGGTGGTCCACTGACAAGGAAACGACTCGCTGATCAATACATTAGTTTTAGAAAAGAAAAAGGATGGTAGGGAACGTGCAAATGCCTCAAGAATTGTTTTCAGCTACCGCATCGGTTGACAGCGGCTTTGGGTCTCCGTTCCAGCAAGCAGGTGTCGATGTCCTATACATCTTAGACTGCTCGAGGAGCATGGGTGATAAGCTAAGTCCTGATGTGAAATCTTCAAAATTTGAGCTCGCGGCTACGGCCCTTATGTCAGCAATATCTGAAACCTCTCGCTACACAGATCAGGATAGAGTGGGAATAATTGCAGCAAACACTAACATTTTCGCAAAGCCCATCGTAACAGTCATAGCTCACTTGCAACCTCTCATTCCACTTGTTTCGGGCGGAAAGATACCTATTGGAAAGATAATGTCGATCAGAACAGAGGGAGGAACAGCTTGGGCACCTGCAATCAGATACGCAGTCAAGATGCTAGTTGAAGCAGAAAAACGTCCGAACAACGAACAGCAGATCATGATCATAACTGACTCGCGCAACAATACATCAGACCAGCCCGTTAAAATAATCCCAGAGGCCATCAAGCATCGAATAAAAATCCATGTCGTCGATCTTGGAAACAGAAAGGACAAGGAACTTCTGAAACTCCCAAGCGATCTGACTGGCGGCCAGTTCAGGATGATCCAAACGGCTCAAGAGTTAACGAGCAGATTACTCTCCCCAGTCTTGCCTGAAAGAAGAACGGATGAATTGCGTTTTGTTGTCGGTCAATTCTCTTCCTCCCCACTTCTCGTCCCCGAATCTCAAACACCCTCCACCCCCGCGATGACAGTCCAGATCCCTCCCTTGAGAAAAGCCTCTACCTCAGAGTCCACAGAGATTAGAGATAATCAGCTTGAAAAAAGAGGAGTCTCAGATAAGACAATACTCATTACTCCAAAGAAGAAGAAGCCAAAGACACTCGAAGAAGTCGAATTTGGCTTGAACGAAGTATCAGAGGAGTACAGAGCAATTGTGTCCGACCTGAAGCAGGGTAAGATAACTCAGGCTGAGTTCAGCGAAAGGTATTCGATATTGCAGTTTGAGCTCCAAGAATTGAAGCAGTCTGTCAGCGAGCTAAGAGCAAAGCTCAGCAGGGAAATGTCAGAGTACGCTTTCGCAAGGGAAAGGGATCCTTCGGAGGATGCCTATAGACGGGAATCCAATTCTCACCTGCTTGAGCTCGACAGGCAGATCGAAGCGCTTAGAAATTCGGTTGCGCCAGTTTCCCTCGCAGCAAGCTAGAGCCCCAGCAGCCCTATTTGCAAAATAACAATCCCGTCTTTTTTCCTTCTCCCTTTTTTTTGAACTCCCACACCCAACTCTTTTTTTGGAGGGGCGACAACCTCCATTCTTCTTTTAGAGCATTTCACTTGTATTTGGAAAAAATTTCGAGAGTCAACGTTTAAATTCACTCAAAGCCTTCGCATTGTCACGTTTCACTGAAAACTTCGATTTCTGAAATTTTTCTTCAAAGTGCACAGGTGCTATTTCTCTTTGGGTTTGGGAAAAAGCTTTGCGATAATTGGGTACGGGGAAACACCGGTTAGCAGAGCTCGGGTTGACAAAGGCGAAGCTAGACTTTCCGTTGAGGAATACTTTGCTTGGGCGAGCGAGCTTGCTCTGAAAGACGCAGGTCTTGAAAAGAGAGAAATCGACGGACAGGGGGTTGGCATCGCCGGTTGCGCTTTTCCGCATGCAGAGATATGGTCGGCAGAGGTGATTCAAAACCTTGGATTTCGGCCAAAGCTCCTGTTGCGTTCAGATCACGGGGGGATGTGTGGAGCGTCTCTTCTCCTCCAAGCAGGGATTGCAGTTTACTCCGGAGTCGTGGATTACGTCCTCTGTGTTGGAGCAGATACTCCGATGAATATTTCAACTCCAGGCGCAGTGCGAACTTGGAGGTATGAAAATGATTTTCAGAAGCCCTTTGGAATGATGGGCCCAAACAGCCAATTCGCTTTCATTCAGCGTAGGCACATGCACCAGTTTGGAACGACTCCTGAGCAACTCGGAAGAGTAGCTATTTCACAGAGAAATAATGCAACAAAGAATCCCAACGCATATCTCAAAACTCCGCTTACAATGGAGCAGTATCTTTCCTCGCGTTTGATTGCTGACCCGATTCGACTTTACGATGCATGCATCCCAGTCAATGGAGGTCTCGCATTCATTGTAACGACATTGGAGAAGGCAAAGAGGATTGCCCCGGGAAAGGCGGTGCCGATTCTAGGAATAGCAGAATCAGATAACTATTTCCATGACTCCAATATCAGACCCGACATTACATATCTTGGTGTCACCGAATCATCGAGGATGGCTTTTGAAATGGCAAGGATAAAACAAGAAGATGTAAGTTTCTTCCAGCCTTACGATGATTACACGATTGCCGTAATCATGCAGATCGAGGACGCGGGCTTTTGTGAAAAGGGAAAGGGAGGAAGGTTCGTAGAAGAGCATAACATAGAAGCTAGCGGAGATTTCCCTATCAACACAGGTGGAGGTCAGCTTTCTTCTGGTCAGCCTGCAATGGCGGGAGGGTTTGTCCACATAGTCGAAAGCGTGCGCCAACTACGTGGCGAAGGAGGGGAAAGGCAGGTAAAGGACGCAAGGATCGGAGTTGCGACTGGGCTCGGGGCAATCAGTTATGGTAACAACCTCACAAACACGATGACAATTGTGTTTGGAAGACCCGTTGATTAAAAGAGATAGAGAGAGGAAAGCAGCGATTGCCAGATCAGGAAGAGAGTGTGGCAAGTTCACAGTCCACTAGTTACGCTAAGTTCTTGCCAGAGCTTAGTAGCCTGACGAAACCATTCTGGGAGTACTGCGAGAAGCATGAGCTAAGGATGCAGTACTGTGCAAAATGTTCCCAATGGATTTGGTATCCCAAAGCATGGTGCCCAAGCTGCGGAGATAGAAAATCGATAGAATGGAGGAAACTCTCTGGCGTTGGAACAATTTACTCCTTCACGATCATAAGACAGGTGATCGACAACTCGCCAGCCTTTCAAGCTGACATTCCATTTATCATAGGTCTCATAGAACTCGAAGAAGGCCCAAGGATTTACTCCAATGTAACTGGTACGCCGATCGACTCTGTTTCGATCGGAGATCGGGTTATGGTTTATTTCGATGATGTGACGCAGGAGATTTCGCTGCCCAAGTTTAGAAAGTATTGAAGATCGAGACTTTGCTCAAATAAGCGCTTTCTTAGACTTTCAAGTTCCTTCAGTTCTCTAGAGCATCGTCTTAGCCTAAAGGATATACTTTGACAGCGATTCGGTCTCATCTCCTACCCTCTTGGTTTTCTCTTCGAAATTCGCGACTCTTACTCCGATTCTTCTCGCAATCAAAGTTTCTTCTCCCTGAGAGCCAAATGCCTCTTGAAATAGCTGAGACGCAATCGAAAAAATTTCTTCTTCTGAACTCGTTGGATATGAGAGAGTCTTTGATCTCGTTTTAGTTTTCAATTCAGGAGTAATCACAATTATCCCAATCGTTTTGGACTTGAAGCCAGTCTGATTCAATTTGACCGAGAGAACCTTCGCGATGGGTTCCACATCATCTCTGAAATTGAAAGTAGATGCATTTTCCTTGAGGGTTATTATCTTGGAAAACTGCTTTGGAAATCTTTCCCTGACCGGATAGTTGTCCTCCCCGCGAGCCATCCTTCTAAATAGCGGACCGAGATTCTTTCCAAACAGTTCTGATAATTTGTCTTCAGGAAAAACTGCGAGATCTCCTATCGTTTTGATCCCGTTCTGATTCAAAGTTTTCTCTGTTTTTGGTCCTATACCAATGAGCTTTCCTACGGGCAAATCTTTCAGAAACTGTTCGACTTCATTTGGCCGAACAATTCGAAAGCCATCTGGTTTCGCCGAATCAGCCGCCATCTTTGATACGAGTTTGTTTGGTCCTATTCCTATCGTACAAGCAAGACCGTGCCTTTCCCTTATCTCTTCCTTGATTTCCTTTCCAATGATCTCTGCGTTACCATAGTCCGAGTGCGATCTTGCCGTTATGTCCAAGAACGCTTCGTCTACACTAACCTGTTCGAAGCTATCGGCTCTTTCTCTTAGAGAATCCATGATCTCCTCAGAGAGAGTTTCGTAGTACTCATGATCCATGGGAATGAAGGCAGCACCCTTTTGATCCTTTAGGATTTTCATCGCTTGAACAATGGGGATGCCAGATTTCACACCAAGCTTTCTTGCAATGTAGTTAGCGGTACTTACTGCCCCACTAGTCGGGGTTCTACCTGAATAGACGCAAATCACAATTGGTTTTCCCTTAAGAGAAGGATTTCTCAACTCTTCGCACTGGGCAAAGAAATAGTCGAAATCGATGCAAAGTACTATCCTTTGTTCTGGCGAGCTAGCACCCAGAGAATTCCGAGAGGGTTGAGTTTCTCTTTTCAACATACAGGTAAAGGACGTCGGTTCTAATTAATTGCTAGCTTTTCCCG
>CADDZS010000032.1 GCA_902812485.1 archaeon
TGTACCCATTTGACGACACATTCCACATTGCAATATCTTTCTGCATAACATAATCCGGTGCAATTATATCTGCCCAAGCGTTGTTCGCGAGAAGATAAGGAAGCGCTGCATTTGGATTTTGGATGTGCATTGTGAAAGTATAAGGGCCGGTTATCTGAATAAAGTCCTGTGCAAGAACTTCGTTTAACCACGTCGTGTTATAAGTTTGGGGGCATCCACAGAGAGTAGTACTGAGGCTGGTATTTTCAAGTTGTTGAAGGATCCATGAAGCTTGTGTTCCATGACCGCTTGGCCAACTTCCATCCATTACAAGTAGTCTGTTGAGAGAGAAATATACTGCAGTTGAGTTCAACGTCTCTCCATCTGCAAACTTTATGCCCTGTCTTAAAGTAAAGTTAACAGTCTTCCCATCACTTGATACGGTATAACTCTGAGCAAGCCAAGGCACAACCAAAGTTGAGCTTGTGCCATTGTAAGAAAGCAGCGTTTCGTAAACGTTTTGCATTATCATGAAATCAAAAGAATAGTAAGAATGATCAGGGTCGAGAAATTGAATCGTCTGCGTCTGCTCATATGTAAATGTCGAAGGAATCGAGACTGGTGTTGTCGTAGTGGAGCTCGTGCCGGATGTTCCTGAAGTCGGCGATGTGGTGGGTGACGATGTCGAGGTAGTACGAGAAAGCAAAACATAAGCTCCGGCGCCTATTATGATGACCACTATGATTACAACGACAATAATCGTCGCGATTCTGCTAATTGCACGTTTCATGGAGAATTCATGCGGATGAAACATGCAAAGTGAGTCGGCCGTCCGGTATTAAAAGGATTATTACCAATTATTGGCTATAGTGTTCGAGCAGAGCAACGATCAGAATATGTGTTTAGCTTGCCCTAACCTAAGGACAATAAAAGTTTACTTAGATCAATGCTAGAAGATTTTTCAAAAACACTGGGAAAAAGATAGGCAAAGCAAGGATAAGAACCAAGGTTGGCAACAGAAGATCATCTTGATAGATCTCGGGAGCAAGGAGAGAAAGCCGAGTTCGAAAAATGTCCCCAGTGTTCGTGCTTGTTTCCGAAAAACCTTCCTCTAGTTAATGGGGAGACTCAGCTTCAGAGACACATAAAGGTCTTTCACGCTCAGTCTTTCGACACTTGAGATTATCCATTGAGAATCTCTTTAGAAGAAAGAAAAATTGTTAAAGTCTGAACATTCTTATTGCTCCCTTGCACTGGGAGTCTAGCTATCTGTTTCAATGACAGTCTTTGCCCTTTTAATCTTCCTTGCGGGCACCACTTCATTTGTTTTATCTTTTCTCATCTGTCTATTTGGGACAAGATTCCTAATTCAATTCCTTCTCCGAAGAAAGATGACAGTCCTTGACTACCACAAGCCGGAGCGCCCTCAGATTCCTCGCCCGGCAGGCCCTGCGATTTTTGGTGGAATAGTTGCAGGAGAGATTCTGCTCTTTTTCTTCTCATCAAGCTACGCTATTTTAGCGCTAGCCCTAGTCACGCTGATCTCAGGAATTGTGGGGATAGTAGATGACCTGGCTACGTTGGGGGGACTTGCAAAACCTCTTCTGCTGCTGATTGGCGGGATTCCAATGGTAGCTATTCAATATCTTGCTCCCGGAGCGTCAGTCTACAGTTCACGACTTTATCTGCCACTCTTTTCACACCCCACATACCTTCCTATCCTTTACCCACTTTTAGTCATCATTGCGATTCCCGTTACCACGAACACAATCAACACGATAGACGTTTTGAATGGGGTAATGAGCGGAACCCTTTTGATAGCATTTGTTCCGGTAACGGTTGCAATTATTATCAGAATCTATCTAGGGCTGAGTAGCATCTGGATCCTTCTTGCAACACTTCCTTTAATTGCTTCTCTGCTTTCGTTTTACTTTTTCTTTCACCGTTATCCTTCCAAAATTTTCCCAGGTGATTCAGGAGCCCTTGCCCTTGGAGGAGCGTATGGGGCGATCGCGATAATAGGGGGAGTTGAGATTGTAGCAATCATAGCAATTCTCCCAGCAATCCTAAACTCATTCTTGTTTTTGTCAAGCGTAAAGAAACTTGTCGAGCACCGCCAAGTCAGTGTGCAGCCAACAATTTTGCTACAAGATTCGAGAATGGTTGCGTCCACAGATCGAAAGGCTCCTGTGACGCTAGTTAGATTACTTGTGTCAACCGGCCCCCAATCCGAAAGAGAGATCACAAGGAATATTTTCAAGCTGGATGCCTATTGCGCGGGACTTGCCCTAATTACTGCACTGCTAATCTGGGTGATTCCTCTTGCCAAGTAATAGACCACTCTTTTCCCTCTTTGCGATATTCACAGTTGCATGGTTGCTCGTACTTGCTGGAGCCGTCGTAATTTTCAAATTCATTGTGCCATTTACTTATTGCCATTGTTTCTACGACGGTGTCGCGAAGGGCGCATTTTCCACCATACTTGCAGTGATATGGCTTGGAATTCTAGTTGCCATGAGAGATCAATTTGTGCGAAAGAACATTCTAAGCAAGGCCCAGAAAGATAGCGAAAGTGAGAGGGAGATATCTCAAGATGCGTCAAACAAACTGGGTTGAATAATGGTTGATTTCGAGTTTTGTTTCGCGCCCCTCTCTCCCCATGCTATTTGAGAGTATCAAGGCGAATCGGTAGCCAAATCATTGAGCTATCAACCACTTGATGAAAACGATAGCTTTCCGTATCTAGCTTCTCTTTTCGGCTTGTTCTGCGCGAATAACGCGTGCCTTGCAGGGCCTAGATGAGCTCAGAGCTTCCTATTCGTTCACAAACGAGGAATAAACCCAAACGTCACATAACGCTCTTGAAAGCGTACATGCAAATCCTCTCACTTTTTTCTGGAGTTCTAGCCACCATTTCCCCTAGAAAGTGATTGTGCTTTACACATACCGTATTTTCTTCCGAGAGGGCACCAAATACCAAAGAAACCAGCACGTCTTCGTGGAAAGGAAAGAAAGATGCTGAATTTACTTGAGCGCAAGCCTAGCAAACTGCAAATTCGTGTGTTTCGGTTAAAGAAGTTTGACAAGTTCCCATTCCCTCAAATTAGGAATTTTTCTCTCCTGTTCACTGGTCTTCAATTTTCGACATGGAAAACAAGTTACTTGCTAGCTGTTACTCATTATCATATCTCTATTTGAGAATCAATAAATGCAGCTGAAAGAGAGAGAGGAAAAGGGTAAATCTCCGCTTGAGCCAATGAAAGATCTTTGCAAGTGTGAAAATGTCAGAACAGTTTGAAGTTCGATTCTGTGACAACTGCATGAAACGAACAAAGCAGTTCATAGTGAACTTTGAGGCGATCATAAACCCAAGAGGTTATGCTACATTCAAGTGTCAGAGTTGTGGGCGAGTGAAAAGAATGCGCCTTCTAAGGCCAAGCGCAGAATCGTCATACTAATTTTTCTCGCTTGACCCTTCCACCGAGACTCTTGATTGTTCTAATCATCTCTCTTGTGGCTGCAAGTAGTTTGTCTTTCATTCTTCTTTCTCGCGCTTCCATCTCCTTTGGGAACGACTGGATCAGCTGAATTTTCAAAAGGGACTTGCCTTTTTTGAACCCAATTGGATGAGATTTCACGTAGATTTCTGGAGCATACTTTGCAGCTATTCGCTCTATTCCTCTGGCAAGCTTAGATTCTCCGACTCCCTCTACATCAAGCCAACATTCCCTTCGTACGTGTCTTGAAGACGCACGACTAAGCAGAGCCTTCAAATGCTTCTTGAAAATTGCCTTCATCTCACGCGGGACTCCAGGAAGGGCCACGATCGAAACGCCATTGTAAGAGAGTAATACACCTGGGGCTGACCCAGCAGGATTCTTAAGTGGTATAGAACCTTCTGGGATCTTTGCCATTTTGAGACTTGACTTCAACAGTCGCGGAGACGTGTGTGAAGGCTTTTTTGTTGAAAGGCGCTCAAATGCGCTCTCTTTGAGAAATCTCACGGCAAGAGGATTCATCTTAATTTTCCTTCTTGTCGCGTACGCAAGCCCGAGAAGAGTCTTGTCATCATAAGTTGGCCCAAGCCCGCCAAGGGAGAAGATCCAATTTGGCTTCCTTCTAATTGCCTCTTGGAAAGCCGACTTGATGTCCTCAATGTTATCTCCCACAGTAGATTTTCGTACGACACCGACTCCAAGCTTTGTAAGCTCTTTGGATAACCAATGTGAGTTGGTGTCTAGTGTGGTTCCATTGAGGAGCTCATTTCCAATTATTAGGATTTCAGAAGTAATGCTCTTCACTTCTTTTTCAACCATTCCTTCGTCGTTTCACAAACATTATTACATTGCTTTCTTCCCAAAGTGAACCAGAATTAAATCCTAACAAGATTCCAACCGTTCTGGATTTCTTTGGGAGGACAACCCTCCCTTGCCCATAGGAACTCGGGCTAACTTTGCTCTCAGATTTCCTTGTCACAATAACAAAGATGTAACGTAACTGGTTGAGAAAATTGGATAGCAAGATAAACATGCGAGTTTGGATAGAGTAAGAGATTGATTTGGTGAATGCGATCGATCTTCTTGACGGGTACGGCAGGCTCTGGCAAATCTTTACTTTGTTCAACACTCGCCCCTTGGTTTTCAGACAAGGGGTCGACTGTCGCTACTGTCAACCTCGACCCGGGCGCTTCAAATCTCCCATATGAACCTGATGTGGACATTCGTGACTTCATTGATCTCTCATCAGTAATGGATAGCTACGCTCTTGGCCCCAATGGCGCTCTCATATTCGCAGCAGATCTCGTAGCCACTAGGCTTGAGGAAATCGAACAAGCACTTTCTGACATAAATCCAGACTATGCTATTTTTGATACTCCTGGCCAGATTGAACTTTTCGCGTACCGAAACAGTGGACCCTACATCGTTTCGACCATAGAATCAGAAGCAAAAACTGTTCTGTTTCTGTTCGACTCCACTCTCGTTTCAAGCGCTACTAACTTTGTGAGCATCGCGCTCTTGGGCGCGTCCATCCAGCTTAGGCTTAGAACTCCACAGATTGCTGTTCTTTCAAGGCGAGATCTTCTCGGCCCCAACCTCGGACGAGTATTGTCATGGTCCAAAGACGCTTCCAAACTCGAGTCAGCTTTGTTCGAAGAATCAAGGTACACTTACGAGCTAGACTCGTCAGTACTGAGATCCCTTGTCAAGGCTGGCATCGGTTACGAGCTCTATCCTGTATCTTCCGTAACTCGTGAAGGTTTGGTTGCTCTGAGCGCTATCATTACTCGTCAACTGAGTCGAGGCGAAGAATCAGAGGAATGATCTTGTGTTTTACCGGTCATGATTGGACTTTTCAATTGAAAGCTTTCCTGCTATCAAAAAAAATCCTTGAAGCTTACCTAACTTGTCACCGTAACCGTTTTAAGCTGAATTGCCTTAAGAACAGTTCTTGTATCTTTCGATTTCTTCGCGAGAAGCTATTTCTCGTTATTTGTATCGGAGAAAGTCATGAGAGCGCGTGTGATCTTTTCCTTTTGATTAGCCTTGAAATTATTGAGTCGGAGCCAACGAGGCTTAGAGTTAGGTTGAGGGGTATTGACAGGAGCTATGCTAATGCCATAAGGAGGCTTGCCATTTCAGAAGTCCCTTCTATGGCAATTGACGATGTGGTGATATTGGAGAATTCCTCAGTTATGTTCGACGAACTCGTTGCGCACAGGCTGGGACTCATTCCTCTCAAAACCAATCTTGCGAAATACAACCTTCCAGAAGAGTGCGATTGCAAGAACTCACTAGGCTGTCCAAAATGCAGGGTCTTGCTTGTGCTAGATGCCGAGGCAGGAGACAAGGTGCGTATCGTAAATTCGGGAGATTTGGTGTCTGAAGATCCAGAGACAATTGCAGTTACCCCGAATATTCCAATAGTAAAGCTGGCACCAGGGCAGAAGATCAAGCTAGAAGCATACGCTAGGCTTGGGAGAGGAGGCGAGCATGCCAAATGGCAACCAACTTCTGCTTCTGTTCTCAAGGAGACAGGAAGAACCGACGAATTCGAGCTCTACATTGAAACAGTTGGTTCTCTCTCGGCTCAGGAAGTGTTTGAGAAGGCGATCGAACGATTGCAATCGGCCCTTTCAGATTTTGCAAAGCAGCTTGCAATTGCGGAGTGATCTGGTTCAGCTTGAAAGAGAATCCGATGCGGCTCAAACTCGCAGGCGACTTGAGAACAAAATACAAAAAGACCAAGGTTGGGCTTTGGAGGAGACTTTCCGAGGTCATTTCTGCGAATCGAAGAAACAGGCCTTCGGTGAATTTGGGGGAGATATCCCGTAACTCTCGGGAGGGTTCAAGAGTCTTGGTGCCGGGGAAAGTGCTGGGCGGGGGAAACTTGTCACATCCTCTGACTGTTATTGCATTCGACTTTTCAGCAAGTGCCCGCTCAAAAATTTCGAGCGCAGGGGGGAAGTTCGTATACCTTCATGATTATCTCAAATCTTCTGATGCTACTGCTAAGGAGGTGACTGTGCTTGGATGATGTGAGTGAAGCTAAAGCTACTAGCGGGCAGCTAAGCACAAAGAGACAATTGAGTGTTGGGTTAAAGAGTCCTTCTGGGTCTCATGTAATCGATGCCACTGGGATGATCGCCGGTCGACTTTCCTCGAAGGTTGCAAGGATGCTGATCGAAGGAAAACACGTTGTCATCGTGAACGGATCGAAGGCTCTTCTTTCGGGTAAACGAAATATGGTAATCTCTGAATACCTTGAGGGCCTTAAGGTTTCAAGTGTTGTTCATCCAAAGCACGGCCCGTTCCATCCCAGAACCCCTTCTGGGATAATTTCCAGAATGATACGCGGAATGATTCCAAGACGGAAGCCCAAAGGAAGATTGGCTCTGAAGCGGCTTCGTGTGTACTCTGGAATTCCTGAGAATTTTTCAAAAGCAAAGTTTGAAAGTTTTGACGAGTGTAAGGCGACGAAGCCCATCGCCTTTTACGTAAGCATAGGCGAAGTCGCAAGTCGGATCGGATGGAAGGGTTAGTTCATAAAACCAAACAAGGAAAAACCTCCGTGACGAGCTTTTTAGCAGGAATTGATTGGTAAAGAGTAGAAAGATGTTTTTTCGAAAAGAGAGTGAAGGAGTAGTAGTAGAGGTTGCCCGCTAGGAAGACAAAATTGTACTCAGGTGCTCGTAAAACTGCCAGGGCTACCGCAGCGATCATGCCTGGCACTGGTAGAATTAGAATCAACAATGTTCCCGTAGAACTACTTGTTCCCGCGGTTGCAAGACAGAGGGTTCTCGCTCCGTTGGTGCTGGCTGGCGAGTTGAGAGACAAAGTCGACATTGATGTGAGAGTGTCCGGAGGAGGTTTCATGGGTCAGGCCGAAGCAGCGGCAATGGCAATCTCGCGGGCCTTGGTTGATTGGACAAGAGGGCAGGAACTCAAACGCAAATTGACTGAATATGATGTTCACCTTCTTTCGGGAGACCCTAGACAATCAGAGCCGAAGAAGTTCGGCGGACCTGGCGCGAGAAGAAGGAAGCAAAAATCATACAGGTAAGAGCGGCGTTGCAAAAGAAAAACAAAGGCTTTCGCTTCAGAATTAGAAGGCAATAAGTTGCGGGTGAAAACGACGAGAAAATGATAATCCCAGTTAGATGTTTTACTTGCGGAAACCTCGTAGCTGACAAACACGCCGAGTTTGTGCAGAGGGTGAAAAACGGCGAGGATCCAAAGACGGTGCTTGACTCCCTCAAACTAAAGAGATATTGCTGCCGGAGAATGCTCATAACCAGCGTTGATGTGAGCGAGCAGTTGATGCCATATAATGAGGCACTCTATCGCCGTCACGCCGAATATTCGTCCGATCGAATATAGGGGTAAATCCCAATTATTCGTGCCAATGCCACAAAGGCTAAATTCCGAAAGTGTTCTCTCTCCAGTTTCAGATGGATTCCGTTTTATGCCGCAAGCCAAGGTACGAGTAAAGGAAGTAAAGAGCCGTCTTGGAAATTTTTGTATCGTCGAGCTTGAAGGGACTAAGCTCATTACTCCATGCGATACTCGAGTTCGTATAATACAGGCTCTATCCCAAGAAGATAAAACCGCTGAAGATCTTTCAAAGGACATAGGTGCCTCTTACTCGACTATTATGGATCACATGGATCTCTTGGAAAAAGTTGGACTCGTCGAGGCTTATCTAAAGAAGAGCCGGGAAGAATTCGGACGGAGAAGAATCTGCTTTAAGCTGGTGGAGAAGTGAGTGGAGTAAAGGGGAAAAAAAGGAGATGTAGAAACAATTTTGGGATTAATCACGGAGGTTCGGGACATAACCCTTAAATATTTTCCGATCTTGTAGATATTGCTGGTATGACCGCCGAAACCACAGTTATTGGAACAAGCGAAAATTGGGAAAGAGAGGTACTGGGCTCTCCTGTGCCAGTTATGGTGGATTTCTGGGCTGAATGGTGTGGGCCCTGCAGAATGGTTTCTCCGATAATCGAAGGGCTAGCTAAAAAGTACAAGGGGAAAATTAAAGTTGTAAAGGTGAATGTTGATGAAAACCAAGAGCTTGCGGAGAAGTTCAATATAATGAGCATACCGACGGTGATGCTTTTTGATAAGGGTCGCCCTCTTGGCTCTCACATCGGAGCCGCCCCGGAGAGTGTCTTTGAAAGGTTCATTGCAAGAAATCTAAAACTTTGATCTTCCCCCAAATCTTCCTTCTGGTTGGGAAAGGCGCTCATTGCCTCTACATCCCGAAGAGGTGGTGAATAACTGAATATCACAAAAACAACTCCTCTCTCGTTTCCTTCGCTTGAGAATCTGTTTCTATGATCGCAGGTTGAATTTTTGGGGATGAATAGCGACAATATGATAACGAAATACGAAAGTTACCGAGAGCAATTGAAGCAGGACCTTCGAAGACGCATAGACAGCGCTAAGGATTATGCCGAGCTGTTTGAAATTGTAAAAAGAGTTGTCGAAATTCACACCGGTCGTCACAGAGCAGGTCTTTCCCTGATTTTACAAGACATGCCTACTGCACTTGGAGCTTACTACCCTGTCGGAACTAACACAATTGTTCTGAATCGCGCGCTTGTGGCTGGAATGAGAGCAGTGTCAAAGAATGATAGAGAGGTCAACTACTTTGTCTTCATGGTCTTGATGCATGAGTATCTGCATAGTTTGGGATATCTTTCTGAAGCAAGCGTTCGCAATTTGTGCGAAAGAATTTGTTCTGCAGTCCTTGGAGCGGATCATCCCTCCGTTAAACTTGCAAAGACCAATTGGCTTGAAATTCACCCTGAGTTGCAAATGGTTGGAAAAAGTCGCGTTTCAGACGACTATGAGGTGGTGGACAGATTCGATGTCTCAAGCACTTCATACATTGGCTGAGGAGAACTGGAAGTCAATCAGGACAATCTCACTTACCCTCTTCCATAAGGATCGATGGGAAGGCAACCGTTTTATAAGTCTCTGAAAAGAATTCGGATGCTTCGATTTTCTTGAAGTGATTTTTCTGATTGGCTCAAACTGCTGGAGAATTGGATGAAGAAGGTTCTGCGGAAGCTACCGTGGCCCCTGGACTATCCGAAAGAGCCCTCTTGTCCACTGGAATCAGGATAGGGACACTTGTCAAAACGAAGAGCATGGCTCAGTTTGTTAGTAGAACTCAGGCAAATGGCCTTCATGTGATCGACGTCTCGAAAACACTGAGTCGCATCGATTCAGCTGCCAGGTTCATATCCCGGGCTGAGATCGGACGAGTTGTGGTTTATTCATCAAGAGAGTATGCTAAAACTCCAATTGAAAAGTTCTGCGAGGTCACAGGAGCTAGCCCGCTCACAGGCCGCTTCATGCCGGGAACATTCACTAATCCAGTCTTTCCAAGTCATATTGATCCAGAGATTGTTGTTGTGGCGGATCCAGCTGTAGATTTTCAGGCGGTCGATGAAGCCTCAAAGCTAGGAATCCCGGTCGTTGCAATCTGTGACACAGACAACGTAACAGAAAATGTTGATGTTGTGATTCCGGCTAATAACAGAGGCAGAAGCGCCCTTGCGGCCGTCTTCTGGCTTCTTGCAAGAAATGTGCTCGTTCATTCAGGAGCACTAAGTTCCGATCAACCTATGAAATACACTATAAACGACTTTGAAACCAAACTTGTCGAGGAAGATGAAGAAAGGTTCTACGAAAGCTGAAATTCGAATAGGCTAATCAAAGTTTTCCCTTGAGTAGCCCTTCTCATTGAAAAGGCGTCTTTCAAACGTTCTGGAAAGGAAGCAATATTTAATGCGCGATGATCTAAGCTCTTGAGTCCTTGGTTTGCCTTTGCAGAAGACAAGACCAGCTTCAGTAGCGGGCTTCTTCTATCCAGGAACCAAGAGCGAAGTTTTGGAGACGCTGAAAAACTGCTTCCTTCATCCTCTCGGTCCTGGGCGGCTCCCTAGGGAAGAGTCACAGGGTTCAGGCTCGAAAGATTCCCAAGGGCCTCCAGTCGAGTGTTTCCTTGTTCCCCATGCAGGCTACGTTTATTCGGGACCGATTGCTGCACACTCTTACTTGAAGGCCTATGATCTATTTCCTCATGAAAGGAAACGAAGGGCCCGTATCACTGCCGTGATTATCGGGCCAAATCACTATGGGCTGGGTAGTGGCGTAGCGGTTTCCCCGAGTGAATCATGGTCCACTCCGCTCGGAGTTGTGGACGTTGACACGAGATTTGTTCGAATGCTTGTTTCGAGTCCAAAATCAATCATCGATTTGGACGATATCGCTCACTCTCGAGAACATTCAATAGAAGTTCAAGTCCCCTTTTTGCAGTATGCTTGCGAAGGTTGGGCCGAGTTGTCAATTGTTCCCGTTTGCATGATGCTTCAGGACAAAGAAACTGCCATTCAAGTGGGAGACGCCTTGACTGGAATCCTTGAATCTCTGAGTAAAGAAGATCCGGAAAGAAGATTTTTGGTTCTAGGTTCTAGCGATCTCACTCATTACGAACCACACGCAGACGCTACAAAGAAAGATTTGCGGTTGTTAGATTCTGTTGCGAAACTTGACTTATCCGACTTTTATTCGACGCTCCAACGACATGACATATCTGCCTGTGGATATGGACCCATAGCCGCAACTATGAAGATAGCGGCGGGATTCCGAAGAAAACGTGGGATACTGCTGAAGTACGGCACGAGTGGTGATGTTACAGGGGACAAGTCATCGGTTGTCGGCTATCCTGCGGTGTATTTCAAGTGACTAACACCAATGAGGATGCTGTTGTCACTGCGAGCTCTCCAGGCAAGATCATAATAGTCGGAGAGCATTTCGTAGTGCATGAAGCATATGCAGTCGCAGCTGCGATAAACAAACGAGTTACAGTCATTGCATCCAAGAATGGCACTCGAAAGGTTAGATTCGTTTCTCAGGGAAGGGACTACTACTTTCCAGGCACTCTCGCACGAAGGTTCTTTCCTGCTCCTAGCTCGGTTATGAATGAAATTTTCGAAAGGTTCGGAAAATGTGAGGAAGGTATGAGTATAGAAATAAGATCGGAAATTCCAAGAGGATCAGGCCTCGGCTCCTCAGCCGCAGTTTCGGTTGCAACCGCAGCAGCTGTCACCAGAATTATGGGAAAGAAGCTGAGCTTAGAAGAAATTTCGAAGATAGCAATGAAGGGTGAAGCAGCAATTCACGGAAATCCTTCAGGAATAGACGTTGAGACAAGTTTGAGAGGTGGAGTCGTGCTTTTCAGTAAGAGTTCTGGCGCAAAGCCAATAGCATTGGAGAAGGGGATTGAAATTATAATAGCTTTTTCGGGAAAGGGTCGCAATACTTCTGCGTTGATCTCATCCGTTGCTCTGATCCGTAAGAAATATCCGAACACGTTTGCCCATCTTGTCGAATCTTCTTCCTTTCTAAGTTTGCAGGCTGTCGATGCGTTGTGCAGGGGGGATCTTCCTTATCTTGGGGCGATTATGAACATTGCACAGCCAATTCTTGATTGGATTGGCGTGTCGAATGATAAACTTGATAGAATGCTTGAAGATGCGAGAAGCGGGCGCGTCTTCGGTGCAAAGATCACTGGCGCAGGAGGGGGCGGAAGCATAATTGTTCTCCCGCGCCCAGGTACTTCGAAAGAAGTGATCGACCGACTCGAAGCAGAAAGCAAGTACGTATTTTCGACTTTGATTCCACAGGAAGGTTTGAAAGTGGAGCAATAAGAATTGAATAGAGAAGTATCGGATCAACTCATCGCAGTCAAATTAGGTGGAAGCGTCATTACATACAAACAAAAGAGGGAAGCAGTTAATGTTAGGGCAATCAAGTCGCTTGCAAAAAGCATCGTTAGAGCAATGCGGTCAAAAGACGGCCCAAAGCGAATCTTTTTGGTACATGGAGGCGGCTCCTTTGGTCACTATTGGGCCACAAGATTTGGAATCGGGAAGGAATCACACGGCGTCTCAGCTGAAGGCATCTCCCGAACTAGATTATCGATGATCAAGCTTCACTCTAAGGTACTGCAAATTCTTTGTGATTCTGGTCTTCCATGTGAAACAGTCGCGGCATCGGAACTTGTTTCGAGTTCCTTTAAGGAAATAAACGAGATCGGCCGTCAACACGTGTCAACATGTTTCAAGTTGGGCCTCACACCCATTACTTTTGGCGATATATTATTGACAAAATTCGGTGCCCGCGTAATTTCGGGGGACAGACTGGCCGAGCTGATAGCTCGAACCTTTGACGTGAGAAGAGTAGTTTTTGTTACGAACGTAGACGGGGTTTATGAGGGGGGAGATTCGAAGGGAAAGTTGATCAGGGTAATAACAAAACAGAGCAAGTTCGTCTCTGAGAACCAAGAGAGAGATGTGACTGGAGGCATGTCTATGAAGGTGTCTGCTGGACTCTCGATTGCTCAAAATGGTACAGATGTTTTCTTTGTGAATGGAAAAAGAGTCGAACAGGTAGTTCGAGCGCTTTGCGGCAAACCCATTTTAGGAACACATATACCCTCAATCAGAGTGCATTCCTAAGGATTTTGAGAAACTCCTGATTCCTTGAGGTTGATGGTTGAATTCTTAACAAGCAATTTCAGGATGGTAAATCGATTTCTTTGGTTCGCACTGCGGATAAGATAGTTGGGATGCTCTCCAGCACCAAGAAGGAACTGGACGCAATCATCCTCAATTTTCTTCCCACCTCACATTCTGTCAGCGAAATCGACATGTTATACAAGATGATGAAGGATTATCCGAGCAGAGGGGGAAAGGGGTTACGCGGAGCTATGTGTTTGTTATGGTGTGAATTATTCGGCGGAAAGAGGGAATCAGCTCTCGTAAGTGCGGCGGCCTTGGAGCTGTTTCACAACTGGATTCTGATACATGACGATATTGAAGACAATTCGGATCTTAGACGGGGAGCTCCAACTCTCCACAAACAGTATGGAATCGCCCTTTCAATAAATGCCGGAGACGCACTCCACGGAAAAATGTGGGAGCTTCTCTTGAAAAACAAGGAGTCTATTGGCGAGCACACGGCTCTGAAGATCCTGTATGAATTTTCGCGTATGCTCAATGAAACAACTGAAGGCCAGCATATGGAACTTGGCTGGATTGAGGGAGGAAAGTGGGATATAAGCGAAGCAGATTACCTCCTGATGGTCACAAAGAAATCAGCGTGGTACACTTGCATCTCACCTGCAAGAATAGGAACGATCCTTGCCGGAACACTAGATGAGCGAAGGGAAAACGACATTCTTCAGAAAATAGTTGATTTCGGGATCGATCTTGGAATATCATTTCAGATAATTGATGATCTTCTGAACCTCGAGGGTAAACAAGAAAAGTACGGGAAGGAGATACTGGGGGATATTTTCGAGGGTAAGCGAACACTCGCACTCATGCACCTGCTAAAGAATGCATCTAGAGAAGATCGCTTTCTTGTTCTCGAATGTCTGTCCAAAAGCAGAGCCGATAAAACCAACTCCGATGTTGAAAGAATATTTCGTTTGATGCGAGAGTCGGGTTCGCTTGAATATGCTAGGAAGCTCGCTTCGAAGTTTTCTGAAAGCGCTCTCTCGAGATTTGATTTGATAGTGTCCGAAGCAAGGAAAGAAGACACTGAAGTCGCAAAGACTACGCGAGCCCTTGTTGAGTTCCTCACGAAAAGGGACTTTTGAAAACTTCTCATTTGATCACGAGTTGCTTTCTTTCACCGGAATAATTTCTTCTACCATGAAATCGATTTTTTATCTGGCAAGCAGTTGTGTAGAACTGAAAGAGAGGGGCTTCTGTTATAGCATCTGCCGTCTCCATAGATGAGATGGTGACAAGTAAAAGAAATGGATTCAAACAACAGTGGGGAATTGCAGGTAGATGAAAAAGAAATCATCACACTCGCAAGAAAATTTGCCCTCCTTAACGCGATCTATCACGATGGCAGGGCCTCTCTTGGATCTGTCATAGGTAGAGTTTTCGCAGAACAACCGAAACTGAAACTGTTTCCTCAAAGGGTGAACTCTCTTGTAAGGGAGCAGGTTGAGAAAGTCAATTCCTTGCCACTCTTGGACCAAAGAAGGGCACTCCTTCTAGAGTTTCCTGGCGCAATGGAAAACGAAGACAAACGAAAGCAGGAAATTTCGAGAAAGGAAGCTGAAAGGGAGCCTTCTCTCCCAGAGTTGCCAGATGCTATCGAAGGCGCAGTTGTAACAAGGTTTCCTCCCGAACCTAACGGCTACATGCACATCGGCCATGCAAAAGCCGCCATAATCGGAAGAGAATATGCGACAAGATACTCTGGAAAGTTCATCGTCCGATTTGACGATACCAATCCTTCAACAGAGAAGCTTGAATATTATGGTGCTTTTTTGGATTCACTCGAATGGCTAGGGATCAAGGCCGACAGGGTGAAGAATGCCTCTGACGATATGGAGGAGTTTTACAAGCTTGCCGAGGTAGCGATGAGGAATGGCAAGGCCTACGTATGCACTTGTGCGCAAGAAGATATCAGACAGATGAGGGCAAAGGGTCTTGCCTGTGCACACAGGACGAATTCGGTTGAGGAGAATCTGAAGCTATGGGAGAAGATGAAAAAAAAGGAGTTCAAAAGGAACGAAGCTGTTCTTAGGTTTCTCGGCGACATCAAGAGCTCAAACACAGCTATGAGGGATCCCGTTCTCTTTCGTATTGTAGAAGATCCCCATCCCTTGCGGGGGACGAAATATCACATATGGCCGACTTACGACTTCGACGGCCCTGTGGAGGACAGCCTTGACGGCGTCACTCATGCTATGCGAAGTAAGGAGTATGAGCTTAGGGACGAAGTCTATTGTTCCATTCTCAATTCCTTGGGGCTACGAGTGCCAAAGATTATTGAATTCTCGCGTCTTTCACTTGCCAACACAACTGTTCATAAGAGGACGCTGAAACGACTCGTCGAGGAGAAGAAGGTAGACGGATGGGACGATCCACGCATCCCCACAATTGCGGGCCTCCGAAGAAGAGGAATCCTTCCAGAAGCCATTCGAAGGTTCATTATCAGTATGGGGCTAAGCAAGGTCGAGTCAGAACCAACTTGGGATCTGCTTGAATCAATAAACAGGAAACTGTTAGATCCCGTGGCTAAGCGCTACTTCTTTGTGCCGCATCCAGTCAGTCTCGATGTGAAAGGGTTTCCTCGAGTCACAGTTGAAATCCCTTACCACCCAGACCGAGTCGAGTTTGGAAGTCGGAAAATTGAAACCAACGGAAGATTTGCGATTTCTTCAGAGGACTGCGAAGGCCTCTTGCCTGGCTCAAAGATAAGGCTCATCGAAGCTTACACAGTTGAGATAGAAGAAAGTGTTGGGAGGACCGCCCTTCTCGCTCGAATGATTGAGAATGATTTACATGGCGAAGATCGAGGCATTAAAAAACTGCAGTGGGTAGCTAGAGATTCTTGCACGAGCTTTGAAATGAAAGTACTCGGTCCTCTATTGAAGGAAGGAGGAATCTTCAACGAGAAGAGTTTGACCACAGTAAAGGGACTAGCCGAGCAGTCTGCTTTGGAGCTCAGAGAAGGGGAGTTAGTTCAGTTCGTCAGAATTGGATTTTGCAGGATTGATAAACCTGGGGTCGCAATTCTGACTCACAAGTAGGTTTTTCCGCTCTTTTGCATCCATTCGTGGCCGGTTTGATGGTTTGTGCTATTCTTGTTACATTCTCGATGGTACAATTTATTAAACAGTCAAAAACAAGTTGTTTTTGGGCGAGTGCTAAACAGATGAACCCACAATTTGGAATTGGTCTGCCCTGTTTTCAGCATCTCTGCAGTTGATACTGAAGGGGTGATCAAAACAATGGCTAGACCTTATTTTGTGAAATTCGAAACACCTAAAGAGATTTCTGACGCCGCATACGAAGCCTTAAGAATGGCAAAGCAAAGCGGGAAGGTTAGGAAGGGAACAAATGAAACAACTAAAGCTATCGAAAGAGGAGTCGCGAAGCTCGTTGTCATCGCGGAAGACGTTGAACCACCAGAAGTAGTTGCTCACCTTCCTATCATTTGTGAAGAAAGAAACATTCCGTACGTTTTTGTCCCCACTAAGGCTAATATGGGTCCCGCGCTCGGGATTGAAGTGGGGGCTGCGTCAGCCTGTATTGTGGAGCCCGGCGATGCTCAGCAACTCGTGGATCAAGTAGTTGATTCTCTTAGCAAGTTGAAGAAAAGCGCTGGTTGAAGCACCTAACTCTGTTTTCTCCCGCTAATCCATAATAGAACTTGGGGGTACAAAACGAACAAATGAGTACGCGAACTGAGGAAAGAGTCACGCCGGCCGAAATTATTCAGATTGTGGGAAGAACCGGAGTCGCAGGAGAAATCACACAGGTGAGAGTCAAATTGCTGGAAGGAAGAGACAGGGGGAGAATACTAACTAGAAACGTGAAGGGACCGGTGAGGATGGGCGACATTCTAATGTTAAGAGAGACCGAGCGGGAAGCTAGGAAGATAAGGTAAGCTTTTTCTAGTAATCATTCCGAGGAAGTCATCCCGCAACGTCGGTCCGTCTGAAATCTTCTCTTTGAGATCGGATGGATATCTGCCGCTTCCTTTGGTAAAAGATAAGACTTCGGAAGAGAAAAGCAGTTCCAACGTTTTCTTTGTTGAAACAAATTTGCGAAAGAAAAGAGAGAAGAAGTAGAAGGAAAAGTGTGATGCTTTGAGTTGTCTTACACTCCAAAGAAATGTTCATTTTGCTCGAGGCTGATCCCCCTAGGTCAAGGAATAATGTTCATTCGTAACGATGGCGCGACTTTTTGGTACTGCTCTTCAAAGTGCAGAAAGAACGCCTCCGTGCTGAAAAGGGATCCGAGAAAGTTAAAGTGGGCAAGAGCTCAGAGGTTTAGGTCAGAGCAGGTGTCGAGTCCTCAAACTAGGATGAAGCTTGCCGAAGCCACTGTTGCTACTACAAAGAAGAAATAACTTTCACTTCTTGAAGGAATACATTTTCTCATCGGAAGAGCTCGAGACCGTGAGGGAAAGGCGTGAAGCTTCTACTTGGAACAGACGCTCGTAATCATCAAACCTGATGGCGTTGCACGCTCGCTTGTTGGTGAGATAATTTCAAGGTTCGAGCGAAAGGGTTTCAAAATAGTCAAGCTCAAAATGCTGACTCTTACAAGACAGGTAGCAGACGAATTTTATTCTCCTCATAGAGGAAAGCCGTTCTTTGAAGACCTTTTGAGCTTCATTGTGTCAGGCCCCGTGGTGGCAGCGATCCTGGAAGGTTCAAACGCGGTAGATGTCGTTCGCAGAATGATCGGTGTCACGAGGAGCTTCGAAGCCGCGGCTGGAACAATAAGGGGGGACTTTGGATTGGGAATAACTGACAATGTGATTCACGCTTCTGACTCTAGAGAAAGCTTTGAGAGAGAGTCCAAGATTATCTTCAAAGACTGAACTTGACGTCACACACCCCCCTTCTCAAAAGGATCTAACATAAACCAAGGAAGGCCGAATAAATTACGTGGTGGCAAATGCCGCTTTGGCCGCGAGGCCGATCTCAAAGTTTTTGCTTGAAATTAAAAATTCTTCGAATGGTTCTCGAAAGGAAAAGGTGATTCTAACCTCGTATGGCTCAGCAATCTGGTGCAATTCGACAGCCTGTAGTCGTTGTTCTTGGCCACGTTGATTCGGGCAAAACTTCGCTTCTTGATAAGATTCGAGGAACTGCGGTTCAAGCAAGGGAAGCAGGGGGAATCACGCAACACATAGGTGCGAGCTTCTTCCCCGCGGAAACGCTACGTGAAATATGCGGCCCCCTTCTCAAATCAATTGGTGGAGGAGAGATTAAGGTGCCTGGGTTGCTCGTGATAGACACCCCAGGTCACGAGGTTTTCACAAATCTTAGATTGAGAGGAGGCTCTGCTGCAGATATTTCGATCTTGGTCGTGGATGTCCAAAAAGGGCTCGAAAGGCAGACCTACGAGAGCCTTGAGATACTCAAGCAGAGAAAGGTTCCATTTGTTGTTGCTTTAAACAAGATTGACACCATAGCAGGATGGAAAAGGGGAACTACTGATTTTGTTACGAAATCGATCAAGGAGCAGCAGAAGTCTGTAGTAGATCTATTAGACGAAAAACTCTACACTGTTGTGGGAGCGCTCTCGAAAGAAGGGTTCGTTTCAGAGGCACTGTATCGTGTAAAGGACTTTACCAAAGAGATCGCGATTGTGCCCGTAAGCGCAAAGACAGGGGAAGGGATTCCGGAGCTAATAGCGGTTATAGTCGGTTTGACTCAAGTCTACCTCAGAAAGAGGCTCTTTATTTCGCCCGATTCTCCTGCTCGTGGGATTGTGCTTGAAGTGAATCAAGAATCCGGCCTTGGTGAGACAGCAAATGTGATTCTGCTTGAAGGTCAGCTTAAGGTCGGTGATAACATTGTTCTTGCAAAGAGAGAAGGAGCAATTTTGACTCGAATCAAGGCAATCTTTCTCCCAAAGCCACTTGACGAAATGAGGGATCCGCGAGACAAGTTCGTGAGCATCGACCAAATTTCGGCGGCGGCGGGAGTAAAGATAGTCACTCCAGATCTTGAAGGAGTCCTGGCTGGCTCGCCCCTTGTCTCAGTTGTCGACGCGGTGAGCATTGAGGAGGTTAAGAAGCTCGTGGAGGGGGAAGTAAAACAAGTATTGGTGGAATCTGAAACAAATGGAGTGATAATCAAGACAGACACCTTGGGTTCGCTCGAAGCTGTGGTTGCGATGCTAAGACAGAGGCAAGTGCCGATAAGGCGGGCAGATATCGGACCTGTGACACGGCGCGACGTTGTAGAGGCTTCGGCAGTTTCTGTTCACGATCGATACCACGGCGTCGTGTTGGCTTTCAACGTGAGGATACTTACAGATGCGGAACTAGAGTCCGAGCAGTCCAAGGTGAAGGTATTCTCTGACAAAGTAATTTACAACTTGATAGACACCTATCTTGATTGGCTCTCCCAAGAACAAGAGAACGAGCTCAAGAGGGGCCTTGAACAGATTACGCCACTTTGCAAGTTCAAGTTCCTTCCAGGATTTGTATTCAGAAGAAACGATCCGGCAGTTTTTGGGGTCGAAATCTTGGCAGGAAAACTAAAGCAGAAAATCTCGGTAATGAATGAGCAGGGAAAAGTCGTGGGCTCGATTCATCAGATACAGGAGGAAGGAAAACCCATTGTGGAGGCAACAAAGGGAAAACAGGTGTCCGTTTCAATGGCGGGCCCGACAATTGGGAGGCAAATAAACGAAGGCGATATCTTGTATTCACTTCCAAGAGAAGACGAAATCAAGTCACTGAACGAGAAGTATTCAAAAATACTTGGGGATGAAGAAAAGGAACTTCTTAACGAGATTATCAAAGTTCGAAGGAAGAGTGTTCCCTTCTTTGCTTACTGAGTTCACA
>CADDZS010000033.1 GCA_902812485.1 archaeon
CGATTTCGGAAGCTCCTCGTACGGTTTGAAAAGAAAGCGAAGAACTACCTAGGATTGATTCAACTAGCATGCTGCTTGATAGTCTATCGGAGAACTAAAGTAGCATAATTTTGGGATAGGCTCTAAATCGAAAATTCAAAATGGCTCGAAGCACTCTCGACGTTGTGACTCAAGGCGGCATCGCCAAGTAGTATTTTGGAGCTTGCTTGATGCTCGCGCGGCTCAAGCAGTAACAGCTTCAGTCTCTTCCTCCTTCTTGAGAGATTGGAACTGCCACGGCTCTGCACGGCGCACCATCTCCGTCCTTGAACTTGATGGGAAAGCACATGAAAAGTATCCTCTGATTTAGAAATCTTTCGAGCTCTTTGCTCAGCGACTCGACTATGAACACTCCATGAGCAAGAAGCTCTTTGTGAGTATCGTGAGTCTTCGAGCCAAACTTTTCAATACTCAAAAAGTCTATGCCCACCGCCCTAACCCTCTTTGACACGAGAAGTTTTGCTCCCTCGGCGGTTAGATATGTGAAGTTGCTGTTTACTTCAGGCCTCCCCCAAAGTCGGCTACACCCAGTGAAGCACAGGACTATATCACCTACCTTCAAATTTGAGGATGATGTTTTAGCCAGCGCTCTTTCTAGATCTTCGGGTGAAATTCCTTCTCCTACGGTTTTGAAAGATAGATCTAAAACTATGGCTTCGCCTATGAAATCGCTCACTGGGATTTTGTCGAGTGGTGTCCCTTCCTCGAAAAAGTGTCTTGGAGCGTCGATATGAGTCCCAGTGTGCGATCCGAGATTGAGATCTGAGAGATTTACTCCGTTTTTGGAGATGGTTTTAGTTCTCTTGAAAACTGGAATCGGATCGCCAGGATAGACAGGCATGTCATTTTCAAGCTCCTGAGTGAGGTCGACTGCACTCTCAAAATCATATGCATAGACTATTTTCTTCTCCTTGTTTCCGTAGTTCATATTTTTCTCCCGCAACTACCTTTTACACTATCTGTGAAGAGGTAATAATTAGGAGTTCTATATCTCTCTCCCAGCACTCCCATTTATTTGAAGACTTTAGAGAGAGAAGTAGCTGAGGCTCTTCGTGAGGAAGAAGTGGTCTTTCACTCTCTTGGGTGTCCTTGCAAAATCATCAATGTTTGGGCAACATCTTCGAGGAATTGAAAACAGATGTATCAAGGACTGAAGGAGTATATAATCGCACTAACTCCAATTCCTTCGAGTCGTTTTTTTTCTTACGGATCTTTTTTTGGGGTTTCAGCTCGGGCGTCTGAAGTTTCTAGCGGGGATGATCGGGGTTCTGATAATTGATCTGATTGTCGGCTACCTAATGCTCCTGATCCTCGAACAGTCTGTTGCCTCGTAGTAAATATTACTTGTTCTCTAGTCTCGGCTTGCAAGTTGATTTACTGTCTGTTCAGAATGGTGAACAGACAATCGCACAGCCACTTGCATTCGAAGGAAAAACGCAATGGAGTTTCTTCGGCTGACATTACACTTTCTTCAATTTAGTAATGGGATTCCTTCACTCCCTGTTTCTTTCCCTCTCAAAGAACGAGAAGCCAAAAACCGCAATGGAAAAAGATATGAGAACCACATCGAGCGCCCCCGTAGCTCAAGGATGTCAAATAACCTTTTCAAATGGAGAATTGAGTCTAAAGGGATAAAAATCCAACGATACCCAAGCGTGTACCCATTTTGGTCTCTACAGGGCTTGAACAACTCGACGCCGTTTTGGGCGGGGAAGGTTACCCTGAGAGATCGTCTATTCTTGTGAGGGGGCCTCCTGGGGTTGGAAAGGAGGCTCTTGGATACTGGTTCATCAGATCCGGACTCATAGCAGGTGATTTCTGCCTTTACGTGACTCGCCTCCCAGTCTCAGAGGTTCTAGAGGATATCAAAGCATTTCGAATCCCAACAGATAGACTTCCAATATGGATGGCAAGTGAAGGTAGTGAGCTAAGATGTGACATAAGCGATCTTACATCGCTTTCGGCTAGCATAAAGGAGAGTCTCAGAAAGAACTCCTCCTCGTCAGATGGAAAGAGGATTCGCATCGTGACTGATGTCCTTTCTCCTCTATTGATGCTGAACCCAGCTGACACGGTCTACCGCTTTTTCAGCCAGCTGCTCGCTGGCTCAAAGCAGAGCAACTCAGTTTTCCTTGCGACCATCGAGGATGGGATGCACCAGCCACAAGTGCTAGCGGCGATGGAGCAGCTTTTCGATGGAGTCCTCGAACTGAGGCTCTACGAGGAAGGACCTCGCGTTGATCCTCTATTCAGAGTGAGAAAGATGAGGGGGATGGCACCTCAGCCAAATTACTTCAGATACGAGTTCCTTCAGGGAAAGATGGAGATAAGGGCCTATGCCAAGTGATCCTACTAGTTCTTCTTCTCTTTTGATTTTTATAGCCGAAATTCTTCTCTTCGCTCTCGGCGCAGTAGTCGTCGCCCTCTACGCTTATGGGGCGATCTGGGCCTTTAGGATCCGAGACGCCCTAATGACTCCTCTCTACAGGGAAAGAGCGCTCTGGGTAGGAGTCGTCGGAGTGTTCTTTACAACTTTAATTGCCTCTAACTTGCTTATTCGGCTTCTCGATCCCACGAACTTTTACCTGAGCTTGTTTCAGTACTGCATAGTCGATGCGGCTGGAATCGTGACCCTTGCTTGGATTGATACGACGATCAAACTTGCAAGGCGCCTTGATCCTCTCAACAGAAATACGTTCAAGTGGAAACAGCTTCGAATCGTGATATGGGTATTAACCTTCCTCACGACTGGCGGTTCTCTTGCGGAAGTGATCATACTCAGGATAAACTTCTTCACCTCCCCCAGCGGTGCGGGTGGAGCATTCATCGCAGGGTCGTTTGGCTGGGTGCTCCTCGGATTCATCGCCCTTCTGTTAAGTTACAGGCGTTCGAAGGATCCTGTTTTAAAGGAGCACCTCAAGTGGTTCGGACTATTCCTCCTTCTACTTTTCATAGTCGACACAATCCTCTCTAAACAGATTCCTCCTTTCAGAATCTTGGGCGAAATTTTGCTTGCCCTTGATGCATACTTCCTTTACAGAGGGGCAAGATCTCTTGCGCCGTTCAGTCGTGTTCCACTTGAACAGAACGCGTTGACTTCTTCAAGGTGAGACTTGTAGTGCTTTGTTGGATCCCTTCCGTTCTTGAAAAGAAAACCTTGTGCTCTTGCGTCTTGATTTGACAGCGATCAAAAATTGACTGGAGCATGTCATTTGAATGTCAATTGGGGCAAAGATGTAACTGAGCCGAAAATCTAATCCTCTTTAATCGGCGTACATCGTGTCAGTGGTTGCAAAATGAGTAGCTCCAAAAATCTGCTCTGAGCATTCTTTTTGTCTGAAAAATAATAGAAAGGAATGATTGACAATCCTCCGGGGAGAGAGACGAAATTTACGAAGTCTAAATCTTCACTGAATCTTGTCTCCGTTGGAAAGAACATCTTCTTGATGCATGTGCCACCTCTAAATACAATCCTGTCGGCAAAATTCTCGAAGCTCTCATGTAGCGATATGATAAGAAGCAATTCTGAGATGACAAAGTACTTTTCGACAGCACTTCTCTTCCAGAACCAATTTGACTAGCGTACGAATCCAGTTAGTTCCTATTGAAACTGCAGTTTCGTATTGATTCGACAATATCAATTCCTGACAATTTTTGACTCTTCTCGAATTTGCTTGAGGTATTCTCTGCTGATATGCAATTTCCATGGTCGAACCATACTTCATTTGGACAGAAACATTACGTTGACTGTAATCCTTTTTGCTCTTGCCCTTTGATTCCCTTTCCGGATTATTGTTTGTTTCCCGGTTGTAAGTCGAACGTTTTTCTCTAACACGCTCGGAAATCTCAGCCAGAAGCTCTTGGAGCTGCAAATGAAAAAGGCTTTTTGCGACTTCCTCTGTTTTCTTCGAAGGAGCTTTTTTTCTTCTTTTAGGACGATTACAAGCAGGAAGCCGACAAGGACAAGCACTGAGTTTAATTGTTCTGCAGCTTCATACAACGGTCTTGTAAACTCCTCCAGATTCAGAGAAGTTTTACGGAAGTAACATCTTCGCCATTTGGAGAAATTGGAAACTGATCGCAGGAATTGTTTTGAAGGCACTTCTGAACCAAGTGAGAGCTTTTTCTTGCGGCCGGCCGATTTCTTCGGTATAGATGACGGAATCGATAAGCGTTTGTTCGAGTGTTGGAAGTGGGAGTTGGATGCCTTCAAACAACGCTTGTGTTCTTCTAATTGACAAACTGTGACTGTTAAGCACTGACCTGATTGGAATTATGATTCAATCGAGAGCAAATTCTTTGGCATTTTTTCGTTCCTCTTCTTCTTTTTCGTCTTGCATTTTATCCCGATATCGTTGCTTTTCTTCGAGCTCTGCGTACCATCTTGAGGTTCTCTTTCTTTCGGCATCAGTCTCTGCCAAATAGATCACGTAATAACCTCTGGGCATCTGCGGAGTCAGGCCCCAATAATTAGCAGCCGCATTTAGAGCTTATCCGAAAATTGGTCAATCTCAGTTCCTGAAAAGGTCTGTGCTTAGATACCTTAGACCGGAATCCACCATTATGGTGACAACGGTAGCCCCTGGGCCGAGCCGTTCCGCCACCTTCAATGACGCAACCACGTTTGCGCCCGACGAAGTCCCAACGAACAGTGCCTCCTCCCTGGCCAGTCTCCGGGTCATTGCTTTCGCCTCCTCGGTCGTGACGGTAATTATCTCGTTGACAAGCTTGGGATTCCAGAGGGGCGGGATATAGCCTATCCCTATGCCCTCGATCTTATGGGAGCCCGTTGGGTGTCCGGAAAGAACGGCAGATTCGGCTGGCTCGACCGCGACAATGTGCACGCCCTGGTTGTGTTTCCACAGCGCCTCGGTCGTTCCGTGTATCGAGTGGCACGTGCTTACCGCTTGGACAAACGCATCTACCTTTCCTCCAGTCTGTTCCCATATTTCCTCGCCCAAAGGATGATATCCAGCCGTACCGTCATGGTTGCTCAATTGGTCGCAATACCAGTGACCGGGCTGCTGGCTGACCTGGCGCGCCGTTTCGACCATTTCTTTGATTAGCTTCTCTGTGATCTTCTTGTTGTCGCTCTTCACGTCTGTAATCTGCGCCCCGAACGCCTGCATGGTGAACCTCTTCTCGTCGCTGAAGGCGTCCGAGAAGATTATCTTCAGATTGTATCCCTTGGCAGCGCAGACCAGGGCGAGTGAGATACCAGTCGTGCCAGCGGTGTACTCCACGACTGTTCCTCCGGATTTTAGACGACGGTCTGCCTCGGCTGCTTCGACCATTGCCTTTGCCACCCTGTCCTTCATGCTTCCCGTTGGGTTCGCAAATTCGAGCTTGGCCAGCACCTTCGCCGACCCTCGAGGTACAACCTTGCGCAATTCGACGATTGGAGTGTTCCCGATGGCATCGAGGACTGTTGCCGACTTGCTCATTAATATCGCCCAAATAGAAACAACCCGAGTTATTATCCATGATGCCTGGTGCCAGTATATCCATTTTGGAGTCTAACCGATAATTCCCGCTCGCCGGTGTGTTATCCACGCGCAGGCTAGATGTATCATCGCCAGGTAGTTCTTCCTCTTCTTCTCCCACCGAATCAGGAGTCGCCTGAACCTGTTCATCCACGAGTTCGTCCTTTGTACGACCCACCTCCTCGCTCGATAACCCGGGATCCTCTTCCTCTTCGATGGGTCGACGCCTCTCCTCGCGATGTCGGCGGTGTATCCCCACGCTGCGACGAGCTCGTCCACCTCTGGGAAGTCGTATCCCTTGTCCATGCACATGTTCTGCGGGTGCCTCTTGGTGGGCTTCGGCCTCTCGATGACGATGCTCTCCAGCGTCGGTCCCGCAAGCTTCATGTCGTGTCTGTTCGCGCCCGCTACGGCCACGGCGAGAGGCACTCCGTTCCCTTTGACCAGTATGCTGCGCTTCGTCCCTGACTTCGCCCTATCCGTGGGGTTGGGGCCAATGCTTTTCCCCCCAGAGGAGCCTTGGTCATGACGGTGTCCATGGACTGCCACTCCTACTCTATCCCCTTCATCGCATCGTACTCGAGGAGACCCTCAGTCCATATCTTCTCGAAGACGCCCGCTCTCCTCCATTCCTGGAACCTGTCGTGGACGGTGCTCGGGGCCCCGAGCGACTTGGGGAGCGCCTTCCACTGGCATCCCGTCCTCAGGACGTAGAAGATGGCGTTCATAGCCTTCCTATCATCCGTCCTAGGACGGCCTGGCCTGTCCTTGTTCTTCTTCTTCGGCGGAGGAGGAAGCAGGACCTGCATCCTCTTCCAGAGCTCGTCTGGAATCTTAGTGCTCATCTATCCCCAGATCGTATTCTTGAGACTGCAATCACGCTTCATCATGGCATCGTGCAGAAGCCGACCTCTATGCTGCCTAAGCAACGCGGCTACACAGCGTGATGAAGAGAGTTTAACCAATTATCGGATAGGCTATTAGTCCGAAATAGTACTCATTGCCCCTTAGAATCCAAGGTACGATCTCAACACATCTTGGAGTGATGCCGTTTGCTCTGTTTATGTAAAGGCCTCTTCCAATTCTACTCAAGACGCCTTTCGATTTTAGTATCGATAAAGTGTGGAGCGCACTATTCGCAGAAAAATCTCTCTCAAGATATTTGAGTACGTCTTCCAGAGTTAGTTAGAAGTTTTGGCGCCACCGATCCAACTAGATTTCTGTAGATTGCTAACTCGTTGCCACCGAGTCGAGGTAAGCGTCTCGATACTCTATCTTCTGAGGAGTCAGTGGATTGTTTATGGTGCGTTATCGTACTCAGCTGAGTGAGATATGGACAATAAAGTATTTCTAAATTACTTATTTTTCCAATTCATACGCCAATTCCGTCGATTCTCGTTGTATCCCTCACTCTCTACTGATGTTACTCCTTCTCATTCTTACGCTTCTTGTTCTGCCGCCACTTGTTCAAGAGTTCTCTTTCTTCCTCAGTTACTTCAGGCCCGATTCTGCTCGAAGATCCTGCAATCCTTAGAAAGCTCCTGTAAGAGTCGATTACTGACTTCTCTTCCTTCGAAATTTCCCCCCTTTTCACAGCTGCATCCAAGCCTTCGAACCACTCCTGAGACTGTGGAACCTCGCCAACGGGGAGCTCTTCGTCAGCAGATTTCAAGAGTTGCGCAAACGCATCCATCTTAACTTCGTCTGGAGCCTCAGCGAGAGGATCTCCAAGAGCAAAGCCTTCTTTCGTTCCTCTTCCCCATCTAGCCACCTGACTTTCGTCCTTCTTCTGCTTCTCAGGGAGATATCTTCCGAAATTGTACCCTATCCAGTAAACGACTTTCTTAGGATCAATCCGGATGAGCCTGTATTTGTAGAGCTTTCTCTCGTCAGGCAGCTCTTTTCCGCTCGCGTAAAAAGTGAACATCCCAGGATACTTTCTTGCAAATTGCGCCATCTTCGGACCGACTGAGAGTATGTTCAAAACAGTCCGTGCGATGCTAAACACCTTAGCCCTTCCCTGAATCATGGCGCCGCATGCCCCCTTTGTCAAAAGATGATTGTCCACGAGGAAAGAGACTTGCGGGTTTGCCCTAATGAATCTGAGCTTTGCGGCGCTAACAGGGGTCATGAAGTAAATCTTGAATCCTGAAAAATAGAATGCCACTGGGTAGCTGAACAGATCTCCCTTGCCAGAAGCTACCGAGAGATAGCCTATCTGAGATGTTTTGAGAACATCGAGAACCTCATTGGGGATTCCATCCCGAGAGGGTGGTTCTTCTTGCGATTGCGGGTTCAAGTCGTTTCTCTATATCTCTTTCCTTTTCTAATAGAGCTCCTCAGTTGCGTAGACCTCTATTCCGCTGTCCTTGATCACGTACGGCCTCGGCTTCGTGTCGATTTTAGAGCCTCGCATTTTGAGCACTTGGATTGAGCGTATTCCCTTTTGCACGGTTCTCATAAGTATCACTCCCTCGGCGAGATACTCTTCTGGCTGGATGATCCTCCCTTCTCCAGTCGAAAGGAGCTCGCTCGTCATGAGGCAGGTGGCCTTTGCAGATTGGAGAGTTTCCACGAGATCCAAGACCACAGGCCGCCTCTCTTCGATTTTCGGGTAGCGAAAAATCAAATCAGAAATCGAGTCGACCGCGATTCGCCTCGGAGAATACTTTTCAATCGCTTCTTGTATCGTGTCGATGAGATTCACAAATCCTAGCTCTCTTCCTCCCACAGGGATCCTCCCAATCTTCGCTTGATCTGGGATACGCCTAACATCACTTGCGTCAACGTAGGCAAACGAGCCATCATCACCACTTTCTAGACTTTCAAAATCCATTCCAACAGCCCTCATCTCGTCGATGAAACGGGCTTTTGGCTCATTCATTCCGATGAACATTGATTTCTCCAAATTCGAGCCATCGGTGCTTTTCTTAGACGCCCCGGCGTAGAGAAATTGCGAAGAGAGAATCGTCTTTCCAGTCCCAGGCTCTCCCAAAACAAGAATCACCCTACCTCTAGGGAATCCTCCTCCGAGCATGGAATCAAGCCCGAGAACACCGCTCTCCATTTTCTTGTTGCTGACATTGTTAGCGATTGAATCAGAATTCACTTCGGATCTGATCTCGAAGAGATTAAGTCTAGAAAGTTTCCAATAAAATCTTTAGGGAAAAGAGCGGGAAGAAAGAGCGTGCTCTCTTATTTGATTTAGCTTTCTCCTCAAATTGCAAGATTTTTGCGAAGGTAGGAGGAGGAGAATGAATAGGTAGTCAGCGATCCTCGAATTCGTAGCAACCCTTTAAGATGAACATAGATGTTCTTTCAAACATGTCAAGTGAAAACACAGCTTGCAAACAAACGAGGTATAATCCATTTGTCAAATCAAAATGCAAGAGGAATACCGAACTCGAGAGGATCTTCGCAGAGTTTAATGACAAATATTTCTCGAGGAGAATATTACCCAAGTACAAAGTTTACCTGTGCTCGAAAAGTAAAAATTTTGGTCACTTCTCAGCCGGCTTCTGCTCCGACCCTGATGCAAAGATCTACATCAGATCTGGTATGTCAGAAAAAGCCACGTTGTGGACGCTGGTCCACGAGATGGCTCATGCAAAGCTCTCAAATTCAGCAAGAGAAGTTCACGGCAGGATCTTTGTACAAGAGCTTCGCAGGCTTCGTAAGCTTGGGGCTCCTCTGAGTCCTCTTGATGTCGATGTTGTCAAGTCGGGGAAGAATCGAGTAGGTAGAAGGACAGAAAAGAAGACAGCTGATCGGGGGAATCAGGGTAAAAGCAAAATTTCATCTTCTGTAATCGAGCCCATAGCCTTGCGCAAAGCAATCTTCGATGGACATTTTATCGAAGGGCTATCAAAGGATCATATTCCAAAGTATCTTGAGAGGGAATTTGAAATTCCCTTTTCGGAGATTAAAAGAAGAGTGGATGTCGCAAAGATGATTCAAGAAGTATTTTCAGGCTAGAATGCTGTCGGTTTGTAAGCCTCCCCTAGCTACGTTTCCCTTCACGACGCCCCAGAGATAACATTGAATTCGTCGTCCAACTTCAATCTTCGCCAGTATCCATAGCATCCGTTTCCGAGCGAAACGCAGATTTCAGTTCTCCGCCCATCTCCACTGCCTTCCTCCTCGCTCGAAAATTTGACCACAAGTGATCTGCATGTACCAGCAAATTTACCTGAAAATTCCATATGACGACAAACAGTGTACTCGCTTGGTTCGATGCAATTGGTGAACGAATTGAAATGGTCTGACATTATTTCGATCCCCTCGTCTAAATCTAACATTCCATATCTTTGTCCAACTGCCTTCTTTATCGATTCGTATCTATAATCACCTACGCTAGGGTGGTTCACACGTTTCAGGTAAGGATTCAGCTCTGGGCAGAGCGTCTTTCCGGCGGAGACAATCCAATCCTTCCTCTTGCCGAGCGCCTTTGCAAAGGCATGATGCTTCGGGGTGGCCTCAACTATCTTAGTTCCGTGGAGTCTGCTAGTAAAACACCAATTGATACATGTCAGGTTAGGAACAGAGAGAAACCTCCTTATGGCATCTTCCCGATCCCTTGAGAACTGACCCAACCAGCGGAACAACACCCAGCTCGGAATGCCATCTTCTCTTACTTGCGAGTTCTTCATGACATCGTCAAGCCCTGTCGAACAGCAATAAGTCTGCGACGAGTTGATCATGCTGTGATATCCGATATACCCCGGAACTGTTGGACAAACGAATGGATATCCGTGCTTTGGTCTTGCGATCTTGAGAACCAAAAACTGATCCATAAACCTACCGCCGTCGTCATTATGAGCTGCGATCACGGATCCATCGGAAGTTGCTCTCCCCCAAGCGCCGAAGAAACTGCAAAAGAGTGGTCCGTGGGATTCTGGGTTTGGAAGAGCATAAAGGAGATCGATGTTTGTGTTTGTCAAAAGCAAGGAATCGTAGGAGACGCCTGCTTCTTCTGCCATGGAGTTTATTTCGTCCAAATACTCTGATTCTGTGAAAGATGTTATCGCATGCTCTGCATTTGATATGTGATCCTTCTTTGATATGCGGCATTTGCTCAAAAGATTCTCAAGAGTTGGGACATTGAAAGAAACGACTTTTCTTATTGTTTCCTTCGTGGCCTTTCCAAACTGGCTTCCCATCTCCTCAGATGTTCCTTCCACTCTCACGATGGGGATGGGACAGTTCCAAGGATATACTCTTGAATCGAAGGTGAACACATCTTCACCTTCCTCCTTGCGTGCATGGATTTGGCGACATTTCATAGGTTTCTGAGCTTGGAACAATTCTTTTCTCACTACACTTCTAACAAGTTACATTTTCTTCCCGAACTGCACTAGAGCAAATCTCGCTTTGTCAATGGTATCTGTAGCACCAACCACAGCAGGAAATAGATTCTCCTTAGCAACAGCGTGCACTTCCTTCCTTCTTTTTCCCCATCCTACCACAACTTTTGATCGAATTTCGTGAGGCGCTCTACTCCGCTATCTGTGACTAGATAGTCGTCTTCGACTACAGCTGTTCCCACTTCCATGGGGACTATCATTGGCTCGTATGCAAATATCATGTTCTTTTCTAGTTTCGTATTTGAACCAGGAAGTATGACAGGGCGATCGAATAGAGTCGTGCCAAGCCCGTGTCCGCCGACGTATGTGTCGGGTTCGAATCCGCCTTCCTTTGCAATGGAATAGGCTACATCGGCTATCTCAGACACCAAGGCTCCTGGCTTCATCATCTTTACAGTTTTCCTGTGAATTTCGTAAGCCAGATCGAGTATGCTCTTCTGAACTTCATTTGGCCTCCCAACTGTGAAAGTTCTTGACATGTCGGCAGAATATCCGAAGTAGCTCGAACCCATATCAATGTACACCATATCCCCGTGCCTCAATTTTCTGTTTGTTGGGTGAGAGTGCTTGAGGCCGGTTCTCGCCCCTGAGACGACCATCGTGTAGAAGGCAAGATCGTGGGCTCCTTCGCTCATCATCGTCCCGTTGATTATCCCCGCAATCTTTGCTTCACTCAAGCCTGCCCGAGCCGCTTCGCAGCCTGCCTGCATGGAATTAGAAGTTATCTTCATGTTCTTCCTCTGGATACTCACCTCTCTTGGAGACTTGATACTTTTGATTGCGAGAATTTCCTCGGTGAAATTTTGAAAAGAGACATCTGGCATCAGTGACTTCAATCTATCCTCTGGGAACCCATAGTCCCCTGCCCAGCCGAGTTTTGTTCCCCTCTTGGAAAGATGCTTCCTTGTGAGCAAGCTGACCAAGGTCTCCGTGAGGCTTGCAAGGGTATGTCTTGCGGGAATCGCTTCTTCTATCCAAGTCATCCACCAGTTAGAATGCATTGGCTCCCCGTGGAGAACTGAATCAGAAACAAGAGACGGCTCTCCGTCAGTCGGAACTAAAACAAATGCAGTGCCATAGATCGGTCGGAAGTTTGAGATCCAACGAATGTACCCTATTTCATTCGAGTCTCCGTGAATTATAACTGCGTCCAAACCCTTCTGCTTTGCAGCGCGGCGGACCCTCTCAAGCCTGTGTTCGTACTCCTCCAATGGAAAGGGTAGTGCAGAGCTCAGCCAACGCTTTCTAGACTCTATCGAGTAATCGTTTCTCACCCCCTGAGCTTTCATTCCAAAACCTCCGGCGACTGCTATGGTTGACATAAAGTTTGACTTCTACACCCCTCTCTCCCCTGATCTTATTCTTTTATTCACATCAATTCCTAAAGCGCTTTCTCTTTTCAAATTTTGAGAAAGAACATTTTCTTGAGATTTAGCAGTCGCGATTTTCCCATAATTTGGAGTTGCCTGCGATTGCTCCTTCTATGTATTTTCGGATCCTTTTCTATCCTTATCCATCGTTCCTCTTCTTCTTCTTCTTTTTCCACGCGAGGTATCTCTTGTATAAGTATTCGAAATTTTCTTCCAAAGATGGCTCGTTGAATTTTCTTCTCATGCTCATTATAAGCGGTTCGAAGTTTTTCCAAATTGGCTCAAACCAAAAGGTTTCGAAAAACAGATCTTCATTTAGGGCTCCGTACTTTAGCAAAACTCCCGCCAGTTCAAGGAAATGTCCCACGGCGTAGAAAGAGTCGAAGCCCTTGCTTCCCTTGGGATACCTTTGAAGAAAATCATCCCAAGAATCGGCTTTGAAATCGAGTTGAGCAAAAGACCAAGCAGAGGAGATTCGCTCGGACTGCTGCAACTCGTTCAGTTTTAGAAGAATTTGAGCCTCGTTGAAAGTAGCCTTCGTACTCCGTGGGGTTGAAAATCTTGAAGGCTTCTTCTTTGCTTTGCTCTGTATGAAAGATCAGCCCATTTGAGTGTGGAAAGCGAATATCAGATTACAACGAAGTGGAAGGTGGAGATTATGGTGGTGGTGTGCAGTTTTTTTTGTTGCTACTCTGGAGGTATTTCCTTCTGAATCAGATTCAGATTAATTCCTTGGTGTCTTCTGATAGCGTAAGACACAGCATAAAGCACGGCGCCAATTATGAACGTTGGAATTATCCCTTCAACTAACACCTTTGCAAATGGGCCTCCTATGGAAGGCAATATTATTGCATAGATAACAATAGACGATGATATCAGCCCGAGAACGCCACATATTGAGATCAACGGCACACCTCCTATCCTCTTCTTCGCGATATCAGGCGCAGAGTCGAAGAGATCTTTTCTCCTGAAAGGAAAGATCACGGCAGCTAAACATACGACTATGAAGGCAAGGAATATTCCTGCTGTGCCGTAGGAGAATATCTCGGCAAGCATTCCGAACTGGTAATTCGTTACATAAGCGTAAAACAATGCTATAACACTCATCACAAAAATTGACTTGAGTGGAGTTCCAGTCCTAGGATTGACATCTGCGAGGGCAACCGGAGCCACCCTGTCAAAGGACCAGGCGAAAATGTTCCTGCTCAGTGTAAAGAGAATCGAAACGCCCAAAGCGAAAGACGCAACGATGAAGCTCCCGTTGAAGAGAGTGACAAGGATTGGGTTTGGAGCCCAAAACATCGAAAGGCCTGAACCCATGGGCAAATTCACATAAGGATAGCTAGGCGAGCCTGTTCCCCAGAGAACAGCCATCGAATTTGCGAACGAAACGCCTTCTCCAAAGTACATAGTCGCTATCATTATCACGCTGAAAACAACGAAAATGCTCACACCGCCGAACTGAGCAAATATCTGGGATCTCACGTTCTGCTTGACTTCTGACGCGAAATAAGCTGAATAATTGAACGCCAAATATCCGAGCAGACCGAGAGCTCCTGCGTACAGCGTATCATAGGATAGCGCTGGAGGCATGCCATTGTACGCTCCGGCTTGCAATCCGGCAGAAATAATGCCAGTGTAGTTGGATCCGGAGAGAGCGTTGAAATGCGAAATGAACCCGGAAGTGCCAGCAGAAATCACGGTCACAATGAAAATAGCTCCTATCACCCAAGACAGGTACGTCCAATATCTCAGAAATTTTGCTGTCCATTTTGTGCTCGAAGCTACGAGTAACGCCGCTACTATAATGAAAACGACCGCGAGCCAGAATTCTGTGCTTGGTGTTTGGACTGCGACTGCTTCGTTCACAAGCCCAGAGTTCCCATATATTTTACCCAGATCATAAAGCTCTTCGCTTACGGCCCAGCTCACAACTGCTGTTCCTATTGAGCCCACAAACGACAACGAAATGAGTGTTATCGTAAAGTTGATAGTGAAACCAACTATGGGGTGGAATATCCTACTCGTCCAGATGTAGTCACCCCCTGTTCTCGGCATCGCGATGCTGAATAGAACATAGACCGCCGCAAGCGGAAGAACGAGAAGGTAGCCAAATACTGGGGTTACAACCGGATTAGCTTTCGGATATATTCCTACAGTCAGTCCTATCGCATTAAAGACAAACAGTAATCCTATTCCTGATAGTATTACGCCTAAAGCATCCCACCCAGACAGCTGTTTTGTGAGGCCGGTGGCGTCTCTTACGAAAGTCTTGGACAAATCTTTGTTGTGGAGGAGATTAGTTTCGAAAAGCGATTTATAAAGTTCGCGCCACCTAGCAACAAATAATCATTTCTTGACAATTGAGAGTTTGCCCTAACAATTTTTGATAAAGAACAAGCGAACCTTCGATATTATTCAACTAAAGAAGAAAACAATCTGAAAGATCAAATAAAATCGAAACGGGGAGGGAGAAAGAGGAGGAAGAAGAACAACAAGAGCTTCTGAGAGTGACTGACTCGGAAGGATTACGCATAATCCAAATCGAGTTCGACCCACGAACCAGTGCATGGATTACCGAGAGTCACAAAGATTTTCGCACTCTCTTGAGAAAAATTCACCACAGCGCTCCTACACGTTCCGGCAAACTTACCTTCGTACTCGTAATGCCTGCAAGGAGTGTTGCCGCTCGGGTTTTCCCTTCCAATTGAGGAATCGTAATGCGTGCTCATTATCTCCATCGCACGATCGGCATCTATTTTGCCTAGATGCTTCTCGATGGCCTTCACTATAGATTCGAGCCGATAGTAAGTGTTAGAAGGCTTTGGTCTTTCCATCAAGTGGCGCCTGATCTCGTCATCTAGGGCGTGATTAGTCAACGCAAGATAAGACTTGCCCGCATCGGGGTGAACAAGTGCAATATGACTCGGTGTGCGGTGAACTATCGCAGCTTTCCCTGATTTCTCCGCGATGAGAAAGCTTCCTGCGATTCCGTTGTCTACCTTACGTATGAAATCAATCGCCGATTCAACACTATCCACAAACTGCGCAAGATATCTGAAGATGGTCCACATTGGAACACCCACTCTTGATTCTTCTGGCTTTGGGCCATTTTCCAAGGCGTTCCCAACCACACAGAGACCAGCATCATTGACTACCGTATGATATCCTAGATATCCGGGGATCACCGGAGAGCAAAAATGCCGACCCTCTTCTGGCCTTGCGTCGAGCAGGATCAAAAATTGATCAGTGAACCTGATCCCATCGTCATTGTGACCCAAAACGAGGCTCCCATCGAGAGTAGCGGATCCCCATGCTGCGAATGAACTGCACAGTAAAGCTGGAAGTCCACGTTCACCGCCGCGCATTGATAAAATATTGATGTGCGAGTTAAGGAGAACGATATCGTTGTATCCAACGTCCGCACCATCGGCCACTCCTTCCATTTCACTAGCAAAGCTATAGTGGCATCCTTTGATCTTCTTCTCGTATTGGTCCAGATCTTCTGAAATTTCTTGCTTAGTCAGTTTCAGAACTTCTTCTAGAAATCCCCATGTCTCACGAACTGTTTTTGAAATCAGTTCCTTGTTGTGCCTCCCAATTTGCAATCCCATCTCACGAGGCTTTCCTCTGACAGATTGAACTGGAATCGGGCCACTCCAAGGATAAAGATACGGAGGTTTTCTTTGTGGTATAATCTTGTACTGCTGGGACGTGCTTGAAACCATCGAATCTCTTCCATAATTTCTAAAATTTTACTTTTAAGCGTTCTCGAGCGTTTAAGAAAAGAAGAGAAGATGGGCATTGATTCGCTTGCTTATTTCTCGTAAATCCACCTTTCGTTTAGGAAAGGAAACGATTTTGCTTCCAATCAGAAGAATCTCGACTATTTGCTAGGTAAGGCTCTACGAAGGACGCGTATCCAGTTCTGACCCAGTACGTTCGAGACATCAGAAGTGGAAAAACCCTCACGTGCAAGCGCAGTCCCGAGTTTCTGGATATCTGCGATTGTGTCGATTTCTTTAGGCGTGGATTCAGCCCCAAATCCGCCGTCTAGATCTGAGCCTATCCCCACATGCAATCTATCACCAGCAACGCTACAAACATGCCTCAAGTTGCGTACGACATGTGCGAGAGTTATCTCCTCCTTCCCGCTCCCCTTTTTCCAGCTCCCATCGAGAAACGCGTTGTAAAGCACTGTTCCTATCACTCCTTCCCGCTTTGTCACACTGCTTATCATCTCATCTGAAAGATGTCTATCGCTTGGAGAGAAGACTCTGCTGTTCGCATGGCTCACGACAAACTCTCCTTTGAATCGATCGAGCGCCTCGAAGAAACTCTCTTCTGAGAAGTGAGAGCCATCGAGGATCATCCCGAGAGATTGCATCTCTTCAAGGAGGTTTCTCCCATCTTGCGTGAGAGGTCCAGGTGCGCCAGTCCCCCCAGCGTAGCGCGTAGCTTTCCAAGCTGGGCCAACTATTCGCACACCTCTTCGAAACCACTCGCGAACTTCTTTTGGCTCGCGAATCGGATCGGCTCCCTCCATCAATATCACCACGCCCACTGAATTCCTCGAATCGCTTTGAGTTAGGGCATCTTCGAGATCATCCTTTGTCCTTATAATCGAGATCACTCCACGATCACCTTTCTCGAGCCTCTCGTAATACTCGATCTGTTGCAACGCCTGGCCGTGCGCCTCTTCTTGGTTCGAGTAGCAAGGCCTGACATCGATGACCTGGTTGTTGCACGGATTTGTCCAAAGCGTGGCAAAGACAACTTTCACGTTCCCGCGAAGGAGCTCAGGAAGCGAGACGGTTGGAATCCCGTAAGAGTGCATTTGCTCCTCACGCCGCCTTATCTCCTCTATCTCAAGAAGAAGGTCGCGCTTGAGGGAGAGTGCGTTGAAGGCGAGATCTAGGTGAGAGTCTACCACAATTGGGCGAGTCTCTTCACTTGCAGCTACGTTTTCAAGTGCTTCGATCGATGACGCGGGATCCACTCATTTCATCATCTCCGCGCGATTGGGCAAACTATCTCAACCTCTCCCTTCTTCCTCACTCCATAGAATTTCGAGTACAAGTTTACTGTGGTATCGCAGTGGCTCGGTATGAACTTGATCCTGTCTCCGAGCTTGGGCCTCCTGCTAGCCTCGACTCCCTGCGCGATTTTGAGTATTCCATGTTCGTCTCCTCCTGGGGAGTAGGTGATCTCCCCGGGATCGTATCCCACTGCCTTTGGCATTCCATCGTAACCAATTATCTGGTATTCCAGAGAACAAGCCTTCCAGCCCATATCTATTATCACACGATCATCTCCTCGAGTGCTCACGACGCTCGAGATCAAAAATAGCGAGTTCTTGAAATCGCGTCCGAGTGTGTCGATCAAGTTATACCTTGCGTCCATCACTATGTACGATCCCGGTTGGATCTCTGTCACTCCAGGAACTTCAGCTGTTATGTTGTACGTTCCGCTTCCGCCTGCAGTCACTATCTCAGGATCAAGTCCTAGCTTCCTTGCCTCCTCGATGCTCTTCTGGAGTTTGCTAAGAGCAGAGTGGACTTCTTTCTTTCTCTTGTCAAACTCTGGGATGCTAGTTTGGAGGTGCCCCTCGTATCCCATCAATCCGCGGAAGCGTAACCCCTCAGTTCGCGAGAGCTCAAAAGCAAGCGAAGCGGCTTCTTCGCCAGGCTCTGAACCAGTGCGGTTCTGACCCACGTTCACTTCGAGAATGAAGTCTAACACGAGGCCTCTGTGCCTTGCAGCCCTAGCCAGATTTTCCCCGTTCTCTAGGCTGTCGAGTGTTATCATGACATCGCCGTTTTTGCATAGAGTTAGCAATCTTTCGATCGCTGTCTTTGTAGACACCATATTGGTGAAGAGTATCTCGCTGTTGACTCCGCCTAGAACCAAGGCCTCCACCTCTTCGAGCGTCTGACAGCACAATCCCACTGCACCAGCTTCAATCTGCTTTCTTGCGACAAATGGATTCTTGTGCGCCTTCGCGTGTGGTCTCAAATTGCATTTCACCGATCTGCAATATTGAGCCATCTTGCGTATGTTTTCCTCTAAAATGTCCAGATCGATTACGATCGAAGGAGTTGGTATCTCTTCTATGTTCAAATTCAAACCGAATTCATTGCTCTTTTTGTGCAACATTTTATGAATTTCTAAAGCTCAGAAGGAAGTGGAAAAACAAAATTTCTGGTATTTCAGAGTGTAGGTCTGTGTCTGATACTTGGCGACTATTCTTTCGTTCTTTTTCGTTTTGACGAGTTCGCCGCGGTGAAGATCGCGAAAATCCAATTTGGTGAAACAAAACCAGAAATAGCTCATTATCTTTGCAATTTTTAGATTGTATTTCATGGAAATCATACGGGATAATAATTGAACAAATGGGAACAAAGTCTGACAAAACATGGCAGGATACTGAAACCGACCTGAGAAGACAGCTTAAATTCAGGACGAAACAGAAATTGAGAAAAAATTGAGACTCGACAAAGCTCTTGAAGATTGCGGATCACAGGTATATCCGCAGGAGATTATTGCACCTTTGAAACCGGCCTCTCCTTTTTTTTGAGGTTCAAGAATTATTTTGTAGAACCTGAAAGAGATCTTGAGTGCAATGGACGTCAATCATTGAGGGGAAATAGCCAAGGTACTCTATTTGGATATAAGCAGCCGAATTTAGACAATTGCCCAGATGCTCAGTTAGAGAGTGACTTCTCTTTTTTTCGTTTGATATAAAAGTGGGGGAGGAGGACTTGTCGCCATTGAAAGCGGTAAGTCACTTGCACCTCTTTTTTTCCTCGCCCACACTCATTGATCTCTTAGAAATGCTTGGGTGGAGGAGTC
>CADDZS010000034.1 GCA_902812485.1 archaeon
AAAGATCGATCAACGCTTAAATAATCTAGAGCGCCAGAAGCCCTCCAAGGGAAACCGCTAATGGCCTGGGACGATCCAGTAGTTTGGATTCTGATAATCGCAGTCGTAGTGTTCCTCTTCGGCGCAAACAAGATTCCACAATTTGCTCGCTCAATAGGCCAAGCAAGGCGTGAATTCAATGAAGCTTGGAAGGGGTCTCCTACCCAGGGTCAACAGGTTACTTCAAATTCTCCACCACCTCCTCCACCCCCAGTCTACCCAACTACTCTTCAGAGTTCTGCGGCAGCAGAAGATCCGATTATCGTTGCGGCTAGGAACGAAGGAATAGTTACAGAGGGTAAGACTAGGCAACAAATTGCATCCGAGCTCGCTTGGAAGCTGAAGCAAAAGGAATCGATGTAGAAATCAAGGTAGTATAGGGCAATCTGTTCTGACAGCAGGGGAGCACTCAGAGTGTAGATTAGGAAAAAAACCCTTGAATCTGAAGATGCTCTAGAGTCACTTTATTTCTCTTGTTGCTCCCTGACAAGAGCCAAAATATTCTGAGACTCGAAAGAGCATATTGCGTTCTTAAAAATGTGCTCGGGAATTCCTTTTTTCAATTCGTCCGGATCTGCTGTCCTTTTTTTTGTGAGATTACAAGGGTTTTGACCTCTGTTTGGGCAACGTCGCTCTGTATTACTCGAGTGCAATGACCAAATTCGCAATTTCCGTACTAGTAGGAATAATCGCAAAACTGTGAATGCCAAGGAATTTCTGATAGGTTCGTGACAGCTTCGCGTAATACTCGAGAACATCAGAGGAATTGCTTCCCTTGGATGGCATGAATTCTCTCATGTCGTAAGCGCATAGAACGCAAAGCTCTTTATCAAATCTTTTCGCAAGAGACGACTCTAGGCGGAACCATTGTTCCACAAGACCAAGTTTCAGGAAATACGATGAAAGATCTGCTGAAATCCTCACTCCTCTTTTCCCGATTCCAATGGCCTGATTGTAAATATTCGAGACGCTCGTAAGCCACTTTTCCAGATTGGGGTTTCTGGGATCATCAAAGAGTTCTTCACCGCGGATAATCAGCAGATCTTGACTGTGTTCATCGGGATCGAGCTGGTAATTTTTCATTGACTGCCTCACTTCCTGTGGCTCTTCGGTCGCTGTAGCATAAACGCAGAACCACCTTTGCTCCAGTCCAGTTTTCAGAAATAGATATTGTAGCCTCTTCCTATCGGATTCGTTAATGTAGAAAAGGCATCCATGTTCGCCACCTCTGAGCTCTGAAAGGAAAGCGTCGGATCTCTTGGGAACAATTTGAATAGCAAATCGTTTGGAAGCATCCGGTTCTTCAGTCAATAGCGATCACTTGAACCCCCTCAATCATAGAGAACATCTCATTCAATAACGAGGACTAATCTTCCTTAATTTGAACTGTTGAAATCTAGTGGTCGAAGGAGAACAAAAACCGGAAGTGCAGAGATCTTCGCGGTAAGCTTGTGTTTCTATCGAGCCGCCTGCCTCCGCCTAGTAATGAGATAGAAAAACGATTTTTTCTGTTAGATTTTGAATGCCGGATCGCAAAGGAAAAAGCAAGCAACGAGCGACAGCCTTGGTGGTAACTTCTACCCGGTAGGGTAAAGAGAGTAAGAGTATGTTTACTCAGGAGGAATCTCTTGGAATATCTTGTCAAATTTTATTCCCCTGCGAGCGTTAATGCTCTTCGAAACATAATAGATGATGAACAGAACAATTATCGGGATGAAGATGTATTCGTAACCAATTGTGCTGCCTGCAGAAGCAAAGACGTTTTTATTGAACAAGTATTGGTAAAATGTGAAAAGGCCATAGACTATCGTGAAAACGGCGGCAAACCAGTATACTCCTCCGCCAAGATAGGAATTCGCGATCGAGCTTTTCTTGTAATCTTCTGACTTCCTGATCCTGTAAGTGATAAGCGCGATTCCGACCATCGTGATTGGAAAGACCATGATTATCGCGACCGCTGCTGAAGAGAGTGCAAATGCTGCACTGGCTGCTACAGGTAAGACGAAGAAAATTCCTGATATTAGCCCGATTATGAGAGAGGCAAGCATGCCCTTCGCTGGAACGTGATACTTTGAACTGACGTCGCCCATCGCACTGGGCATGATTCTGTCAAAGGAATAAGAAAGAAGAAGTCTTCCTCCCACCGATACTGCATTCATCTGATACCACAGAAGTTGAATGATAGCAACTATGATTATGAAGCTCCCAACGTACACGTTGTTGCTTATTGCTGCCGAGAGAAAATCCAAGTAGGGAACAAAGAAAGCTGGAAGAGGTGGAGGAGTGGAAAGGTTGAGTATTGATTGCGTGTAAATGTTTGATAGGAAACCGTATCCAAAGGCGTGATAGCTAAGTAAGGTTGCACCAGTGAAAATGACCATCGTTATGAAAAGCGTTCCAAGTATTGCAAGAGGCATGTTCTTCTTCACTTGCTTGACCTCTCCGGCAACATAAATCGCAGAAATTATGTACGAGAATCCTACCACGTATATGCCGTTCAGCGAAAGTGTCCCAACAAGTGTCGTGGGGCTGGCTGGAGCAAGATTTGTTATGCTCGAAACAAATGTAGAGTTCCCAGTAAGCTCATCCAGTCGCGTAGAGGCGACTGTCTGCGGGGTGAAGGCAAGGACTGCAAACATGACTGCAACTCCAATCAAGATCAAGGGGAGGACGACATTGTTAAGTGCCTTGAAAATCTTGTATCCAAAGAATGCAATCAGGCAAATCAGTATCGTTGTTCCTGCTCCCACTCCGTATTCGTAAGAGGGATTGCTGTATAGAAGAGAAGCAAGATTGAGTAGAGAGGCGCTCTTGAAGTACAATCCCCAATAAGCGAAAAGTGCGCTGAACCCAAAGGATTCTATTGTTACTATCGTAATCCCGATGAAAAGCGGAACGGTTGCAACATAGTAGCCCGCGTTCCCCACGAACCCAAGCGCTGGGTGCAGATATCTGCTAGTAAAGACATAGTCGCCCGCGGTCCTCGGGGTGAGAATCGAAACAATCGAGAAGGCAAGTCCGACGATGAACATTCCTACAAGTGCTATGAGACCTCCAAATAGCGGATCTCCAGCAACCAAAGGTGCTGACGATGCGACAAACGTTAACGAGAAAAAGATTCCCACGAGAGAAAGATTTATCCAAATTGTATCGAAGACGCCGAATTCTCTAACGAGTCCTGTAGCGTCCCGGAGAAATACGCGACTCACGAAGCGCTTTGAATTTGTTTGGTGGATTTAAGGCTTCCTAAATTGTGGCCAGTTGGCATCTATGGCCTACTCAAAGTAATGAATTAGGCCATTTACTCATTTTCTTCACTTTGGGAGAGGCAGTAGGCACTTGGGACACGTTGGCTAAGATAAGGCAACGTCGAGCATCTTTCCTTTTCAAGAAGAGAAAAATCAAGATCAGCTACTGCGAATCCCTCTGCTTTTTTGGCCACTTTTGCAAGTGCTTTGCAACTGGGGGAAACAATCTGGCTTTGCCCGAAGAATACTGTCTCTCCCTCTTTCCCAATTCTATTTGAGAAAGCAGTGAATATGCAATTTTCTGCCGATCTACTTTTGAGATATGTCTCAATGTGATTTTCCATTGGTTTCATTTCAGCAGAAGGAAATAGAACAAGCTGTGCGCCTTGGAGTGCCATGGATCTCGAAGACTCTGGAAATTCGAGATCATAACATATTCCCACACCTATAGTGTGAAATTTGTCCGTCTTGAAAACTGTAAAACTGTTGCCTGGGGTGAAGTATTTTCTTTCTTCAGCCCAGAGATGTACCTTTCTATATGAACCAATGAGCATGCCGTTTCGATCATAGATTACCGCCGAATCGTAGATTCGATTGTGCTTTTCACTGTCTCTCTCCACGATTCCACAGACCAATGCGAAATTGAACTTTCTTGCAATATCCGAAAGGAAATCTGAGCTTTTCCCTGGGATTCTTTCTGCAAGATCGTCCCATCTTTCGTTCAAAGAATATCCAGTTGTGGCGAGTTCTGGAAAGCAAACTAGGTCTGGGCTACGTCGGGCTACCGTCCTTGCAAGGCGTTCGATGGTTTCGAGGTTCTTATCCTTGTCCCCAAGGATACAGTCCATCTGTGCAACCGCGACACGCAAATTTTTCATGGTCTCTTAAGCTTACTCCTTACTCGAGGCATCTCAAGCGATCCTCCTGCTCTTAAATCATAAGAGCTGACTATTTTCTATAGAGTATGCAAAGGATCTTCGTAGGTGATACGTTTGCACTCAGAAGAGTTTGATGTGCTCATCATTGGGGGAGGCCATAATGGACTGGTCAGTGCTGCTTACCTTGCAAAAGCGGGGTTCAAGGTGGCTTTATTTGAGAAAAGGAATATCGTAGGAGGAGCCGCGATAACTGAGGAACTCTGGAAGGGGTACAGGATAAGCAGGCTCTCCTATGCGTACAGCCTGTTCGACCCGCAGATTTCTCGCGATTTAGAGCTCGAGAGGTACGGACTTCGAGTGGTCTCAACCGATCCAGACTTGTTCGTACCTTTTCCTGACGGCAAGCACATCTTCATCTGGGGAGACGCAAAGAAGACATCTCAAGAATTCGAAAAGTTCTCCCACAGAGACGCAAGACGCTATGAGAACTATTTGCAGTTCTGGAAAGATGTTGCCGCAATACTTTCCCCTCTAATGCTGAGCCCTCCTCCAAAATTTGCTGATTTTGCATCCTTCTTTGAGAGCTCCGAAGCTCTTGATGCCCTAAAAGTATTGACTTTTTCCAGCGTATCTGAGGTTCTTGACGAATATTTTGAATCAGATTATGTGAAGGCAGCGATTTGTCCTAGAGGCCTGATCGGTACATTGGTTGGCCCAAAGACTCCAGGGAGCGCCTACATCTTGGCCCATCACGTAATTGGCGGCTCAAGCGGAGAGACAGGCATCTGGGGATATCTCAAGGGAGGCATGGGGGCACTAAGCGAGGCTATAGCGCAGAGCGCTCGAAATTTTGGTGCTCGGATAATGACAGGAAAGGCAGTTAGAAAAATAATTGTCAAAGATGGAAAGGCCACAGGGATAGAGCTTGAGGATGGAGAAAGAGTTTACGCAAAATACGTGGTTTCTAACGCAGATCCAAAGCAAACCTTCCTCAAGTTGGTCGGAAAGGAATGTCTCGATCAGAAATTTGTCAAATCAGTTGAGAAAATCAAGGACGAAGGGTGCGTTTTGAAGCTTAACGCAGCTCTTCAAGAGCTGCCAAAGTACTCTGCACTAACTACTGAAGTAGGAAGGGTCGGGCTTGAGCATAGAGGGATAACGAGCATAGGGCCGTCAGTTGAATATTGCGAAAGAGCCTTCGATGATGCTAAGTACGGTCGCCCTTCAAGTCATCCTTTCTTACGTGTAGTCTACCATTCCGCGAACGACCCGGATCTTGCTCCAAGTGGCAAGCACACAATGTCCGTCTTTGCTCAGTACTTTCCCTATAATCTCAGGGAAGGAAGCTGGGATGAGATAAGGGAAGAGGTCGGAGACAACGTAATCGACACTCTTTCTGAATATGCGCCGAATTTGAAAAATGCAGTCATTAACAGGGAAGTCCTAACTCCGCTTGACTTGGAACGTGAGTTCCTTCTGCCAAGAGGGAATATCTTTCACATGGAGATGACCCCAGATCAAATGTTCTTCTTTCGTCCTGTTCCTAGGTGGACCCAATACCGCACCCCAATCAGGGGGCTTTATTTGTGCGGTTCCGGAACGCATCCAGGCGGTGGAGTTACAGGAGCGAATGGTTACAATGCGGCTCGAGCGGTGATAGAAGACGCGGGACTTGCGTCAGATCAAACATGAACCGGCTTGGTAAGGCGAAAGTAAGGGGAGAAGAAAGCCTATAGCTTACTTAAGGCGCCTAGCAAGAACACTCATTCCTTCGTAAATCAGGTTGGCCGCTAGCATTGTCGTAAGTTCGCTTACATCATAAGGCGGCGAGACCTCCACGACTTCCATGCCGCAAAGATCGAAATCAAAAGAGCGAATGAGCTGTACAAGCTCAAGGCTTGTAAGTCCTCCAACCTCCGGTGTGCCTGTTCCGGGTGCGAACGCCGGATCTGCGACATCAATGTCTAAAGAGAGGTAAGTTTTACCTCGAAGAGAATTCACATGTTTGATTACTTGACCAATGTCATCTCTCGTATTCGATATTGCATAATAAGTAATCCCTAGTTTCTTTGCATCTTCAACATCTTCCTTTGAATAAAGCGAGCCCCGTATCCCGATCTGAACAACCTCATTGAGAATTTCTTCCTCTCTCGCTCTGCGGAGCCACGTTCCATGTGTGTATTTCTTCCCCCAGTAATTATCCCAGAAATCATAATGAGAGTCGAGATGAACGAGATTTACCCTACCATAAGTAAGATGCATTGCTCTGAGATTTGGGAGAGCTATTACATGATCTCCACCAGCAAGAAAGGGGATTGTCTTTTTCTTTGAGACTATTTCTCCGACTGCCTTTTGGATGCTTGCAATTGTATCCTCTGTATATCCGGGGACGGTTTTGAGATCGCCGAAATCGGATGAATTGAGCAAATCGAAGGGGTATACGTCGACGAAGGGGTTGTAAGGACGCAAGAGTCTAGAGCCTTGCCTTATTCCTGAGGGTCCAAATCTTGCACCCGGCCGAAAGGTCGTAGCATCATCAAATGGGACGCCCACAAACGCTGCCTTTACATCATCGAGCTCTGTGCTGATCGGTAGTCTTGCGAAGGTGGAAATGCCACCGAACCTTGGTATGATTTGCGGATCTAGTTGTCTCATAGAATTGTCCCAAACATTTACTCTACTAAAAGCTTAGTGACAAGTACTTGTTTGATGTGAGGACATTTTCTGGACGAATGGTCAATGACGCCTCATTTCTTCATATCAGGTCCGCCAAGGACGAGCGCCCTTGATTTTCGCCGAACAAGAAATTTGGCGTAATCGATCATTATCTCCATCTCTTCTCAGGGGCTCTCCGTCCCTTCGAACAATGCATTCGGGCCCGATAGCTTTTCATTGAAAATCAATTGTTAGGTGAGGATCACTCTCCTAGGATTAAGATCTGATTGACGAAGATTTCTCTGAGAGGCTTTAAGCATACAAAGAACAAAAGTGATTGTTATCTTTCTAATTGCTGGTCTTTACACTGGTGCGCTGAAGCATTAGGAAGAGTACCAAGAAGCGGTAAGCAAAGTCGGATTCTGATAAAACCCCGCAGTTTTCTTTTTCGCATCGCCTCTGTCAACCTTTTGGGGAAGCAGTAGAAGAATTCATGGAAGCTAAGGGCAACGTTCCGATTAATGATCATTTGGAAACAAAGGAAATTCCGAATAAGAGGTCGGTCTTTATTGTGCCGCGGATTTGAATTCGCATAAAACGCGAGGGAAAGGCGAATCCGGTCAGACCTGCGAACTCATGGATTCCAATCCTACTCGTTTCAAGAGATCGGATGCGACCTGAGACAGTTTACCCCCTCCTGTTCTATCTAATTGTAGCAAGATGGACCGGCTGGGATTTGAACCCAGGACCCCCACCATGCCAAAGTTTGCGAGCTGATACGCTTATTCAGCTGTTCGACAAGGCGAAGCTCTTCAAACTTCCGAGCCTCAGTATCCTACCATTCTAGCGGTTAATGGTGAGAGTGCCACTAATCCGAGGCTAGACGACCGGCCCAGATATAGCACTTTTCAGTTTCCTTCGAAACACTCGATTAAAAGTGTTGTTTTCGCACACTACCAAATTAATCCTTTCATTTCCCGAGGCGATAACTCTTTTCCTAGAACTGCTTGGAACATTCTAGGCTCTCTCTACCATCGAACATTCGAAATCGTTTTATGATGATTACAATCATCTGCAGTCAAAGAATGTGTAGTTAGAATAGCGGCGATCGTCTAGACACAATATCCTTCTTTTCTGTCTCTCTCTCCCTAGATGTCAGTTCATGGTGAACTAGAAAATCCAACACTTCAGGTGATTGTGGGAAAGCCTGGTCTAGGACATCAGCCTGCCAATCCTTTCCTGACTCGACAAATGTTCAGGGGGAGAGCAGTGCGCTGGTAACCCGGGTTCAAATCCCGGTCGCCGCACTTCTGATTCGGGTCTTGACTTCAATCAAAAAACTGGCCTTTGCTCTAGATGAGAAGGTTGATCTGCGTTAAATATTGATTTCTCTCCTCAGCCCGAAATCCCAAATGCGATACTTCTACAACCATTTCCAGATCTTATCGAAAGCTGTTATACTGCTCTAGATTCTGTTCGGAATTAGAAGATGATTTTCAAATTGCCTAGATGACCATACGGAACATTTCAAAAACTCCGATATAACAGAACATTTCGATCTGAATTTCCGAATGCTTAAGATCGACACAATTCAGAAAAGTTTCTATCTATCGATCTTTAAGTCTCCATTCCGCGCGGATTGCATTTCTCATCCAGTAGGCACGACTTCAAGAAATCAGGAGCAGGAAGAGTAGCAAAAGTTCCCCAGAATCTCATCACACATTTTGTTGACCTTTCAATCTCTGCTCCTTAGGTCTAACATTATATATCCGCTACCTCGGATAAGGAATCTGACAAATAAAAGAAAGAGAAGGGGTTTTAAATTCAGATGGTAGAACTCTCGGAGCTCGATTACAAACCAAAACCTATCGACCCTGATTTCCTTTCAAAGCCCAACGAATATCCTGTTACTGGAACCCATGAAGGGCACGAAGTGAGAGCAGAAGGCATTCAGCGACTGGATGCGGACGGAAAGCCATATCCAACTTCTTTTGGAATCCATGGCACTGCGGTGGCAGTTGATTGGGAAGCGTGTATTGCGGACGGACAGTGTTCCGATGTTTGCCCTGTCAACGTGTTCGGTTGGTTCCTGAGAGGAGACGGTCAGGGAGGATCTGGCAACGATGTCAAGATTGAAAAAGGATCAGAGCAGTGGGAGCAGTTTCGAACTGACAAGATTGACCCCATCAGAGAAGCAGACTGCATTTTCTGCATGGCGTGCGAAACTGTGTGTCCAACAGTAGCAATCAAGATCACTCCAAAATAGAGCAGGGTCTCTTTCTCAGACTGATCTTCCTTCCTTGCTTTCTTCCTTCCTTGAAAAGCCGCGTCATAAGAAAATAAGAAGGGGGAGCGATGATGCAAATTAGGAAGAAAATTGAATATCGCTTTATATGATCCAGAAAATGCTGGAAGAGGAGAAAGAGGAAGAAAGCAGAGAGAAATCGAGATATGGGAATCCTTCTAGGCGCTTTTTAGAACTCTGACAAGATCTTCGCGTTTTACAGTTTCTTCCTTTCCTTCTTTCATCCACTTTATTTTTACCGACCTGCTCGTAAGCTCTCGCTCGCCAATCAAAACTATGGCTTCAACTCCCGAACCTGAATGAGCCTCGAGTATCTTGCGAAGACTCTTTCCAGTTATTTCTGACTGAGCGGGAATGTCGTTTCTTCGAAGCTCAGCCGCAGCTGAAGCCGCTTCGCGAACTATCTCCTTCTTGTCTCCTACTGGTGCCACGAAGGCTTTCTTCCTTCCTTGAAAGTTCTGAGACAGCGATTTAGAGCCGATTGCAAGTATCGCTCGCTCGATTCCACCGGCTACTCCTGTTGCGCCAAGATCAGATCTTCCATACAGAGGAGGAAGAGAATCGTATCTCCCACCACCGCAGAGCGAGCCCAGTTTTGTGTCCTTTGAGTCTATGGCTTCGAAGACCATGTCGGTGTAGTAGTCCAGCCCTCTTGCGATGCTCAAGTCGATTTCAACATCTTGTACCCCACGAGCCCTAAGTGAGTCTATGATTTCAAGGACTTCACTCAGATCTACCCTGTTGTTTCCAGATAAACCAGAAGAGTCAGGAGAAGATGACAGCATCCTTCCTTCCGTTCTAACAAATTTGACGACCTTGTTGAAATCTTGAAGTGAGAAACTGTTCGAGTACTCTTCTGCAATTTGAGAAATGCTCTTCTTTGATAGTTTGTCGATTGCTCGCAGAATATCAAGAATCTTGTTTTCATCGACTATCTGAAGCTCTTTCCTCACGAACTCTTCGATGACTCTCCTTGAGCCGATGAGGATCTTGGGTTTAGCCCCAATCTTACGAAAGATAGTTGAGGAAAATTCGATCACCTCGGCGTCTGCCTCGACGTCCTTTGGACGTCCAAAGAGCTCTGCGTCCCACTGATAGAACCATCTATACTTTCCGTACTGCGGTTCTTCGTACCTCCAGACAGATGCGAAGGAACCAACTCGAATCGGAGGACTCAGATCCTTTCGTGAAGAAACATACCTTGTAAGCCCGAGAGTGAGATCAAACCTGAGACCCAGCTCTCTCTGACTCTTGTCTTTGAAGAAATATATCTCATCTCTTATCGAAGGGCCGCTCTTTGCTTCAAGGGTTTCGACAAGCTCGAGCGGGGAAGGCTCCATAATCTTGTAATCGAATAGTCTGCTCGTGTCAAGGAAGGCCGATCTGATAATCTCCGCTGATTCAAATTCCTCGGGAAGTATGTCACGCATTCCACGCGGGAGACCAAATTCCAATTTCTGCCTTCTTACCTTCCTCTCTTCTTGTTTCTCCTTAATTGCGAGCTTCGCTCTCTATTTCTTTCTCTTCTAGTGTGAATGGCTCGGCTTTGCTTCTCTTTCTTGGAAACGAGATAAAGAGGGGGGAACTCATTCCTTGATATTCTCAGCATGAGAATAGATGAAGACTGCTAATTGTCTCTCTCATCAGATAATTGTCCTTTCTGCCTTCTTCCAATTTCCGCAAGCCTTGCAAGGTAGGCAGTCAGCTGGATGTCCGGGTTTGCACCCAAAAGCAGACGATAGTCCGTATCTGCAGTCGCCTGAAGAGCTTCTATCGATGATGAAAAATCCGATTTCGAAAGAGCATCTGAGGCGAATTTGATAAAGTCGTGCTCTGACATCCCCCCAACCTGAAGGAGTTCGATCATCTTGAGCCTCGCGCTTGAAAAGTCCCCTCTGAGAGCGGTTTCTATGACCTCCGCAACTTTTGCCTTTCCCGAAAGACCGCTGACTCTTTTCACACTTTCCTCCGTGATTTCGCCCATAGTGGAGGCCGCTTGAAGGAGGTTGAGGGCGTGGCGAAGGTCTCCTTCAGTATTGTCATAAACCAGTCCAAGTGCGGCCTTTGTGCATTTTACTCCTTCCTTTTTGCAAATAGTGGCGAGATATTCCACCACTACGTCCCTACCTAGCCTTTGAAACTTGAATATGGCGCATCTGCTTTGGATCGGCTCAATTATGTTCGAGCTGTAGTTTGCAGTGAGAATGAACCTCGCAGTTCGAAAGCTTTCCTCCATGATTCTCCTAAGAGCAGTCTGAGCGTCATGAGTCATCGCATCCGACTCGTCGAGAAGAACAATTCGAAAAGGAACTCCGTTTCCAGGAGAGGCGTAGCTTGCAAAGTTCTTTATTCGCTCCCTGACAGTGTCGATCCCTCTCTCGTTGGAAGCGTTCAGCTCAAGTGTGTAATCTCTCCAATAATCTTTCATAATTTCTCTTGCAACGCAAAGTGCAGCCGTTGTCTTTCCAGTTCCAGGCGGCCCTGCGAAGAGAAGATGTGGCATCTCAAGAGGATTTTTGACGAGTGCTTTCAGCCTCTTTACCGTATCCTCTTGGTTTATGATCTGTGAGAGCTCAACCGGTCTGTATTTTTCGACCCACATGAGATCAGATTCTTTACTCATTTCAAAAATCTGAACCAGTCTGCGTGCCAACGAGCGGATAAGGATTTGGACTCGCCTTGTCTGAATGGAAGGAAAGAGAAGCTGAGCGTCCCCGATCATTTGAATTCTACCAAAATTATATCAAGGGCCTACGCAGGCCTTCAAATGCAATTGACCCAACAGCAGCAGCCGCAAAAGGAAAGAGAAGATCAGCACACTTCCTCCCTGACCTCGGATGCATTGATCCAGTTCATAAAAGATCGAGAAATAGCCTACCTCCTCTCTGGAACTAGGCTTTCTGTCAAGCAAAGTCTACCAAAGATAGACATAGGGAGCGTTCACTTGGAAGCACTCAATCAGGGCGATGCAGTGGATCTTCCTCGTTGGATCGCTGAAGTCTTTACAAGTCTTGGGTTCTGTGAATATCAGGAAGAGAGTTTCTCGGCGGAAGTGTTCAAGGCAGTAAACAGGGAGAAGATGGCGGGTCAGAATCAGCTAGCTGAAATCAGACGAGATTTCTACCTGAAGGTGAGACGTCATCTTGCTTACGCGAGAGAGCTCGTGAACTCAAAGCCCACGATGCTTAACGAGCTTGAGAGGACGAAGATGTTCATTTACGATCTCATTGCGATGCGCCTTCGAAAGATTCTTACAATAGCGGCTTCATTATCTCCACCTGCTGATATCCGAGACAAGCTTACACCTGAGGAGTACGAGCTCTTCGATGCTGTTTATTCCATGATCCGCTCTTGGCGAATCATACTTACCGAGGGAAGGTAGGAACTTGATTGCTCGAGTATTCTGAATCGAAAATCAAAGATCTATTTGTAGAGTTTTTGAAAACTTTCAAGGACAACAAGAACGAACTCAAGTATAGAATCCAAATCTCGCAGCTTCCCGCAAAGAATGGGAAGAGCGTCGTCGTCGACTTTCCTGATCTGCTCGTATACAACACCGATCTTGCAACAGAACTCGTAAGAAACCCAGCTCTATATCTCAAATCTTTTGACTCAGCTGCATTAGAAACCCTGAACACTGAAAATCCGATCTACGCTGATAAGATTTCTCGGGAGCTCAAGGTCAGGATTAGGCAATTAACAGACCGCACCTCCCTTCGGGATGTCACCAAAAGTCAGCTCAACATGCTCATCATGGTCGCTGGCATGGTCACAAGAACCTCCGAGCTCAAACCTCTGGCAGTAAACGCGGCTTTTGTTTGCCCGAACGGCCACGTTACCTTTGTGGAGCAGAGCGGGTTGGTTTTGAAAAGACCCGCGAAATGTGATGATGAGAGGTGTCAGGAAACTAGGTTATTCGAACTTGACGAATCAAAGACTGAGTTTATCGATTTTCAGGTGATAAAGATTCAGGAGATGCCTGAGGAGCTTCCACCAGGTCAGCTCCCGCAGTCCTTTGATGTTCACCTCATCGGAGACATAGTCAACAGTGCAAGACCTGGAGACAGAATCGCCCTCACGGGGATAGTAAGAGCTGAACCCGAATCTCCAACGAGTTCAATTCGCCTGAGACTTTTCACAAACAGGATAGAGGCAAACTACATCGAGCAACTAGGTAAGAGACCAGGTGAGATGGAGATCACACGGGAAGAGGAAGAACAGATCAAAGCTATTGCGTCTCAGCCTGGGGCTTTTGAACGAATAGTCGCTTCGATTGCGCCTTCAATCGTTGGGCACGAACTACACAAGGAAGCTGTTCTGCTCCTCATGGTGGGATCTCCCCAGAAGAAACTTCCTGATGGATCTACGCTCCGAGGCGATATCTCAATACTTCTTGTCGGAGATCCTGGAACAGCAAAATCGGAGCTCCTAAAATACGTGGCAAGAGTCGCTCCGCGCGGCCTGTTCACAAGCGGCAGGGGTTCGACCGCCGCAGGGCTCACAGCTGCCGTCGTCAAGGAGAAGAATGGGATGTTGATGCTTGAAGCGGGCGCAACTGTGCTTGCGGATCTTGGGGTTGCCTGCATCGACGAATTTGACAAGATGAGAGACGAAGACAGATCCGCACTTCATGAGGTGATGGAGCAGCAAACTGCAAGCGTCGCGAAGGGAGGAATCGTGGCAACACTTAATGCAAGAACAAGCATCTTGGCCGCTGCAAATCCAGAAATGGGAAAGTACGACCCTTACAAGAACATTCTTGAAAACGTAGCTCTTCCAGTTCCGCTTCTCACAAGATTCGATCTCATCTTCATCATCAGGGATGAGCCTGATCGTGCGCATGATGAAACTGTAGCAAGGCATATCTTGGAAATGAGGGCAAAGTCAGACTTTCCAACTGCCCCTCCAATTGATTTCGAACTCTTGAAGAAATACATAGCATATGCGAAAAAGATAGACCCTGAGCTTACAGAGGAGGCCCGTGCTAGACTATCTGATTTCTATATTAAGCTGAGATCTCAGGCCTCGCCAGATCAGATCTCTGTAACCCCTAGGTGGCTTGAGGGACTCATCAGGCTTTCAATTGCCAGAGCAAGAGTACTCCTTCATCAAAGAGTTACTGAGGAAGACGCCCTCCATGCGATAAATTTGATGGAAAGAATGCTCCAAACGGTTGCAGTAGATGTCCGAACAAAGAAAGTGGATGTCGGCGTACTCTACGACAGGCCGCTGAGTGAAAGAGGGCTGAGAGAAACTGCGCTCGAAGTCTTCAAGAGATTAAGTGGGGAGGCAAGAGAACCCGTCGAGGATAAGAAATTCTATGAAGAGATGGAAAAGGATGGCAAGTTCACTCACGATCAAGTGGTCAAGGTGTTCCAGGACATGTATAGGTCCGGAATGATTTATGAAGTAAGGCCGCACTTCTATCGGAGAATCTGAGACGACGAAACGTTCACTAGGTTTCTTCCTCTTTCTTCCTTTGAGATTACAGACCAGTCGTTGAGTATTGAAGCCCAAAGAAATGAATGAGAGATGTGAGTGAGCGAAGAGATAGCATTGATGATTCGCCAAATTCCAGATCTTCCTCCTCGGTTCGTTGATCTTCTGGAGAGCATCGGTTATACATCTCTCTATCCTACTCAGGAAGAAGCGCTTCGAAGCGGAGTGCTTGAAGGAAAGAATCTTGTTCTTGCAACTCCCACGGCCAGCGGCAAGACACTCGTGGCTATGATAGCTGCGATGAAGGCAATCGAAGGTGGAGGTAAAGTCGTGTATCTTGCACCGCTTAGGGCGCTAGCCTCCGAGAAATATGAGGAGTTCAAAGAAATATTCGGCTCGCTTGAGAGCCCGCTCTCGGATAAGCGAAAGATCAAGGTGCTTATTTCAACGGGAGATTACGACTCGAGCGGCGAGTCTCTTGGGAGAGGGGATGTAATCGTTCTTACCAATGAGCGATTCGACTCTGTGATACGACATGGTGCAACATGGATCGATTCTGTCTCGCTTTTCATTGCAGACGAGGTTCATCTCGTCGGAGACGATCACAGGGGACCCACGCTTGAAATGATCCTTGCGAAGATTCTGAAATACGTACCGCATTCTCAGATCCTTGCACTCAGCGCGACGCTGAGCAACACAAAGGATCTCTCAAACTGGCTCGATGCAGCTCTTGTTAATATGGAATGGCGACCAGTTGAGCTAATCGAGGGAATATACGACTACGGTGAGATAGTATTTTCGAACGGCACAAAAAGAAAAGTCGCTCAGACAAACAGAGGCGCAGCAATCGATGTCGCGGTCGATTCGCTCAAAGACTCGGGGCAATCACTAATCTTCTGCGAGACCAGAAAGAGAGCGGTGGCCATGGCCGAAAGAGCCGCCGAAGTTGTTCCAGCGTATCTTTCCTTTGATGAAAGTTCAAAGCTAAGAGAGCTTGCGCAGAAGATCGCGAGCTCAGGCGAGGAGACTGATGTTTCAAGAAGGCTTGTCGAAGTGGTTGAGAGAGGAGTTGCTTTCCACCATGCGGGTCTTGATTCAAAGCACAGAAAGATAGTCGAAGATGGATTCAAAGAAAGACTGATCAAAATTCTCACGAGTACTCCGACCCTCGCTGCTGGAGTAAACCTTCCTGCTCGTAGAGTCGTTCTGAGTTCTCTAGTTAGGTATGATGCCGAGCAAGGGGGCCAAGCACCAATCAGCGTGCTCGAATTCAAGCAGATGGCTGGGAGGGCGGGGCGACCTCGATATGACAAATTCGGTGAGATTGTGCTGCTTTCTACTCCTTCCATGACCTCAGAGGACATCCGAGAGTTCTACATCAACGCGGGGCCCGAGCCTATTAGATCGAAGCTTTCTTCTGAAAGCGCGCTTCGCTCTCATGTGCTTGGACTCGTAGCTTCAAGGCCTGCGATGGCCGAATCTGAAATTGTCGAGTTTTTCGATCACACTCTCTTTGCTGCACAGTATCGAAAGCTAACGGTCACTTCAAGGATAAAGAAGGCTCTTGTTTACTTGGAGGAAGAAGGGCTTATTCAGCGGCGAGCGAAGAAGTTCATTGCAACGGAATTTGGAAAGAGAGTCGCAATGTTGTACATAGATCCCGAATCAGCCATAATAATGCGAAGGGGGATCAAATTGGCAAAGACTGGAGAAGATCACACATGGGGGCTTTTGCATCTCATCGTCCTAACACCTGACATGACTCCAAAGTTTGCTTCAAGACAGAAAGATTCGGAGGAGCTTGAGGAGATAATTTCTTTCCCGGAGGGCGGTTTCTTGATACCTCTTCCAAGGAAGAGCGATTTCGCTTTCTATTCTGAGTATGATTCGATTTTCGGAGACTTTAGGACGGTGCTTGCGCTGAACTCTTGGATAAATGAGAAACCGGAGCAGTACCTGCTCGAGAAGTACTCGATCGAGCCGGGGGATCTTCACCGAATGGTGGACAACGCAGATTGGCTTCTTTACTCCTGCGCCGAGCTTGCTAGACTATTCAAGAGGAAGGATCTGGCAGACGAAGCGGAGGAACTTAGAGAAAGAGTTAGGTACGGTGTCAAGCGTGAACTAATACAGCTGACAAGACTTGAAGGTATAGGCCGAGTGAGGGCAAGATCACTCTTCAATGCAGGTTTCACATCGCTTGAGAGTCTGCAACAAGCACCCATTGAAAGGATAGCTCTTGTTCCAAAGATTGGAAGTGCAGTAGCTGCCCAGATCAAGAAACAACTTGAGTGAACAATTGCAACCAAAAGCGAGGAGAAGAAGAAGAACAGCAGCAGGAACAACAACAAAAGAAGAAGAAGGGAATCTTTTAGAAAAATATTTCAAAATTTTTCTCGTGGCAGGAAAAAAAGACTCGCGAACTTTTTGATTGTTTTCTTCAAGTTTAGCGAAAGAAGAGAGACCTTTAAGCTTCCGCTGCTCGAACATGAAACTTCCCCGACCTAACAGCCTGACATAGATTAAAACACAGAGGAAAAGGCTTTTCAACGATTGTCGCCCCAGAGCGCTCTCATGACGACCAGCGTGGCAACTGAACCAAAGATACTCAAATACGGCATGACCAAGGTTGGAGAAGTCGAATACCGGATTGAGCCTAGTGCAAAGGAAGGAATGAGAGTCCCGGTCACAATTTACGCTAATGAAGCTCTTATCGCCAAGATGCAGACTGACAGAACCATCGATCAGGCTGTGAATGTAGCTCACCTGCCGGGAGTCAAGAAGCATGTAATTGTGCTTCCGGACGGTCATGAGGGATACGGTTTTCCAATAGGAGGAGTGGCAGCTACTGATTTCGAAAACGGTGTTATATCTCCTGGTGGAGTGGGTTACGACATCAACTGTGGCGTCAGACTCATCAAGACAAACCTGACCGAATCAGATGTGAGACCGAAGCTTCGCGAACTCGTGCGAGAGCTTTACAGATCTGTTCCATCAGGTCTCGGAAATGTCGGTGCTCTCGAGTTGAACACTCAGCAGCTCGACAGAGTTCTTTCTGAGGGAGCAAAGTGGGCAGTTGACAACGGATACGGAACATCAAGAGATCTCAAGTTCTGTGAAGAAAACGGAACTATGAAACATTCGGATCCTTCTAAGGTGTCTGGAGAGGCGAAGAAGAGGGGTTCAAAGTCGCTTGGAACTCTTGGCTCTGGTAATCACTTCCTAGAAGTTGAAATCGTGAATGAGGTTCACGACCAGTCAGCCGCAGATACTTTTGGCATTGGACGACTCAATCAAGTGTGCGTACTAATGCACACTGGTAGCAGAGGACTTGGGCATCAAGTTTGCAGCGACTACCTTAGAGTCGTCGAGGCTGGTGCACCAAATTTCAAAATCTCCCTGCCAGACAGGGAGCTTGCCTGTGCGCCTGCAGGATCTAAGGAGGCCGAAAACTATCGCTTAGCCATGGGGGCGGCCTTGAACTATGCTTGGACGAACAGACAGATGATCACTTACCGAGTACGCAAGGCCTTTGAGCATGTCTTTGGGAGATCGTTTGAAGATCTCGGCATGGATCTAGTGTACGATGTGGCTCATAACATCTGCAAGGTCGAGGAGCATTACATCGACTACGAGAATAAGAAGAAGGAGAAGGTCTTTGTTCATAGAAAGGGAGCAACCCGCGCTTTCGGAAGGGGTAGCGATGTGATACCTGCCGAGTATAGGAAGATAGGTCAGCCGGTTCTCATTCCGGGCTCGATGGGAACTGCTTCTTGGGTCCTACTAGGTCAGGAAAAGTCGATGCAGCTTAGTTTCGGATCCACGGCGCATGGTGCTGGAAGGATGATGTCAAGGGGAGCAGCTACTAGATCGTATCCCTACGAGGTGGTAAAGCAGGATCTAGAAAGAAGGGGGATCATGCTCGAATCGGCTAGTAAGAGAGGTGTTGCCGAAGAGGCCCCTGGAGCTTACAAGGATGTGGACGCAGTAGCTGAAGTCTCCCACATGGTCGGCATCGCGACGAAAGTAGTCAGGCTCACTCCGATCGCAGTCGTAAAAGGATAAAATCTTGCCAAAAGCTCCAGGGCATAACCTTCTTCATCGGGGATGTTTTTTGATAGTGAAAATAGCTTTCTTTCGCGGCATCCAAGCTAGAAAGGGGAAGCCGGAATTAGGACGGCAATACTTGGACAGCGCCTTGCAAGAATTTCCCACTGCTAGCCATCGTTCGCTTCTTCCTCTATCAGTAAGAAATCGTGCATAAGACTAGGCAAAACGCGACCATAGTTTTCGTTGCATCATACTAAGAAAAGCAGTTGTTTACTCTATCTTTGAGACGGTGGAGTTCATTGCTTTTGATATAATGTGCTCTCTCCTAGGAAACCTATGTGCAACGATAAATGATTCCTTAAC
>CADDZS010000035.1 GCA_902812485.1 archaeon
TCTTAGTTGAAAGAGAAACTCAGAACCTTGTCACTCACTTCGATAGGGCCAGCTTTGCTTTTGGGATCTCTTTTGTTTTCTCCCAATCGGCCAGGAATCTATCAAGGCCGATGTTAGTCAGTGGATGTGAGATCATTTTTGCAAGAACGTCTGGGGGCATTGTTACGACATGCGCACCAATCTTTGCAGCGTCAACGACATGAAGTGGATGCCTCACGCTAGCCACCAGCACTTCTGTCTTGTAGCCGTAGTTTTTGAAAATCTGAACTGTGTCACGTATTACATCCATTCCCACGTGCCCGATGTCGTCTAGCCTACCGATGAAGGGGCTAACATAGCTTGCACCGGCCTTTGCGGCAAGAAGTGCTTGATTTGCAGAGAACACGAGAGTGACGTTGGTCCTTATTTCCTCTGAGCTCAATTGCTTGACAGCTCTGAGTCCCTCTGACGTGAGAGGAACCTTGACGACAACATTCTTGCCAAACTTTGAGAGGCGCCTTGCCTCTGAAATCATTCCTTCAAACTCTGTGTTTATGACCTCAAGACTCACAGGACCTCTTACAGTTCTTACAATCTCACCCATGATGGCCTCTGGGTCTCCTCCCTCCTTTGCCAGTAGCGAAGGGTTAGTTGTGATTCCATCCACAATACCCATTGCGTTGTATTTCCTTATGGATTCCAGATTCGCCGTATCGAGGAATATCTTCAATTTCGCAGTTGTCCACCGACCAATCCATTTATTGCAGGTTTCTTTCTATGCGGGATGGGACGTTCTTACATTTAAAACTGCGTTTGCTATATTTCTTGCTGTGAGTCCATACTTCTCCATAAGCTCTTGGTGCTCCCCTGATTCCCCGAATGTGTCTTGAGTGCCCACACGAAAGATCGGAGTTGGTCTCTTCTCAGAGAGGACCTCAGAAATCGCGCCACCAAGGCCGCCCAGAATATTATGTTCTTCTGCTGTTACAATGTATCCAGTTTTTTGAGCACGCTTCAACACCATATCAGAGTCGAGAGGCTTTATGGAGGACATATCGACGACTCCAACGGATAGATTGTGCTCGGATTTCAGCAGCTGAGATGCCCTAAGAGCTTCGTAGACGAGAAGCCCGCATGCAAATATTGTTGCATCTTCCCCCTCCGAAAGCTCGACAGACCTTCCAAGCCTTATGGACTCTGCCAAACCTTCATCGTAGATGGTAGGGCAATTTGGCCTAGCGATTCTCATATAGAATGTGCCTTGATGATTTGCAATGATCTCAGTAAGCTTGGAAGTCGAGGGAGCATCGGCTGGAACTACTACCCGCATATTAGGGATAACGCGCATCGTGGCTATGTCCTCTAGTTCTTGATGAGAAGCTCCATCCGGCCCGACGCTCAAGCCGGCGTGTGATGCAACGATTTTCACGTCGAGATTTGGGTAAGCTATCGCGTTTCTTATCTGATCAACGCATTTCCCCGGTGCGAAAACTGCGTAAGTACTTGCAAATGCAACCTTGCCTGCAAGCGCAAGGCCAGCCGCCACGGAAACCAAGTTCTGCTCAGCAATACCAACGTTAAAGAAGCGTTCAGGAAATTTCGCCCCGAATATTGAGGTTTTGATCGAAGCTGTAGTATCCGCACCTACCACAACAATTTTTTCATTTTCTTCTCCTAGTCGGGCTAGAGCCTCGCCGTAAGCATCCCTCATTGAAAGCAAGGTAGGCTTGGCCATCAAATGAATGAAATCCACCACCCAAACAGAACTAATAGCTTGTCAGCGTTCTATTGTCATTAGTTGTTATAGAGTGATGCAATTTTCTTCAGATCTTCAAAAGCCTTCTTTTGATCAAGCTGTCCAAATATGGAATTGCCAGCAACAAGAACAGTCGCCCCCCTTTCGCAGACGCTCCTCGAGTTCGAAAGATCGATTCCACCATCGACTTCTATCTCTGTTCCCCTTGACCTGAAGCTGCGCTTTGCTTCGTCGATTTTGTAAAGCACCTCAGGCATAAATTTCTGTCCGGAAAATCCAGGGTTAACAGTCATTATTGTGACAAGCGACACATCTATTTCAGAAAGCTGCAAACAACTCAACTCGGTTGATGGCTTGAAAGCAACTCCAAGCTTTTTGTCATTCTTTGAGATAAGTCTCTCTATTGTTCTTAGCGACTCTTCCGTGACAGTCTCGGCGTGAACTGTGATGTAATCTCCGCCCGCTTCTGCAAAAGTCTCGACGAATCTTTCAGGCCTATTGATCATCAGGTGACAGTCGAGAGGAATTTTGACCGCGTTCCTGATAGCCTTCACAGCTCCGGGGCCAAAAGTGAGATTCGGAGCAAATTCTCCATCCATGATGTCGATGTGAATCCAGTCCGCTCCAAAGGATTCAACCTTTCTCGCCTCAGCTGCAAGATTACCGTGATCCCCAGCTAGAATCGAAGGAGCAATCTTTACCAACGCTCAGCTTGTCCCCCTTATATCTGTGCAGTTTGTGGGTGCTTTCTATTCCAGATCTTTGATGATGGTCTCGACTGTCTTCTTGTCTGGAACCTTGCCGTGGTACTCGGGAGACCACTCCATGAACTCTACTCCTTTTCCCTTCGTTGTGTGAGCTATAATGACCGTTGGCCTGTTTCGCGATTCTTTAGAGCGGGCAAAGGCACTCAAAATCTGTTCAAAGTCATAGCCGTCGACTTCGATCACGTTCCAATTGAAAGCTTTCCACTTGGAGCTGAGAGGCTCTATGGGCATTATCTGTTCGGTGAGGCCATCCTGCTGAATTCCATTCCTGTCCACAATGCCAGTCAAGTTATCAAGCCTATACTTCGAGGCACACATTGCTGCTTCCCATATCTGCCCCTCCTGCATCTCTCCATCTCCCATCATCACGTAGACCCGATAGTTCTTTCTGTCAATTTTGGCAGCAAGCGCCTCACCTACCCCTACGGAAAGGCCTATTCCCTCAGACCCAGCGCACATTTCAACTCCTGGCGTCTTTCTCGAGTCAGGGTGGCCTTGAAGCATGCTGTTGATCTTTCTTAGAGTCTTCAGTTGTTCTATGGGAAAATAACCAAGCTGTGCAAGCACTGCGTATAGCAAAGGGGCAGCATGCCCCTTTGAAAGGATGAACCTGTCCCTGTCAGGCCATGAAGGATTCTTTGGATCGTGGTTCATTACCGAATAATAAAGAGCAACAACGAGCTCGACGGCTGAAAGCGATCCTCCAGGATGCCCCGATTTGGCCTCTGCTAGAGACTCGAGTATAAGCTTCCTCGTATTCCTCGAAATCTCTTTGAGTTCCTCGATTGAAGGTTTTGTTTCCGATATTGCCAACTAGAACACCCACCACGAAGGGAAAAAAGAAGGAAGTTGCTCCCCTCCCTCTCTCCCCACTTCTTCTTATTCCCCTTTTTCCTACTTGGAGCTTTCAGATCCTTTGATTTCAGTGTTTGGCTTGACAGCGGAAATAAAGGGAGGAATGAAATGAGAACTCATCGCCTGACAGGAACCTGGACCACATGGCTCAGTATTTTTTGGACTTGGCTCAAGTTTCGGACGATTTCTTCAGCCTTCACCACGACCGTTCCTGCTCTTTCTCCCCTCACCGCGGCTGCAACATTGCTGAGTGCGGCAGCCTCGAAAGAATTCGCTCCAGAAGCAAGCGAAAGAGCAATTACGGATGTCATCGCGTCCCTTAGCCCGACGGATCGGGCAAATTCATTCGTAGAAAGTAGTGGAGGTATCGTGCTCATATGGTTCTGCTCGAAGACTGTGATACCCCGCTCTCCTCTGGTTAGAATGATCGACTTGCAATCTAGCCTCGTGGTAAGGTTGGTTGCAATGTTTCTTAGGCCGGTTTCATTCAAAACAGAGATTCCTGTTGCAATACTTGCCTCTCTCTCGTTCGATTTGATGTAATCGACGCCTCTAAGATCCATGTAGTGCCTGACCTTGGGCTGAGCTATGATCTTCTTCCCTGCGGCCTTTGCCTTTGTAACGATAAAATCTATGAAGTATGGGGTAATCGTCCCTTTGTCATAATCTGCTATAGCCACAATATCACTGACGCTAACAAGCGATTCAAAAGATTCGGAAAGCATGTTGCTAAGCTCTTGCGAAATGTCCGAGCGGACCTCTCTGTCTACCCGGAGCACTTGAAAGCCGTTCACTATGTATCTTGTTTTGAGAGTCGTTGGCCTATCGTAGATCTTGATCCCACTTACGTCTGCTCCGATCTCGGTTAGCGTTTTGAGTATCCATTCTCCCTGCGAGTCTTGGCCTACGAATCCCAGAACAGATGCCTTTCCACCAAGGGCAATGATGTTATTGGCCAGATTTCCAGCACCACCAAGGCTGAATTTCTCGCCTTGGAAATCTCCAACAGGCACAGGAGCCTCTCTGGAAAGCTTTCTTGCGGTTATCGACACATATCGATCAACCATTAGATCCCCGACTACGAGTACAGATTTCCCAGGATACCGATAGACAATGTCCTCGAGCCTATCCTTCTCGAGTAAGGCCAATTCTGATGCTACACACTCTTCTCACATTTTATTCAATTTAAAGTTGGCTTTGCTATCGCACCAAGAGAAGGGAGCAGAGACCTTGTTGTTGTGAACCCAGTCAGCACTCTATCTGTTCTCGACCAACTTTTTCCCAAATGCACAACCAGAAATTGAGGATTTGTCAGCGAGGTATTCGTTTTTGGTCAGTATCGTCGCGAGTTCTTCATCTTCCCAGAGGAGCTATTTTTTCAAGTCTGGGATCAGTCTGGGACGGCGATTCACTTCATCCCGTTCTTATAAAGGCCTTCGAACAGCAATTTTAGCCTTTATGCGGTTTTCCCTCTCTTTCTCCAAACCCTTTGAGTTTCCTTATGGAACCTGTGATGTAAAGAGCCCTTGGACGTAAATGCTCCGCACATTTTATCGAAACTTTCACGACATATCCATCCTTGCTCCTAAAGAGGATCTTTCCTCCCTCTGCCAGTGCAGGAGAAGGGTCCTTGAGCAGAACATATCTTTTCTTTCTCTTCATTGTCTTAACAACAGCTCGCTGTAAGCTCTCAGAATCGATTCTCTATCGCGGCGATTTGCTGGTTTGAGCTTCACGTGTATTGGTTCATTGTCAGATAAACTCAGACCCATTTCAAGGCTTTGCCTATCGAATCGAAGATAGAGAGCGTCGTGCTCATCAACCGATTTTGACAGTTCCGCGGCTGCTTTCTTTCTGCTAGAGTAATCCATCCTTTCGAAAATGTTTCTTGAAATCTCATTTGCCTTCTTTCCCGTGAGGTGAGCCCTGACCGAAAAAACTTCATTTCCAAAGTGGCCACTTAGCTTTTGAATTTCGAGCTCTTCCCTTGAAATGCCAAGTTGGGCGCAAACAGCATCGCAGAGCCAAGAAGCATCTTCAGTAGCATGAACAAAAAAAGAAACCTGTATTGAAGAAAATGATATTTCCAAGTGATCAAAGATCGCCTCTTTCTCTTTCTTTACTTTTGAAAACACCTAATTGCTTTACAAAAGTAGATATTTGACATTTCCACCTATTCCTTCTTAGAGCGAAAGCCAATTCAGTGCAGGTATTTTTTGAAAATGAAAAAGAAACAAGTGGATTCTCGGCTCGCCGGGCTCAAGGTCGAGGATCTGTTAAACGAAGAACTCAGGAGAGAGATGGGACTCGAAGCAGATCCTTCTACAGGAAGGTTAAAGCTTCGCCAGAATCTGAGCATGATAACAGACTGGGAGGATATAATGCACTCTGTTTATGAGATTCCGATCGAGCTCGAAGGCTACACGAAGAAGGTATCGGAGCTCAAATCTTTGAACGAAATGGTTGACATACTTTCGAGCCAGGATTTTGATCAAGTAAAGAGGTCAGAGAGCAGGAAGAAGCAACTCAAGCAATTTGTCAGAACAATGCACATGTACTACAATCTTGTCTTTACGAGGGGCAAGGAGCGAATAGGATTCGGCGCCCTCATCTATTTTCCCTCGCTCCGCAAAGATAATCCCGAGAGGAGCTCTGGAATTGTTCTCATTGAACGGAAGATTATAAGAAACGGAAAGACCGATACGAGATTCGAGAGAGCCAAGTTTGACGATTTTCTAATCGAGGTAAGGCCGTACATCGAGATACTCGGTGACCTGTACAGAAAGTCAAGGCGCCCGTAGGATGATGATGGTAATAATAACAAGATTTTCGATATCCGGATAGCCATAATTAAAAAAGAGGGAGAGAGTAGAATCTGAAAAAGACAGAATCACAGTTGAGGAGGATCGCAAAGTACCGTGATTTGTCTCGGAATCGAAAGCACTGCTCACACTTTTGGCGTGTCGGTTGCCGAGAAAGAATTGGAAGACGACACAGGCCGTACTTTCAAGATCATCTCTGACATTCGAGATTCTTACAAGGCACCCGAGGGTTCAGGGATTCATCCAAGGGAAGCTGCAAGGCATCACGCAGCTGTTTGTTCATCTGTTGTCGAATCCGCTTTGAAACAGGCAGGTGTTTCAATCGAGGGTATCGACTTTATCTCATACTCGGCAGGCCCCGGGCTCGGGCCATGCCTCAGGATCGGAGGAATAGTGGCTCGATCTCTTTCGGCATACTTCGATATGAAACTTGCTGCGGCGAATCACGCGATTGGTCACATAGAACTTGGGAAATACCTTACTTCTCTCAAAAATCCCCTTGTGCTGATTGTTTCAGGAGGGCACACCGCCCTTGCAGCCGTGCAAGGAGAGCGGTGGCGTATCTTTGGAGAGACGCTCGATCTTACTCTTGGACAACTCCTTGATCAGTTGGGGAGATTCATAGGCATGAGCTCGCCTGCCGGCCCTAAGATCGAGAAGCTTGCACTCGAAGGAATGAAGAACGGTGGCTCTCTGCTCAAAGACCTGCCTTACACCATAAAGGGGAATGATGTTTCCTATTCTGGACTCTTGTCAGCAGCAAAGAAGCTTTGTCTTAGAGGAGAAAGAAAGGAAGACGTCTGTTACGCCGTACAAGAAATTGCTTTTTCCACCCTTGCCGAAGCTACCGATCGGGCACTAGCTTTCACAGGGATTTCTGAGCTTCTCATAACCGGAGGAGTAGCCGCAAACAAACGACTTGCAGAAGTGATGCAAGAAGTTTGCAAGGAAAGAGGGATAAGGATGGGGGTCATAGATAGGCAGTACTCAGGTGACTGCGGAGCCCAAATAGCCGCAGAGGGGTTCAGACTTGCTGAAAGGAAGCAATTCATCAGGCCGGACTCCGCTTTTGTAAGGCAATCTTGGAGGCTAGACGAGGTAGTGCTTTGAAGATTGAAGGTTGGGGGAAAGGAATGGAGATGAATGGTCTTTCTTCAGTTTTCCAGCCTCGCGAGTTTCAAGTGCAGATCGGGGCTGAAGCCCGAATAGAACTCTCTAGTTGGCGTGGCGGACCAGTCATAAGTAAGACTCGAATTGCAAAGAAATACAGAAGCGAAGATCTCGACACCGTCCTCAGGACAAGGAGAACCAAAGCGGAAGTCGAAATAATTCATCGTGCAAAAATTGCAGGTGTGAGATGCCCCGATGTTTTCTTCGCTGATCCCAGAACATCTCAAATTCTAATGACCTATGTCGAGGCCCCCCATCTAAAGGATGTACAACTTTCAACAAATGCCGCTAGACTTTCACCTTTCTATATCAGAGTTGGAGAGACCTCTGGAAGGCTTCACAAGGCTGGTATAATTCACGGCGACTTTACAACAAAGAACATTCTCGTTACCTCGCTTGAAGAAGATCCTGTAATAATAGACTTTGGTCTATCCTTCTTCTCACAAAGAGTAGAAGACAGGGCAGAAGATCTTCACCTCTTGGAGCAAGCATTTTTGAGCACTCTCGGCTCTCAGAGTTCAGCAAAGAGGGCCTTCGGCCTAGTTCTCGAAGGTTATTCCTCGGTTGTAGGAAAGTCAAGCTCCGAATCAGTCAAGAAACAAATCGCCGCAATCAAACTTAGAGGGAGGTATGCCAGAGTTGATTGAATTTGATTTCGTAACAGGAAACCAGTTCAAGATAGATGAAGCAAATTCTGCCCTCGCTCAGTACGGGATCCAAGTAAGAAAGAGAGACGACATTGAAAAGATAGAGATTCAGAGCACAGATCTTGAAACGATAGCTTCGGCTGCCCTCGCCCTTGTCGTTCAGAAGGTCAAGGGAAAGGTCGTTGTGGAGGATTCAGGACTCTTTGTTCATGCGTTGAACGGTTTCCCCGGCCCCTATAGCTCTTTCGTATTCGATACCCTTGGAATTGATTCTATTTTGAAACTTCTCGACGGTGCGAAAACTAGGAAGGCAGAATTCAGATCGTCCGTCGCCTATGGGGAGGAAGGTAAGCTAGTCGCGGTTTTTTCTTCAGTCACTGAAGGAAACATAGTTACTCAGCCGAGGGGAAGCAATGGATTCGGTTTTGATCCCATATTTGCTCCAATCTGGACTCAAAAGACTTTTGCTGAAATGGAGATGAAAGAGAAAAGTGTTTATTCGCACAGATCAAAGGCCTTCTCCAAGCTGGCGCTTTGGTACCTCAACGAAGGTTCAAAGAAAGCTAAGATTAAATCCTGAGAAGCTGAGACAGTTTCTGGTTCACAAATTCAAAGAGCGATAAGATGTTTTCGATTTCTTTCTTCAAAAAGAGCTTTGATCGCCTGAGAGATAAGTTTATTTCGACAATTTGAAAGAAAGGTGAATTTCCACTTGGCAAGAATCCATTCCCACAGAAGGGGTAAATCACACTCAACGAGGCCTGCTTCAAAGCGAATGCCATCTTGGGTAACGCTTCAGCCTGAGGAGATAGTCTCAAATGTCACGAAACTTTCGAAAGAAGGACTCGGCCCAAGCCATATTGGATTGGCGTTGCGTGATGAGCTCGCAATACCACAAGTAAAGACGATTGTGGGCAAAGGAATCAAGGAAATCCTTGCAGAGAATAAGTTGAGACCTGCCCTGCCAGAAGATCTAGCTAGACTCGTTGAAAGGGCGGCGAAGCTTAGGAATCATCTGAGTGCACACCATGCCGATAGGAAGAATGTTCGTTCTCTAGAGCTACTTGAAGCGAAAATCCACAGACTGTCAAAGTACTACAAATCCACTTCTGAACTCCCCACTGACTGGAAGTACTCGGCTGTTGTCGCGCAACTAGCTTGAAATAGTCTTAATTTTTTCCGAATTTTCTGCTTTAGGGGTTCTTTTTCTTGCGTGGAAAAACAAAGCTAAGGAGATTTACGCGAGCCGCTTAATGATGCAAATTTGGAACCTGATCAAAAGATGGCAGACGCCCAACAAAGTTTTGGGAAGCTTCTCCAAAAGGCTCGAGATTTCCAAAACAGAATAGTAAGCTCTGCGCAATCGAAGGAAAACATCCTCATATTATCGCACTACGGGGCCGATGGTGTATGCGCATCCGCTCTTCTGAGCGAAGAAATATCCTTACACTACGGTCATGCCCAGATAAGATGTACTGGGCAACCGAGTTTGCGTTTTCTTGAAAAACTGAAATCTTCTGGCTTTGACCTAATCGTGTTCGTGGACATCTGCGCCGGTCTTTCTTCAGAGCTTTCTAGGCTTTTTGGAGATAGGTGGCTTGCGATCGACCATCACGAGATTGACGATTCGGAAATGGATGTTCCAAATGTGCTCAACTGCTTCCAATTTGGCTTCGATGGGGCGAAGGACATAAGTTCAAGTGGACTCTGCTATTTCATCTGCGAGAAGTCGAGAAATCAAAGATCCGCTTTCCTCGCTATATGTGGTGCGCTGAGTGACGGTCAGGATTTAGGTCCTAGGAGGAGCCTTTCTTCACTCAACTCGAAGATTCTCGACAGTGACGCGCAATCATTTGGATCAATAAGCACGAGCATTGATCTTCTCTTTTGCGGGCGAGAAATCAGACCGATTCATGAATCGATCGCAAATACGATAACTTGTTTTATCCCAGGACTTACTGGCAACAAGGATGCCTGCCTTGCCTCGCTGCGGGGAGCAGGAGTTGACCTCAAGTACAGCACGAGATGGAAGACTATTTCGGACTTTACTGAGGAAGAAAAGCAAAGAATCTTAGAGGCTGTTGTGCCACATCTAGCAGGGACGATGCTCACGGTGCAGGATCTTGTTGGCACAACCTACACCTTGAGTTCAGAAGATGAATATTCTCCTCTGAGGGATGCAAGGGACTTTCAATCACTCCTTAATTCGTGTGGAAGGACAGGCAAGTCGAGCGTTGCAGTATCGCTTTGTTTGAGAGGAGATGGCGAACTTCAGGCAGAAGCAGAAAGAGCACTTGCAGATTATAGGTCAGATCTGGTGAGGTGCATTCACACTCTCCAGTCAAGCGAGGACCGGATAGTCGCGACCAACGATTACCTTCTCTACGTCGGGGATGGTATAGTAAGTGACAGAATGGGCGGAGCATGCTGTGAGGTTCTCTCCTCATTTACAAGAGTCAAGAACAAGGTTGTGATGCTAAGAGTCACAACTGCAGAGGGGGAGGTCAAGCTCTCGATGAGACTTGGAAGAGGCCTAATTGATTCAAATGTGGGGCTTGACATCGGCCGAATATCACGAGAGCTTGGAAGGACAGTGTCCGGAGTTGGTGGAGGTTTGAAAACCTCGGGTGGAGTGAGGTTCACCATAGCAAAGCAGCAAGAATTTCAGACGGCGGTGGATTCCATATTTCAGGCTCAGAAATTGCAATCAGCACCAAGCTGAGAGTTAGATTTCCTTCAAAAAAAATTGCAAGAACAGTCTCCACCTCGCTTCTTCCCGATAACAAAGACTTTCCAAGGGGAATGGAGCTGAGGCAGAAGCTCTACAAAGATGAACTTGATATTTTTATTCGGCTTTCCAAGGATGCCTCAACTCCGATTGAAACGTTAATATCAACACTCGATGAACTCGTATTGCACATCCAGTCAATCTGGCAGACACTCGAAAGAATTGATCGACATACGAATACTCCGAGAAGAACCCGAAAAGATTAGGGACAATCTCGAAAAGCGCAACATGCGCGATTTTCCATTCGATGAGCTCCTAGAGACAGATCTCAAAAGGCGCAGACTCATAACTCAAAATCAGAAACTCAAGGAAGAAAGGAACAAAATGAGCGCCGAAATTGCTGAGCTCAAGAAGAAAGGCGAAGATACTCATGATCTGATCGAAAGGATGAGGGATGTTTCTGAAAGAATACAGCAGAACGAAGTAGAGATAGCCTCTGCAGAGAAAAACCTTCACAACTTGCTTCTGCGATTGCCCAATTTCCTGGATCCTGAGGTTCCGATCGGGCCAGATGATTCCGCAAACAAGGAAATTAGAAGATGGGGGAACATAAACGAAAAACTCAAGATTCACCATGTGGAAGTTGCAGAGAATCTCGATCTGCTCGACACGGAAAGAGCTGCTAAAGTTGCGGGCTCGAGATTTTATTTTTTGAAGAGGGATCTTGTGCGGCTCAACTTCGCACTTATCACTTATGGTCTTGACTTTCTCAAGGAAAAGGGATTTGTCCTGCTCCAGCCCCCATTCATGCTCAAACGCGAAGCAATAGCGGGGGCGGTCATGCTCTCTGACTTTGAAGACGTAATCTACAAGATTCAGGATGAAGATCTGTATCTCATCGGGACATCGGAACACGCCATTGCAGCAATGCACATGGGAGAGATTCTTGACGCAAGTCAACTTCCCCTGAGATATGCTGGAATAAGTCCCTGCTTCAGAAAGGAGGCAGGCGCGCATGGGAAAGATACGAAGGGGATTTTTCGAGTACATCAGTTTGAAAAAGTCGAGCAGTTCGTGCTTTGTGAACCCGAAAGATCTGAGGAGGAACACAGATTCCTACTTTCAAACGCCGAGCAGTTCATGCAGAGCCTTGGAATACCTTATCGAGTTGTTCTCCTTAGCTCTGGAGATATGGGGAAGGTTGCTTCAAAGACGTTCGACATCGAAAGTTGGATGCCTGCTCAAGGAAGGTATCGCGAGCTCATCTCGTGTAGCAACTGCACCGATTTTCAAGCCCGCGCTCTCGGAATAAAATATCGCCCAAAGCCGCATGAGGAATCGATCTTCCTCCACACGCTTAACAGCACTCTTGTGGCAACAGAGCGCACTTTGGTAGCGATCATTGAGAACTATTATCAAAGCGACGCAAAGGCTGTAAGCATTCCAAAGGCTCTTCGACCTTATATGAACGGCATGGACTCAATTGTTCCAGTGGATCGAGGGAATGAGCAAACTGCTCGAATCGACCCTTAGTGTTTAATAGGCTTTGAAATCGAAACGGGCTGTGTGTAGTTTTCGATATGCCGAAGGGAAAGAGAGCAGGAAAAGTCAAGGACAAGTGGCGTGAGAAGCGCTGGATTACTGTTCTTGCTTCGCCGAGTTTCGACCGAACACCAATTGCATACATTCCGATCACGAACGACGAGCTTGCAATCGGACGGGTGGTTGAGACGACACTTTTCGACATTGCGAGACAGGATCCTCAGCAGAACATGCTGATCAAACTCCGTTTTCAGATTTCTAAGGTCGAGGGAAGCATCGCTTCAACGATTTTGAAAGGATACGAATATTCTAGGGAGTATCTTCGCAGTCTCATAAGGCGAGGAGCCTCCATGGTGAATTTCATAAAGGACTACGTTACAAAGGATGGTGCGATCGTTCGAGTATATGTCGTTGCGTTCACTGTTGGCAGAATAAATTCGTCAAGAAAGCACGAGATCAGACTCGCGGCAGACAAGGTAATCAGTTCGAGGGCTAGCAACGCGACATACGAACAATTTGCCCAAGAAACAGTTTCGCAAAGCATATCGAGAGAGCTTTATGAAAACACGAAGAACGTTGCCAAGATAAGGCATATTGGAGTGAGAAAGGTAAAACTCGTCAAACTTGGTGAAGTGGGAGGCGAGAAAGTTCTTCCTCCAGTAGTGAGTGGAGAGGGAGAGGAGCAGGAGGAGGAAGAAGTAGGAGAAGTAGGTGAGAGCGCAAACGAAGCGGAAGTAGCGAGACCAAAAGGTGCGCCACCCGCCCCTCAGCCAGCAGTGCCTTTACAATCGACCTAGCCCTTTCTTGCCGCAGAAACCACTTTGATTACATCATTGTTCTTTAGTTGATAGTCCGCCCCAAGCCTCATTCCCGTTCGAGCGTCAATTGCATAAAGAAAAGAGCCGCCAAGTTCCGAATGAATTGCAAAAGCCAGATCGAGTGCGGTTTCTCCTTGCCTCATGATTCTTGCGTCTGGCAGGATATTTCCCTTCTTGTCGGTAAGTTTTGACTCGTCTTCAACCGGGTAGACCACGATCCCCTTGAGCAGTTTCAGATACGAGTCGTTTAAGGCTCTTTGCACGCCTGTTCCTTTCCAAATTTCCAGGACCTGCTTTGCAATGAGGTCAAGTGCTCTTTTCTGAGCATCCGACAAGGAAGCACCGGGTCTTACTGTAAAAGTTGCGTCTCCAGGAACGTAGTCAATCAATCCCCTCTCTGACGCACGCCTGAGAACAAGCTCTGCCTCTGCCGCGCAGGGCACAATGGGGTACTCGTTTGAGAACTTCGCCTCGAGATTAGAGACTATCTCTTTTGCAATTGGCTGATCGCATTTGTTTGCAGCTATGAGAAAGGGTTTCGAAATCTTCAGTATCGACTGACAGAGCCTCTTGAGATCTTCAAGGGCCCATGTTGTAGGCTTGTCGCTTTTAAGCTCAGATCGCGAGATCGCCTCCTCGATAGACTTACGAGAAACACTCAATCCGGAGAGCTTGTCAAAGAGGAGATCTTCTATTCTTGCTTTTGACTTACTTCCAGCTTCAACTGTGCGGGCCATCTTAGACCAGTCTCTTTCAATAATCGAAAGGAGCCATTGAACGACCTCTTCTTTGACAAATTCCACGTCCTTAGAAGGGTCGTACGAACCTGGTCGAACCAACCGCCCCTCTTCATCAGTAGAGCCCGAAGCATCGACAACGTGCAATAGCACGTCTGCCTGACGAAGATCGTCAAGAAATTTGTTCCCCATCCCTCTTCCCTTTGAGGCCCCAGGAACCAGGCCCGCCACATCCACGATCCTGACCGGAATGAGCCTCGTGCCGTTTACGCAGGCAGAGTTCACCGGATTGTCAGAGACTCCAAATTCCTCGTGAACGCACTTTACTCGAATGTAAGCGGTTCCGAAGTTCGGTTTGACAGTTGTGAAGGGGTAGTTAGCTACTGGCACGTTTAGCAAGGTGGCCGCATTAAAGAAAGTCGACTTGCCAACGTTTGGTTTTCCCACTATCCCAGCTAGCACCTACGACGATCACCTTTCACATCCGGGTCGCTTCAAACAAAAGTCCTGCGAGTTCAATGAAAGACAGAGGTGCAACAATTAAAGTACCCCACTTCTTCAGTCTTTTGAGAGGAAAAAGGACAGAAGATGAAAATTCTTGTCTGTGATCAGATTTCTCAAGACGGAATAGATCTACTTCGCTCTTCCAAGGCTGAATTCGAGTACGTACCTGAGATTTCCCATGATGAACTAGCTGTAAAGATTTCAGACTTTGAGGCAATCATAGTCAGAAGCAGAACAAGGGTAACGAAGGATGTTCTCTTGAGGGCAAACAGACTACGAATTGTGGCTCGAGCAGGGGTAGGAGTCGACAACATCGATGTTGAATTCGCTAAAGAAAGAGGGATAGAGGTCGTGAATACACCTGACGCACTTACAAATGCTGTCGCCGAGTTTACTATCGGACTAATGATCGACCTTTCACGCAGCATAACCAACGCCGCAACAACACTCCGAAACATGGAATGGAAGAAAGCCCAATTCGTGGGTTCTGAGCTTCAGGGCAAAGTCTACGGAGCCATCGGGGTTGGCCGGATAGGCAGGCGAGTCATCGAGCTTGCTCATGCTTTTGGCATGAAAATCATAGCCCACGATATCGTAGAGATCCCCAAGGAATTCACAAGTTCATATGAAGTTGAAATGACAAATCAAGACGAAGTCTTCAGGAGGGCGGACTTTCTTGACCTACATGTCCCCCTGACAAATGAGACCAGGCATCTCGTCAATCGAGAAAAGATTGAAATGATGAAGCAAAGCGCGTTCCTAGTGAACACTTCACGAGGGCAGGTTATCGACGAGCAAGCCGTCTTAGTGGCGCTTGAGAAGGAGCGGATTGCGGGTGCTGCTCTCGATGTCTTTGAGACCGAACCCCCCACTCGCGAGAGCTTGCTTCAAAACAAAAGGGTGATTCCGACACCGCACATCGCAGGACAAACTTTGGAGGCTCAGAGCAAGGCTGCGATCTCCGCTGTAAGACAAGTTTTGGACTTTCTCTCCATCAAGACTTAAAACATCGTTTTCGACTTCTTTTCCTTCGATCAAAGAACCCCAAAAAAGAGCAAAAATCGGCATGTGGTGATTTCTTTTTTCAAAATGCTGTACCAAAGAATCGAAGATACTTACCGTTCGATGCTCAAGGCCGACTCTAGGGAATTGAAAAGGAGAGCCATAGAGTGGAGAAGGGGCCCCACAATTCTGAGAGTTGAAAGGCCTTCGCGACTCGGACGGGCTCGTTCTCTCGGCTACAAAGCGAAGCAGGGGATGTTCGTGGTCAGGATAAAGATTTCTAGAGGTGGAATGCGGCAGAAAAGGCCGAGATCTGGTCGAAGGCCAAAGCACCTCGGTGTACTCAAGATAAAGGGACATTTCAATTCCAAGGACACCGCTGAGAGAAGAGTGGCTGAGAAGCATCCTAACGCTAAGGTTCTTGGCTCCTATCCAGTGTACAAAGATGGAAAATTCATCTGGTACGAAGTAATACTTGCGGACACCCATCATCCTGCCCTATCATAACGGCCAGCTCTTCTGCTGTTGTTCGTTTGCACGAGATGATCATGGCTGTTGCTGCACCCTCTATTCTAACCTAAAACTGAAAGAACAAGATGATGGGATCCGAAGAAAAGGGGACAAGCGGCCGGCGGGGAGGAGGTTAAGGGGGATTAATTTTTCTCTTTTGGATAGTTGAAGCTAAGCTGATTTTTCGCTACTATGCCCTGGAAACAGCTGAGCTTTTGGATCCACATATTTCTTTGCAACATTCACTGCGATTGCTGCTTGGGCAAATCCTGTGGCAATCAAATTGAGTTTGACTGAGCCCTCTTGGATTGCCACATCACCAGCGGCATAAACCCCTGGGAGGTTCGTTTCCATCCTGCCGTTGACTTTGATTGACCTATTTTCCATCTGAAGACCCCAATTTGAGATTGGACCAAGGTTTGCCTTGAAACCAATATTCACAAGAATGCAATCGACAGGAATCGTTTCGGTCTTCATGGAGCGGTTTTCAAAAATTACCGCTTGTTTCAATTTGCCGTTTTCTCCGGAAACCGACTTGAGCTCGTGGAATGTTTTGACTTCGATCTTTGGAGAATTGTAAAGCTCCTTTACACTCTGTTCATGGGCTCTGAACTGATCTCGCCTATGTATCAATAGAATGGAACGAGCAATATCTTTGAGATTCAGAGCCCAGTCGACAGCCGAATCACCTCCCCCTACTATCAGAAGATTTTTGTCCCTAAAGGTTTCCTTGTGTTTCACAAAATAAAAAATGCCGGTACCTTCGTACTTTTCCTGATCAGGAATATTCAACTTGTTTGGAGAGAATGAACCCACTCCAGCAGTGATGAGGATGGTTTTTGTGAGGTACGACGATTTGTCCGTCTTAACTAAATACAGCTTTTCACCGTTTGGCTTAAGCTCCTCTGCTTTCTCACCAAGAGCCATAACAGGGTTGTATCTTGTAGCCTGCTGGACAAGTGAATTTACGAGGTCTTTCGCAAGGACCTGAGGATACCCAGGCACATCATAGATGTACTTCTCAGGATAAAGAACAGCAAGTTGACCTCCAGGTTCAGGTAGAGCATCTAATACGACGGTTTTCATCTCTCTGAACCCAGCATAGTACGCTGCGAAGAGCCCACATGGACCTGCGCCGATTATAGTGATATCTGCCACGCCATTTGCATTGCTTGACTGGCGAGCTTCGCGGGAAGTTTCAGAGGATTCCGAGGATTGGAATTGACTTACCTGAGCCATGGAGATACTCGACCTAGTCGCCGATCCTTGTCATTTTTTCCTTCATTTATAAGATGTAACCAGCCTGAAAACTTCACAGCAGCTTTAAATGACCTGTAAATCGATCAGCAAGCTCGGCTGGGAGCGGGCCTATTCCAAGACATGTTGTTGTTCCAGGTTCAAGTTGAGTTAGTCCGGCATCTTCGATGAGAGCATTTGGGATTCCTTCCTCTTCGACCCTTTTCTTTAGCTCCCTCAGCTCAGCGTCATCCTTTACCTTGACACATATCTTTGCTTGACTCTCGTCCCACCATTCCTTAAACCATTCGCGATGCGATAACCTGGCTTTCTCCGCAGAAGTCACAGCAGCATGGGCAACTTGTACAGCTAATTTCCCCTTTCCCATCTTGAGATCATTTCTGACAGCTATTACCTGCTTGTACCTCGCCATTTTCGTCTCTCTTCCAATTTTCTCGAGTTAAATTTTGTTTGACTTTGACTTCAAAGCTGGATGCTTATTTGCAAACAAGGTATTTCCTTTTTCTTTATTAGTTTCCACGAAGGAAGCAATCTTCTCATTCGGACAGCGGGGAGATCTGACTTTTACAATTTCGCTTCTTCTCAAGTCTCAGTCGTTGGGGGCAGCGTAGCTGGGCTTCTTGCCGCGAGGGAGATCGCACACAGTGGAATAGAAGTTCAAGTCTTTGAAGAGCACAGAGAAATCGGCGTTCCTGAAAAATGCGATGGCCTAGTGAGCTCAAGGGGAATCAGCGAATTGGGACTTGTTCCACCCTTCTCGGTAGTCCAGAACCGATTGGAGAAGGCGGTCTTGTTTTCTCCATCGATGAAGGAAATCAAAATCGACGCAAGAAAACAGAAAGTTATCGTTCTCGACAGAAGCAGGTTTGACAAATATCTTGCTGAAGAGGCTGCAAAAGCAGGAGCAATTCTCCACGTGGGAACAAGGATTTCTGGTTACGAACAAGAAAGTAACGAAAATCTGGTTCGCTTCAGAATCGACTCGCAAGAGCTTAATTCAGAATATCTGATTGATGCCTCTGGATACGAATCCTACATAAGATCCGGGGGAAAAACGATACAGGGCGCACAGTACCTTGTATACGGAAGTTGGTTCAATAAATCAACAGTCGAGGTATACATTGACCCTGTTGTTTCTCCATCTTTCTTCACTTGGGTGATCCCAATTTCTCATGATCTTGCGAAGATAGGAATCGGTGGCGAGGGGATAAACACGTTCAAAGCGTTAGACAAGTTTGCTGAATCAAAAAAAGCAGCCATAATTAGAAAGATGGCTGCCCCCATTGTTTGCTTTGGACTCGTTAAGGAATTTGTGAAAGGTAGACTGATCCGTGTGGGGGATGCTGCGGGACAGGCAAAGCCCACAACTGGCGGAGGAATTTTCACTGGAGGTTATGGAGGGTTGCTCGCTGGAAGAGCAGTTGCACAATCGATCAAGGAAAACTCGCCGGATTCATTGCGTGAACAGTACGAATCAGTTTGGAGGAGGCGCTTTGGGCGAGAGTTTGCATTGCAGTCAAGAGCGCGGAATATTGTTTCGAAGCTGTCAAGAGATCAAGTGGACAAACTCTTTGAAATTGTGGGTTCTTCAGATGTTCCAAGACGGATTTCTGAAGAGTCAGATTTTGATTTGCACTCGACTGCATTTGCAAAGGTTCTTGGATATTCAAACGTGGCAACGATTCTAGGGATCGTCAT
>CADDZS010000036.1 GCA_902812485.1 archaeon
ATCCGCATAAGGCTAAAGTTTGCTTTTGGTGAAAATATCTTTGCACCAAGAAACTCTCTCTTGAATCCAGATCGGATCGCTTCGGTTTTATTTGTACTATAGCTTGAGGAAACTGCGAAGGAAAAAATTGAGGCTTGCTTGTAACAAGAGCCTTGACTCCTAAATTCGTATTGTAGCTAGCAATAAAGCTTCTGAGATTGGAGAAAGTCATTCTAAGAAGGGAGTCAGAGAAGGTACTTTACTTTATAAGATTCGCAACGATAGTAGAAATCACCAAAGTGATCTATTCTTCCCATTGACCAAGGGTATGAGGACGCTTAGAGCAATGCAGGATGTTCCGGGAATGGACGAATCTGAATGCCAAAAGTTCCTTGCAACGAGTAATTTGCCGCTTCGGCTTGCAACCATAGATGCTAGAGGTGATCCTGTAATCCACCCGGTCTGGTACCTTTACGAGAACGGCAGAATCTATATCTTCACTGAAAAAGATAGTCGAAAATCAACAAATTTGTCCAGAACGAGGAATGCGTATTTCTGCATCGACACTGATTCATCGCCTTACAGAGGGATAAAGGGAAAGGCGAGATCGAACGTCGTGAGAGACTTGCCAAAGGCGCATGACATTTGTCAAAAGATCATTTCAAGATACATGGGCGAAAGCGACACCACATATGCCGAATCCATGATGGAGTCCGTAAGCTCTGGTTCCTCGATAGTTATTGAACTGATGCCTCTGTATTATTCAACATGGGATTATGCAAAGATTGGATGAGTGCCTCCCACAATCCTTTGTGAACAATTGTATTTTCCAGTAGAGGCTCCTATCCTGCGGCTGCTCTTCTAGGTTCAGTGACTGAACTTCAAGCGCGATTTGGAAAAAAAGGATTTTCATGCATTTACCGTTTGACAGGAAGGACGCAAAGCAGTTGACAGCGGGCGACTCAAAGTATGCCGGAGCTATCCTTGGAAACTTCAAGAGAAAAGCGCAACGAAACCAAACCTGGAATTACATAGGAGTAGTGGTCGTAAACAGGAGGAGTAATTGAAAATGAGCAAGCTTAGAACACTCGATTATTTCTTTGAGAAAGGCTTTGACTCAGTTCGGTGCAAGCTCGAAAGTAAGAAGATCAGCCGCCTTCTTTTCATCGCTTCCCTCGCATCGATTTCACTATCACCCCTGTATCCAAATTCGTTCACGATTTTCTTCTCCGTCGATGTTCAAAAGATCGCTTATTTCGCTTCTGGCGTCTCGCCATATTCGAGCAATCCTTGGGCTGCTCCTTACCCTCCATTCTTTTTCGTTGTATGGGCTGGAGTATACCTCTTTCTGAAGTCTATACTTTTCGAACCCGCGAGCCTGGATCTGGGGATACGAGTCGTATCTGCGCTTGTAGTAATTTTGACTTCATTTGTGATTTACCACGCAGTGAGAACTCGGGAGTCGAAGAATTTCTCGATGTCGATCGCAGCAATTTTCTTGTCACTTGCTTGCGTTGCGGACCTTCTTCCGCTGAATGGCGATTCTTTTGGCCTGCTTATGGTTGCTGCCGCCTCTTCCTCTTTTCTGCGTTCAAAGAAAAGTTCGCTTGGAGTCGCATTGCTCTCTGCCGGGTTTGCTTTCAAGATTCACCCTGCTCTTGCTTTGATATTGGTAGTCACGACCTCTTTCTTGATCTCAAGACGTCTCTTTCTCAAGAACTTCACGGTTGCGTTCTCGGTCATCGTTGCTTTGTTTTTCGTCCCGATTGCACTTATTCCAGATGCGGAAGATGTTGTCTTTTCATACACGGCGAATACTCTCCAGCTTTACAGCTTCAGCGTCTACTCCGGCATTTTGGATCTCAGCGATCACTTCGAACCCGAAATCTTTGTTTCCTTGTCTCAGGGGCTAAACTTTGCATTTCTAGTAAGCTTGATTGCGACAACAGCCTTTCTCTGTTGCGCCTTGTTGCGATTTCGAATCTTTGGCTCTGCAAAACCAGTTGACGTTCTTTGTCTAGGAGCCATGATCTGGCTCATAATCTTGAAACAACTGCTGCAACACTACGCTATGTGGGCTTTTATCCCTCTTTTAGTGGCAGGAAGATGGAAAAGTTCGTTTTACCTAATCACAGGTGAAATTGCAGGATCCTCTCTATGGGGTCTTGGGTTGTTGCATTCATTGCACATGCCACTGACAGTATCACCAGATCCCCTGAGCTCTCTCCTTTTCTTCTCAGGCGGCATGATCTTCACATTTTTCGATCTGCTCGCAATTAGGAAACTGCTTCAAGAGATTCGAGCCGAGAGCTTGGAAGAGAAGCGCTCATTGGTGTCCTATCAACGAATCCAATTTTCGAACTAAAGGTTGAAGAATTTTGATATTTGTCTCCTTGCGAAAGGGGCTTCACAGCTCCTTCCACATCATTATTATGTCGATGAACTTTCCGTCCCTCTGGATCTTTTTCGGAATTCGTCCGACCTGTATAAATCCTGTCTTCTCGTAAAGATGGATTGCTCGTAGATTGTTGGCGAAGACCTCAAGCTCGAGAGTTCTTATTCCGATGTCTTTAGAAAGCTCAAGCGCTTTGCTCATCATGGCTGTCCCTATTCCCAGGTTCCTGTAGTTTTTCGCAACGGTTATGTAGAGCTTTCCGTGATGGCTTTCATCCTTTGATACTCCACTGCGAATACCTAACATTCCGACTATTCTCCCTTGACTCTCTGCAATTATCGCGACAGCTCTTCCTTCTCGAATTTTTCCTAGAAGCTCAGACAGCCACTCTTTCTCTTCCTCCTCGGTCTTCTTCTTATCAATGACTATTCCGATATCAGGATCATCCTTTCGCTCGTCAACAAGAGAGTTCACGTAATCCAAAAGGGCTCGAACGTCATCGGGGCGTGGAGATCTGAGAATGAGTCTATCTCCATTCCTAGTGGCGTGCTCTGACCGGAAATTTTTTTCGTTCAGACTAGGCCAGCTCGATTCCCCGACTTCACTTCTCAAACCGACGTCTCTTTTCTTCCAAAGACTCGGACAAGAAGGATAAACACTTTCAGCGAAACAAAGAAGTGAAGGAAGGAGGGGGGAAGATCAGCTCACTTTGCATAGAGATCAGGATTCTTGTCAAATTTTGCCTTACACGAAGCAGAACAAAAATAAAATCTTCTGCCTTTGTGATCTGAGGAGAATCTGGCCAAATTCTCATCAACTTTCATCTTGCACACCGGATCTATGGATGAGGACAATGTATCACGCCCACTGTCTCTTTTATCGAAGTAAATGGAGAACTCTGGCCAAAGTTAAGTCTTTTTCCTATTTTTATTTGCCGAACTTCCTGCCCCCTTATTCAAGGATTTTGCTTTCAAATTCTTGGCTTGAAATTTCTGAGAGTAAGTGAGTTCCCCACGACTGTCAACGACGACATTGCCATCGCAGCCCCTGCCAATATCGGACTCAAGAGCACTCCGGTGAATAAGTACAGTGCACCAGCGGCAATCGGTATCAGGGCAATATTGTAGGCGAAAGCCCAGAATAGGTTCTGTCTTATCTTGCGCATTGTGCTCCTAGCAAGCTGGATACCAGCTACCACATCCCGCAAATCATCGCGCATCAGAATTATGCCGCCCGTCTCCAAAGCGATATCCGAGCCTGAACCTATTGCGATTCCAACATCAGCTTGCGCAAGCGCTGGTGCGTCATTTATTCCATCACCTACCATAGCGACTTTCCTATGATTTTCCTGCTGCAGTCTCTTTATCACTTCGACTTTCTCAGTCGGCAGTACCCGAGCTATGACTTGATCTATTCCAAGCTTCTTTGCTATGGAGGTGGCAGTCCTCTCTTCATCACCTGTTAGCATCAAAACTTCCATCTTCATCTTTTTCAAAGCTTCAATCGCTTCGAGAGCGTGTTCCTTTATCTTGTCTGCCACTGCTATGATTCCTGCCAGCTTTCTATCCACGAAGAGAATCATGGCTGTCTTGCCATCTGATTGAAAGGCTTCGAGTTTCCTGGCTACTTCATCGGGCACTCCAAGCCCGAAGCTCTCCGCAAGCCTTACGTTCCCGAAAAAAATCTCCCTTCCCGAATAAGTGGCCCTGACCCCCCTTCCTGGCAAGTATTCGAAGGAGTCGGGATCTGGCACGAGCTGACTTTGAATCGTTGAGCCATCGCCGACTTTGCCAAGAGCTTTTTCCAAGATCGCAGTGGCGAGTGGGTGCTCAGACGATTTTTCAGAAATAGCGGAGAATCTTACTATTTCATCGTCAGATATTTCCGAAGGATTCAGATTCAATATATCCGTAACTGAGGGGCGACCTTCTGTGAGAGTACCAGTTTTGTCAAACACGATGGTGTTGACCTTTTCAGCCTTCTCGAGGAATTCTCCTCCTTTGATCAGGATTCCGTTCTCTGCTCCCTTGCCCGCTCCCACAACTATCGCCGCAGGGGTAGCAAGACCAAGCGCACATGGACACGCAATCACTAGGACTGCAACTGCTGCTGTGAGAGCAAAACTCACCGACTTTCCTCCCCAAAGGATCCAAATGACCAAAGTCCCCAAGGCAATAGCCATTACAAGTGGAACAAAGTAAGAAGCAATTCTGTCAGCTAGCCTTTCCACACGGCCCTTAGAGTTCTGAGCTTCTTGGATGGTCTTCACAATTTTCGAGAGTGTAGTGTCCGCTCCAACGCGTGTCGCCTTGACCTTGAGAATTCCCGTTCCGTTCAGTGTTGCCCCAATCACTTGGCTCCCGACCGTTTTCTCAACTGGAAAGCTTTCACCTGTGATCATTTTTTCGTCGACGAAGGAGTAACCTTCGACAACTATGCCATCTGTGGGAATTCTCTGTCCTGGTCTTACGAGAAGCACGTCTCCCACGGTTACATGTTCGATTGGTACTTCAACTTGCACTCCCTCCTCATCCTTAGTGATCGTTGCCATCCTAGGTTGCATCTGGGCAAGTTTCAGGACTGCATCGCTAGCCTTTCCCCTTACCTTGTGCTCAAGAAGCCTTCCGAATAGTATCAGCCCTATTATGATCGCTGATGTGTCAAAGTAGTATCCGCCTGAAACAAATACTCGAGGTGACACAACATAAATCAAACTGTAGAAGTAAGCTGCACTGGTTCCAACTGCGATAAGAACATCCATGTTCAAAGAACCCATCCTTATTGCATCCCAAGTGCCACGGTAGAAATTCCAGCCAGCCACAAATTGAACAGGCGTTGCAAGAACAAGCAGGATCCAGCCGAGGGGGACTGGACTTGAAACCTCTACGTACGAAAGTAGGAGGATTGGAACGCCTAGAGCAAAAGCCAATATGGTCATTTTCTTGATCTTCGCTAGCTCAACTTCTGGCGCAGTAAACTCGCGAAGACAGGTTTCGCTGCAAAAATAGTAAATAGTCCCACGAACTTCGGTATGAAGACTCCTCTCGGATTCTTCCACATACATCCCACAAACAGGATCCGTCGGCATTGCTTTCTATTCAGTCATCCCGATATCTTTGTGTGAGTAATGTGGATATGATCCCTCTTAAACAGTCGCCTTTACAAGTGTAAAGCAACAGTGTAAGTAAAGGGGGAATGAAGGAAAGAGTAGACTAGAGAGCGAAAGTGAAAACAGAGAGAAAAACGTTCAGACAAATTGCTGTGGGAGAATCGAAACACTTCAAAGCCTAATCTTATTATTACTGCCCTTGCGAGCCTTAATTCTTTCACCATATCTTTCGAGGTAGCTTCTTTTGCACGTCTTGCAACAAAAGTAATAACGGCTTGATGCACTTAAGATAGTGTACGGTCTAGAAGTTGCGATATCACCTTTACAGAAGTCACACCGCAATTTGATCGGTGTTCCCTCAGCAAGAAGATGGGAAGGAAACTCATCTTTCACAGTCTTGATTATTATCTGTGTCGAAATAACTTCGACCCCAAGCCTTCTCAGGAAACTTCCAGATAGAAAACGATGAAGCTGCTCAGAATTCCTTGCGATCACCTTTAGGACGAGCTTGCTTTCTCCTGTTGTGACAAAAACGCTGCAGATCTCTTTGACTCGCGCCAATCTTCTCGCAACAGCGTCGATTGAAGAGAAAGAGGAGGAGAAGAAAGCAGAAGGAGGAGGATGAGACCCTTGCACTTTCAAGTTGACTAGCGCGAGGATGCCATGAAGTTCAGTCTCATTCAGATTTATAACTGGGACAAATTTAGTTATCAGGCCTGCCTTGATCATCCTGTAAAAATGACTCGAGACTGTAGGAGTTGAAAGCGAAGTCTTCTTCGCTATGTCGCGGAGGGAAGCTCTTCCGTCAGCAAGCAATTGTTTCAGGATGGCAGCATCAATCGAGTCTAACTTCATTTGGTTCAAACACATTCTGGTAAATGTTTTGCCCCTTCAATAAAAACACTTTACAAATGTAAGCCTAAAATTCCAATAAAGAAAATAAAAACCCAGATTGCTTGATTGCTTAGAAGCAAAGAGGTGGTAGTTTCTGACGGTGGGAGGATGTTCTCCGTGTGGGGAAAAAGAGGAGAGAAACAAAGAGGAAATTAGCTTAGATGCTCAGAGTGGTTGGAAGAAAAGAAAGGAAGGTAATAAATTTTTAAAAAAATAAAGAGGAGCCCCCTCTCGCCTATCCTTTCCTTTCTCTGATACGATTACGCGAGAGAGAGGGAAAAGCAAAAGGAGAGCTATAGGTGGTTTTGTTTACTTTCTCCTCTTTGAATGTGCCAGAGATCTCTCGTATGAAGATGCGCAATAAGTGCAACAGAACGGCAAGCGCTTTCCGCCAATCGTGGAAAAGTACGTGTCTTTGTAGACACGCGCACCGCAGTGAGTGCACTTGTTTAGGTTCTGTTCTATTGCGACTGAGACCAAATCTGTGAATTGGGTGAAAAGCTTCTTGCAGAAGGCCTTCCCGCTGGGAGACAGGCTGTTTACCTTACGCTCCCTTCCACCTTTGCTTTGGAGGCGCTGTACAATGGTACCCCTAGCCTTGAGAGTCCTAAGGAAGGGATACACGATGCTTGGACTGACCTTCTTTCCAAGCCTCTTGTTGATCTCGACCATAAGTTCGTAGCCGGTCTTTGGGGACTCGTAGAGTAGCATAAGCATATAGAACCGGAAGAAATCCCCTATGATCCTTTGCGATCCTATGGCTTGCCTTGTTTTCAGCGGTAGATCTGTTCTGCGAGCTCTTGCTTTGAGCCTTCTCATGCGTCTCATAGGTCTAATTTTGATATATGTATCCTTAATATAATTATTGATAACCTTGCTGTTTTTACTGATCCCATCGAAGAATTGCCATTGGCCGCATCCAAGTTTCCTGCAAACGATATTGGCCGGCAGGCCAGCCAGTCAAATCAAGCCGAGCACCGCATAAATATCACCTTGGAACTGACATTTTCCGATTGCCTTCTTTGGATGCGGAGGACTTCTAGAAAACAGATATGTCTTCTTGTTGACGCCTCTTTTCCTCCTTTCTACTCCGATGGGTTCGTCCAGGCTGGAGGGGGAAGAGATTTCTCCACTTACCGAACATAGAAAACTCTTAGCTTGGTTTTTTCTGCATCCTCAGTTTCTCCTTCATGGTAAAGGCGTCCTCGTACATTCCAATATTGTGAAAAGCGATGTATCCCTTGGCCGCATGGACGCGCTCCGCTCTCCTTATGACTTCACCCATTTCCTCTGCGTCGATATTCCTTTTCTTGCCATCTTCTTGCTCGCCGATGCTTCCCCCGAATACCCTTGTGTACATTAGCTTTGACCTGCTCGATAGGAGCAGTTCATCTTCAGTGCTTGCATCTCTAGAAGGTATGATATCAAAATCTTCAAAGAAAGCAAGAACATCTTGCGAGTGCGATGATGCCTGATTTCTCAGTTCAAAGGCGAAACTCAGTGGCCTATTGGCTCCGAGCATTTTCCTAGTAGGCAGGGAATTCATAAAATCACGCCAATCCCTCAAGATCCTGCGGTCCACTTTGAAGTATGCAGGGAACTGGAAGTGCAATATCCTAGCCCTCAAAATTTGACAAATGAGAGCGAGACTATCGAATAGGTCAAACGACTCCTTCGTAGGTCGAAGATGGTTTTCATGTGTCAGCTTTCTGTTGGCTCTGACGGTGAACTCGAAGCTATCAGGAACGCTTTCGCGCCACTTTTTCACGCTCTCGAAACTTGGTATGCTATAAAAAGTCGAATTTACTTCAACAAAATCGTAGAGCTCGGCGCACATGCGAAGCTTCAGGAATGGCTTTGAAGGGAAGTACGCCCAGCCACCCACACCGATCATCAAGTTCAAATGCGACCCTTCTTCATAATGCTCGATTACTCGTCCGTTTCCTTGGATTTCAGTGCTTTCATTAGTCTGGCAGGATCTCAGGCTACTCTTTTTTCCTATCTTCCTATGATAAGCATTTGAACATAAATCAGAGAGATTAATTTTGCTCTTGACTTGTGGATTTTTAGGGCGCAACTTGCAGGAGAGACTATTTCGCGCGTTGCAGGGCAAGGGATATCAAGATACTATCGATTCACTTTATTGAAAAGCCCATTTGATCCTCTTCTTGAGATTATTTAATCTGTGCCATTCCTCCTGTTCTCCTCCTCCTTCCGGTTGGACTGAGTTTAGTCGTCGCGCTCATGCGGAAAATGCTTTAATTCGGTCACTCCTCCACTATTCTCACGAACACACAAAGGATTGGCTCGCCTCGCCAGTTCCTCTTGCTCCTTGTCCCCCCAAATAGTCTGAGCGAAGATTCGAAAAGAGAGTCCCATACTTCGAACCTAACTGTCAGAAGGAAAAGTGTTTCAGAGAATTGAAAGTCTTGGAGGCAAGGGATCTCTACAAAATCTACGGTACAAATATTCGTGCGCTTGATGGGATCTCGCTCTCGGTCGAAGGCGGGACGGTATTTGGTCTTCTTGGGCCAAACGGCGCAGGCAAAACTACGTTTGTCAGAATAGTGGCGACTCAGCTTCTCCCTTCTTCGGGCCGGGTTTCTGTTCTCGGATACGACGTAGTTTCTCAGCCTACCCTAATCAGGCGAAGAATCGCTGTCGTTCCACAAGAGGGGAGGCCACTCAGCTTGCAGACTCCATACGAGCACATAGTAACCTATCTTGTTGTGAGGGGTATTGACTTCTCTGAAGCGAAGAAACGAGCAGAGTCCACGCTGAGTGAGTTGAATCTCCAGGCCTATCGCAATACAATATGCGCGAACCTTTCAGGCGGTTTGAGGCAGAGAGTTTTGATTGCGATGGCGATGAGCACCGATTCTGACTTGCTAGTTTTAGACGAGCCAACAATTGGACTTGACCCAGTCGCGAGGGTGGATGTTTGGAACTTGATAAGAGATTACGTGATCGATGGCGGAAAAACAATACTTCTTACGACACATTATATGGAAGAAGCCGAGTCCCTATCGGATCGTTTGGCGATTGTGAACAGGGGGAGAATTGTTGCAGAAGGAACGGTCACAGAGATTAGATCAAGGCTTGGTGCTACTCATGTCGTCTTAGTAAAGAAGTCGATGACAACGCAGCAAGATGCGGAAGTCGAGTTTGCAAGATATGGAAGAGTTTTGAGGGCTGGTGCGGGTATCAGGGTACTGACGAGCCAGAGCGGAGCAAGCGAGATCGCGTCTCTCTGTCTCAAAAAGAATGTCGAAGTTTCAATCAGGCAGGTCAACTTGGAAGACGTTTTCATCAGCGAGGTGGGAGAGCAAATTGACGCTGAGCAAGCAGCTTAAGGCAATAGCAGCGATAATATGGTTCGATGGGGTGATCCCAAAGATGAGATCCCCCTTTGATTTCGTGAACTTTGTCGTGAGCCCTCTCACTGTGCTTTTCTTCATCTACCTTTTCGCAGGTCCTGGAAAGGCAGTCTTTGCGATGGCCGGCGGGCTAGTCGCAGTTATCGTTGGAAGTTGTATAATTCTTGAGACGGAGGCTGCGTTCATCAGGCTAGTAGTAAAGTTGCAAGATATGTTTGTTGCTTCGCCGCTCTCCCCAATCTCCTACGTCATTGGACTTTCGATCTCCCAGCTTTTCAATGGTCTCCTTGGGATTGCGCTCTTTTCCACTTTGCTAGCACTTAACCGCCCCATCCAGCCACTTGGAGCCCTAGAGATCTTTGTTGCAGCGATACTCACTTGGGCTTCCGTCTCAGCACTCGGATTCATGATGAGCACATTCGCCCGAGACCTGAGAGACCTCTGGGTTTATTCGCCTCTCTTGACAGTTCTGCTTTCCTTTCTGCCACCGGTTTTCTATCCTATCACTCTGATACCTCAGAAAGTGCGCTTTGTTGCTTATCTTGCTCCCACCACCTATCCTGCGCAGATAATTCAACAGGCGGCTGGCTTGGTCGATGGCTCGACAACTCATCTCTTGATAAATTTGATGGGGGGAATAGTTTACACGATCTTTTTGGTTCTCCTTGCAGCAAAATTGTCAAGGTGGAGGCAGAACTAGCAGAAACAAATCGAAATTTCTCTTTGCCAAATCCTTTTTCTCCCTCCCCCCGCCACAAAGAGCAATCAAGTTCCTACTCCTGCTTTTGCTCTTTTCTTCTCAATTCTCTTGGCGACAAACACAGTTATCTCGAAAAGAGCGAATATCGGCAAGACAACCGGCAGGCTGGAGATGTCAGTCGGATCCGGATTTGCAATGCTCACCCCAAGAGCCACTAGAACGTAAACCCACTTTCGTGCTGAGGTAAGTTGTTTCACACTCAGTACTCGAAGTTCGACTAAGGGAATCAGATAAACAGGGAAAGTGAAGGCAAGGCCAGTCATGCTAGGGACTAGTAAAAGTAGATTGATGAACGAGTCGAGCGAAACAAGCGATTGAACTCCTAAAGGCTGATAGAATATTAGTAGAACTCTCATCACAAGCTTGAAGACCACAAATAGTCCAAACAGTCCTCCTGTGACCAAGAGAATCGTGAACGGAAGCAGATACTTCCTCACGGCTCTCTTTTCTCTCTGATAGAGCCCTGGTGCCACAAAGCCGTAGATTTGGTTGAAAATGTATGGCAAAGATACAACGAGCGCGAGAACGAGAGATACATTCACAAAAGCGAAAACAGGATCTTCAATGCTGTTAGAGAACAGCTTGTAGCCCGGTGGAAGGTAGTATGCTTCTGCCCTGTTGATTAAGGCTATCAACAAGAAATTGTATCCATAAACTCCGTTCGGGCCGAACGGATGGAGAGGATCTGGGAGAGAGCTTACGAGAATCAGAGCTATTATGTATGCAATCAAACTTCTTTTGAGTCGTGTCGCTAGCTCACCCAAATGTTCGAAGAACGACATCCTAAGTTCAGTTTGCGAAGGATCCACTCCTTCTTCTTCTTCTCCTTCTCCTCTTTCTCGTGGCTCTGGAGAATTTTGGGCGCCATGCGGGCTCGCCCGCGAACTGCTCAAGTCGGCGAACGCACGTCCTCACTCTCAGGAGCTCGACTGATGTCCTTACTTAACTTTCCTGATATTCTTGATATGTGGCTCCTCGCTCTCTCAATAGCCCTTGTTCTTAAGAGCCCAGTAATCGAATACCATTACTCCGTCGCTGTTTTTAAGGGCAGTATTGAATTCACTTTCGTAATTCTGCTTTGATCCTGCACTCAGAACTTCCACGCTTGCAATGATTCCCGCATGGACATATTGCACATCACTCGCCCAGTTGTAAGTCTCGAAAATTAGCCAATCAGGCTTCAAAGTCGTGCTAAAGTTGTAAGTGGTGACAGCTGTTGTTCCGTTGAACGCGGATTTCAGAGCAGAGAGTAGATTCGATTGAGATGACGGTGGAAGTGTGGACATGTCGAGATCTATTCCATCCTCACCTGCCTTGTAGACGAAACTCGAACTCGGAAGGCTTTGAGAGCTGTTTGAAAAAGCAAGAACGAAGAAGATCTTCTCTCCTCCTACGTGGGAGGCAGTCACGAAGTACTGGAGATCGCCCTGAGTGTCGCAACATGAGAGCAGACTTCCATTTCTTGAAATCTGAAAGAAAATGGTGTTGAAACCTTGAGATCTTGCGAATTGCACAAGAGCTCCAAAATTGCTCGTGTTCACAGGGCTGTTTTCTTGATTTTCGTACAGAATGATCGGCTTCGATGTGCTCGAATTTGTGATCGAGCCAGTGGGTTGGGTGGACGAATGCCCGCGGAAGACGATGAGCGCGGCAACTCCCGCAACAATGATAATGAAAATAGCGATTGCGATCGGAACGAGCAGAGATCTTGGCCTTCTCTGACCCGCTTGATCCTTTCGTTGTTGTTGAATCTTGGACGGCTTTGCTTTCTTGCTCTTTCTATCTTGTCTCTCAGAGTTGGCATCTGAAGGCATTTCGATTTCAGATCCTTCCCGGGAAGAAAGGTCACTAAACTTAGTGTGGCTTTCTCAAACAAGGATGTCTGATAAATGGCTTCTTAAAGCATTCATTCGAGCTGATCCAACCATTAGCAGGATAAGATAAGTGGGGAGAGAGAGGGAAGAGAAAAGTGGAGAACGGGGAAAAAGAAGGGGAAGGCAACGCCTCTTTCTCTTCTTTCGTGTGGAGAGAGTCAAGGGGGAGGTTTCTTTTTTCTTGAGCTAGTGAGGAAGGACGGAAGGTTAGACACGAATATGAGGTTAAAAATCACAAAGGGTGTCAAGATGAGCAGAAGGGATGGTGTCTCAAGCAATCTTGCCACAGCCTTGATAGTGGGCTCCTTCGTTGGACTTGTCATCATCGCTCTTGTCTTTGCTTATTCCCCATTCGATCACTCTGGGCCATCTCAGTGTGGAGGCGGGCAATCAACAACCCCAATATGCATAACTAGCATCCAGCTGTACAGCGGAAGCCCTTCCAACATAGAGTCAAAGCAGAACTGCACGGGCGATGCGCAAATAGTTGTTGAAGGAGAAAATCTCAGCAACAACACATATCATGTTTCGAAGGTGGTTATTACGGGGGGTTCTTCGCACGTAAACGCGACAGCTCTTGTTCCTGTGTCAAACAGTTGCCTTACTTTGAAAGATGCGAACCCAGCAATCCCGCCTGGATTCTTTTCATTTGTAGGGTATATCAGTCAACCACTTGTGTTTGGTCAAGAGTATAATTATTCGATTTCATTCGACGACGGACAAGTACAGAGCGGAGCCTTGATCGCTCAGGATTAGGGCGTTAAAGAAGAGGGAGGAGAAGCAGAAGAAAAGGAGATTCGCTTAATTTTCTTTGTCTTTCGTCTTTCCTGGTTCAGCCGCCTGTTTGGATTTGCTGATAAAGATTGTATCTTCTCCCTTTGCTTTGAACACGTTATTCCTCGCCCTGTTCTGCACGTCTGTGAATCTAGCTGATCATGTCATTTCGTAGGCAGGATGCATTCCTCATTGTTAATTGCATGGAAGAAGACCGGAACGTTTTGCGTCTTGGTGGCTCTGAAACTTGCGAGCAACCAATCGCCAGGTGCAAAGTTCAAAGTCCTCTCGAGCAATGTGTCGTCTATCGCAAAAGTATCTCCAACGAGCTGCCTGTCGTAGGGCCTTGGTAGAGTTCCCACAAAATAGCTGTGGATCTGATGTAGGGCACTTGTGTTCAGGTGCGCAAGCCTCTGGGTTGAGATCCAGCCGTGGAGATGATATTTTCTACCGTGTCTCAGAAGTCGCTCAACTGCTTTGCTCGACTCTCCTGTTCCATCCTGAGATTTGTAGGAGTAGGAATCGCTCGGAGCAAATTCCTGTGCTTCGTCAAAGACAAAGAGAATTCTTGGATGGAGGTTGAATGTATTTCTCCTCTCTTTGAACACTCTCTCAATCAGTTGGGCAGTTATCGTTCGCGCTCTTTCAACCTCTTCGTTGATTATGAATAGACGTGGGGAGCTCGGTGCTTCGTCGAGTAGCTCATGAACCATACTCTCGAGCGAATAGCCAAGTTCTTCTGGCTCTGGGATGTCCTCCTGAAGTCTTTGCTCGAGTGCATTGATTATCCCACTTATGGTGCTACTTGGCTTGACCCCGGAGGATTGAAGGTATTCCTTGATAGATCTGATGGTCGAAAGGAAGTCCTTGTCAATGAGCTCTTCGTCTCTTTTGTTCTTCCTCTTCAGGAAATCCCTCACCTGATCAATGACATAAAGAGAGGCCTGCTGGTTCGCATTGAACTTCTCACCCGCGGTTAGAGCGATCGATTCAAGGAACCCCGCATATGTCCTGAATTTCTGCACATCTGAAACATATCTTGGAGGAAGGTACAGTGACTTGCATTTATCCTCTTCAAAGAGTCGGGCTATCAAAGCTTCAATCGCGGGCTTGCTTCTTTCAAGGGACTCTGGGACGACGTGTTTCTTGTAATACTGCTCGGCTTTCTTCGACGGGGTGGCCTCGCTCTCCTTAGGCACATCTTGTGGGAGAATTATCCTGCTCTCTAGCAAAACCAGCTGATCTAGAAGATGTATTCCGTACTCCGAAGAAACATCGAAGATCACGGCCTTGAGATCTGGGTCAGCCTGGAGTGCTTTTCTCAATATCATCGAAGTGAGATAGCTCTTCCCTCCACCAGTATGACAGAACACACCCACATGATAATTGATGAGTTGTGTGTAATCAATCGTGAACGGAACCCTTTCCTCGACAGTGCTCAAAAGGTGCCCTATGCAATGAACATCAATCATTCCAGGGTTCTTTGGAACGAAGCAGACAAACTGCTTCACAGCCTCTTCGCTTAGGAGCTTCACCTCTGAACCCACGAGAAGCGGCGAGTACTTCCTCTCGAAATTCAAAGAACCACCAGAAAGATCTACTATGTAGCCTGTTGGGGAAGCAAGGATCTCAATCCAATTACTCTTGGAGCTGCGACGCCACTCCTTGTCGATCATTCCCATAAACTCCCCTCGAAGAGCTCCAGGCTGGCTAGTTGTGAGCGTCAGCATAGAGTAGTGCATAGGAGTAACGTCTGCAATCTCTAGCACCGAGTAGGTCTGAGGGGAAGCGAGATTTCTCACATTTGGTATGGCGAGAAGCTGACCCGGGGAAAGCCTCTGAACAACTTCCGGGTCGTAGGATACTTCGACCAACGCCAGTTTGAAAGTTGTCGTTGTCTTTCCGTCTGCGGATTGTCTTGTTCTCGTTGAAACTTCTCTGAGCTTTGCCTTGAACTTACCGTGAAGGTTGTCTATCCAAGGAGAGGCTTTCGTCTCCTCTGTTGGAACAGCCGCAGAACTGCCAGAACTAGACGACGAAGGCGGAGAAGAAGTGGACGAAATCACTTTCAATGCACCTAGGTCGCGCTTAGTGCCGTCTTGGTTGCTCAAATGTTATGCTGACTCACAATTTCTCTCAATTCAAGCATTGAAAAATATATTCGAATTGCGCTTAACGGCCGCCTGCACTCTTTCTACTTTTGGTCTTCCTCTTTCTTTCAATTAGATCTCTATAATCCCTGAACCTGTCTTCAAAAAGGATCTGCTGATCCAGTTTCGATCTTGCCACTTCAAGCTCGATTGCGCTCACGCAGGCTCTTTCGGCCTCCGATTCAATGCTCTTCGCTTTCTTATCGGCAAGGAACAGCGGATAATTGTGCCCCAGTGCTTCGGGAATGGGGTCCTGACCCATGCAGTAAAGGATCGCAAGAACCAACTCAGAGATTGGTGACTCCGATGCAAAATGTATCGCGGGGATTATAGTTTCTTCCACAGAATCTCTGTGCTTCAAAACTAGCTCAGAACGACCCTCTTCGCTCATTTCATACTGGGGATAGCAGGGCCTATCGTAGAGGAACACATGAGATCTCACCGAAGGATTTGTCGGACTGCTCCAGAGCTGGAAGTAAGACTTGACAAACATGCGCTCGTTTGTGATTACGTTTTCAAAAGCACCTTCCACTCTGCATTCTCCTTTCTCGAGTTTCGGATCATTTTTGGGGGTGATCGTCCTGAAACAGACATCATACTCGAAGGTTCTCCAAGGAGTTGAGAGAACACCTGAGTTTACAACACTGTTTGCCTGCAAAAGCATCTTGTCGCTAGCAAACTTTGGCAACTCTCTACTGAGCTTCAAGAGCCTTGCAGATTCTAGGACTGGAATCACAGTTTTCACTAGTTCGTTCGACGCTGTGTCCTTCACTATGCCAAGAAGTAGGCGGTTTTTCTTCCAAGATTCTCTTAAAATGGCGTAAATAAGTATCAGAGAGAGGTAGTCAATGTCATCGGTTGTGATCCACGACCCCCTCCTAGGAGAATCAAAGTTGATTCTCATGGGATGAGAGTCTTGCGGCGGGTTGAAAATGGATCCTGTTGCGACCAAAGCTGCTTCGATGAGTCTGTCCCAGTAATATTTCACTTCAGAATTAACTTCGAGTAAGATGTCTTCTTGTTTCTTTTCCAGATGGAGCGAAGATGCGGGAGTGTCTTTGAAAAGAGGGCGTGGTGTGATCTTGACGATTCGTCCGAAAGTTTCTCTCAGATCTTTGAGCAGTTTTTCCTTACGCTCCTCCTTCATTCCAATCTCGAGAACAAGATCGCTAAGAGTAAGCGTTCTCCCTAGCTTTTCTTTTGCGTCAATCATAGCCTTCATAGCTGCAAACTTCAAAAGGTGACTTCTTGCGGAGGGAATTTTCAGATCATCATTATCAATCAACATCCTTCCGAGTTCGAGATCCTCTCTTGTGATTTTTCCAAGGGAAGTCTCGTATCCTTCTAGGAAGCACTTTCCCTGTTTGATGTATTCTCTGAGCTTCCAGCTGATGTGGGCTATGTCACCCGAGATAGTTCTGTCCATAATTACTATCTTGATTGTTTCGTCTTTTTTTATGCAGTTATAGGCTAAGAAATACTCGGACAGACGCATCAGAGAGGATGGAACCTTGCCGCTGTCCACCTCAATTCCCCCCTCTGTAGGTTCGCCGAATACTTCTGAAGAGAATTCTTCGCTTAGAGGAATCGCTGAGCTCAAACTGAACGAATCCTCCTCTGATTGAGGTGGATCTGCAACAACCCCATAAGAGTCCGAAAAGCGAACGAACCCACTGTATCCAAACGCGCCTGAGTAAAAGACCAAAATGTCGAGAGTGTTTTGCTCGAATTCGGTGCCGTCTATTGCGATATATCTAACCTCATCCGATCCAAAGAATTTGATGGCTTCTTCAAAGACTTTCGTCTTGCTAAAGCCTTGTTTGATTATTTTCTTGCTGATCTCTTCATTTCCTCTCAATGTATCGAGTTTAGACACAAATTCTGAGAGAAGTGTAGTTGTGGAGCGTCTGAGATTCTCTATGGTTCTATCTTCTTGTGCCAGAGAAGGGAGTAGAGATCGATGATACTCATCCTTGAAGCTTTGAGTCAACAGAATCTGATGAGAATTGATTTGGTTTTTATTTGTTTTGCGTTTTCGATTTCAGGATGCTGATCTTTGCTTTCTTTTGATGAAGGGAAAGAATCGTCAGCGAAGGAAAAAGTAGAGCATTTGAGAGCGAAATTCCCTTTAGATGTAACCCTGACGTTACCCAATTCAAAGTATTCCGAAAAGGCCACTTTTCTTCGTATGCTGCAATCGAAAAGATCCTTCGGCGGCAGATCCATGATCGTTTAATACTCGATAAAACAAGGTCTCGGCATGAAGTGTAAAAATCCGCGAGGTTTGGGAGCCGACATCAAGCGACCAAACTCGGTCAGGGAAATGATCGCTTCCCACGAATGGGAATTCGTATATGGGGAGCCAAATCCTTGGGGCATAATATGCAGGTATCGCTGCTCTGACTGCGATGCTGAATGGGTTGCAATAGTTACTTCGCCCGAGTAACGAGGCGTCAGCAGTCTCCCTCTGCTTTCGTTCAACCATCCTTTTCCCTAATGTCTTTACTACAGAAGCAACATCATCGTCATGTTCTCATTTGAAGCTAGGTTTTTCTTGCATTAGTTCCAGATATTCAACTATTCAATCAAGGTTTTCCCTTGCAAAGAAGCAACACTAACAAGAGCAACGATTAAAACAGTCGCAAGATGTATTCGGATCTATCTAGAAAGTAGTAGAAGAAGCCGACTGTTTTTCTCAGTTTCTTTCGTGAGTGGGCGCGTTTTTGAGGCTTCACTTCCCACAAAAAACACAGATTCCGTTATTGAAAGCACGAAAATATCTACCCCTCCCCCAAAACCGTTTTCTATCTGGGGGTTCAGAGCGATCGCGATGAGTAAGCCGCTGCCCCAAAAAAGTGATCAAATTCCTACTTCTTCTCTAGAGAAGCAATTTGATTTTCCAGTCAGTGTAAGTTGGGTTAAGAAAATGCAGTTCATAGGTAGAGATGAGTTCCATCACTCTATCGTAATTGACACAGGCCCAGAGCTCGGAGGAGAAAGAACAGGACCTACTCCGGGCAGATTACTTCTTATGGCAGTTGCAGCTTGCACTGCTGTCGACGTTGTGGACATACTTGCGAAATCAAGACAGAAGCTGATCGCACTCACCGTGTATTGTGGTGGAGTGCAAAATGATGAGTATCCGAAGTTTTACAAGGAAATTCGCTTGAAATATGTTTTGAGAGGTATCTCGCTCGATAGAACACGAGTGGAAAGGGCGATCAAGCTAAGCGAAGAAAAATATTGCTCTGTCGGCGCAACCCTAAATGGAAAGGCGAAGATTATCACTCAATACGAAATTGAGGAAAAAGAGGAAGAAGAAAAAGCGCAGATATAAGGAAATCGACCTCTTTGAATTATGATCAGGAAGTGTCCACGAGCAACATCTAGTCAATCAACTTGTTCGATCCGGTGTAAAAAATATTCTGGGCCTCTTCG
>CADDZS010000037.1 GCA_902812485.1 archaeon
CTTGATAATGATTGGTTACATCTTTTTGAGCAAAGCAAGTGCCACTTTTCCAATGGTAGTTTGAAAAATTCTAAACAAATCATTGAAATTGATCTGTGTACTTCAGGTACCATTCAAATGAACGAACCATCACTAAGATATCCAGAGAAATGAAGAAAGACGATCGCAGCTCGAGAAATGGAATTATTCGGATCATATAAGCAAGAGAGGATCAGAATTTTCGCAGAGCAGTCGTCCAAGTGATCAAACTTTTGGAATGTCGAGATTTCTGAGGAGCTGATTCTCTTCTTCTTTCTTTTCTCTTGATGTGATTGGAAAAGTTAATAATATGAGAGAGTAGTGCAAATTGTTTTGCATCGATCTTTTCCCTCCTTTCGATTTTGATCATTCTGTAAAACTCAAGAATAAACCGAGATTAGGCTTTGTGATTAGCTCACTCGTTATTCACTCTCTCTCTTTTTTTGAGAGATTTTTGTGAGCTATCGACACATCGAATCTCTGAGCTTTGTTTGGGGATTTCTTTTTTTTCGCCCTCTCTTCCCTCCTCTCCATCTATTCATTCATCAATAGCTGCTCTCTCTGATCCTCTTGTTCGTCTTTATCGTCTATATTCTATCTGCGTTTGCTTTTCTTCCTTTGAAAAGCCGCTATATAATCCGCAAATTCAGATCGATATAATCATGCCAAGTGGCTATTTGCGTTCGTGATTGGCGATTTACAAGCATACTCTATCAGAACGATCTCGGAAAACAAGCAATTGACCTGCTATCAAGAAATCATGGGGTATCCTTGATCGTGATCTTGCAATTCATTCACGATTCCCATCATACTCAAGAATAAGAAATTTTACCGGTTGAAATCTGAATCGATTGAGGTAATAATATCAAAACCGAGTCAATAAGATCTCGCAGAGCGTGATTGAGTGCAAGGAGAGAGACCAATTTGCCCGAATGGATGTGAAGTTAGCAGTGTAGTGAGTTCCGAAGCAAATACTGTTTCGCGAACGCGCGCGAGAGAGAGCATATCACCCCGAAAATGACTATTTGTTTCCAAATCGAAGGAAGCCTTTCTGTGGATAGTCTACCATAAATAGAGGAAGAGCGGAGAGCATCTTCTCAGATCTTTGACATCAGAGAAAGAAACAGCACCTATTTTGAAATACTACGTCTCCGGAAACTGGAAAGAATCTAATTCAAAAGATCTTCATCCGGTGTTCAATCCTTCCACGGGGGCGATCCTTGCTCAGGTTCCCTACGCATCGAGGGAAGAGGTAAACGAGGCCGTCGAGTCATCACAGAAATCATTTCCCAATTGGAGTACGATGCCGATACTAGAGAGAGTAAAGTACCTCTTCAAAATGAAGCAGGTCTTCGAGGACAAACTGGAGGAACTTGCATCTCTCAACAGCGAAAACCACGGCAAGACCATCTTAGAAAGCAGAGGTGACTTGCGAAGAGCCATAGACAACATCGACTCCGCAATCGCGGTAGCCTACACGCTCTCGAAGGGAGAAACCTTGGACCAAATTGCGTCGGGAATAGATGAAAGCATGGTCAAGGAGCCTCTTGGAGTATTTGCTATAATTTGCCCGTTTAATTTCCCACTCATGATTCCGTTCTGGTTCATCCCCTACGCCATAGTGCTAGGAAACACTCTCGTGGTAAAGCCCAGTGAGATAACTCCCTTTCCGATGGACGGGGCAATGAAAATCATTGCAAGTGAAGTAAAACTTCCACCTGGAGTACTCAATATAGTCCACGGTGGACGAGAGACTGTGGAGTCACTCATCTCAAACAAGGATGTGAAAGGCGTTGCGTTCGTAGGCTCTACTCCAGTTGCAAAGCAAGTCTATAAGCTTGCAGGAGAGCACGGGAAGCGTGCGCTAGTCAACGGTGGAGCGAAGAACAGCATCGTGGTAATGCCTGATGCAGATCTCGGCTCTGCAATTCCAGCGATAGTGTCTTCGTTCTTTGGCAATGCAGGACAAAGGTGCCTTGCCGGATCAAACCTTGTTGCTTTGGGCAAAGTTCACGATGATCTCCTGAGCAAGTTCACATCAGCTGCGAAGAAGATGAAGATAGGACATGCATTCGAGGAAGACGTCGATATGGGGCCAGTTGTTTCCAAGAGCGCAAAGGAGAGAATCTCATCCAACATAGAAAAGGGGGTTGTCGAGGGGGCAAAATTGATAATTGATGGGAGATCGCTTCGAATCGACAAATATCCTGATGGTTTCTATCTCGGGCCCACAATATTCGATGAAGTGACCCCTGACATGAGCATATCAAGGAATGAGATTTTCGGCCCTGTCGCAAGCACGATTCAAACAAACAGTTTAGACGAGGCTATTGAACTAATAAACAGAGGGACCGAGTTTGGAAACATGGCGAGCATCTTCACAACAAGTGGAAGGAATGCACGCGAGTTTCGATTGAGGGTCAACGCAGGGAACATCGGGATCAACATTGGAGTGGCATCACCTGCGGCAAACTTTCCGTTCGGTGGAAGGAAAGACTCTTTCTATGGAACGCTACACGCGCAAATAGATACTGTTGATTTCTTCACAGACAAGAAGATAACGATCGCTCGATGGTGAGTCGTCTACATTGGTAGATTCTGAAATACATGCATAGACCAAAAACTCACTGATCGATTTTTTTGTTTCGTTGATTAAATTTAAATCGGTCAGCAAGACCCGTGTTTGTGAAAGTCGAGAATCTCGTTTATGGTTTCCAAAAATTCACTTGCCCTCTACGGAGGCAAGCCCGTTAGAGAAAAACCATTGCCCGTAATGCACCCCGGCGCAACTTTCTTCGACGAGGCCGAGGTCAAAGCCGTGCTTGAGGTCTTGAAGGCACAGTCGCCCTATCGCTTTTACGGCCCCAATTTTCTCAATATCACTGGCAAGTTCGAAGCAGAGTTTCGGAGATATATTGGAACGACTTTTTCCCTTGCGGTAACTTCGGGGACAGCCGCTCTGCACACCGCCCTTCGAGGACTTGAGGTGGGTGAAGACGATGAAGTGATCATCCCCACTTATTCCTGGGTTGCCTGCCCCAGTGCAGTCGTTGCAACTGGCGCAAAACCTGTACTTGCCAATGTGGATGATTCGCTTACTCTCGATCCTGACGATGTCGAACGAAGAATAACAAACAGAACAAAGGTGATTATGGCTGTTCACATTAGAGGAGTTCCTTGCGACCTTGATCGCATAGTGGATATCGCAAAGCGCTATCAAATCTTCCTCCTTGAAGACGTAGCTCAGTGTTGCGGAGGAAGCTACCATGGAAAGAGGTTAGGCTCAATTGGAGACGCAGGAAGTTTCAGCTTCCAGTTGAACAAGATGATTTCGGCGGGAGAAGGTGGCGCTATAGTCACAAACGATCAAACAACATATGAACGATGTCTGATGTTTCACGACACAGGTACACCATACCGAGGGCTCGAGGAGAAGGAGCTCAGATACTCTATACAGCCCTTTCCCGGGGTTAACTATCGCGCAAACGAAATATCCTCCGCAATTCTTCGTGTCCAGCTCACAAAGATGGACACAATAATAAGGAGGATAAGAGAAATAAAATCAAAGATCAAAAAGGGGATTTCGGACATACCCGGGCTGAGTTTCCGGAGAATACCTGACCCCGAAGGAGAGGTCGCAGTTGGTCTGGTATTCTTTACTGAGAGCAAAGACAAAGCCATCCTTTTCAAAGAAGCTCTGATGGCTGAGAATATCAGGACGCCAAGCGGATCTTACCCAGGAGTGGTCTATGAGCCTCTAAGGAACGATGGGCATGTGTTCATGCATTGGGGACACTTGCTACCTGGGATAGAAAGAGTGAGTAACCAATATAGACAAACGCTGGATCTGCTTAGCAGGGCAGTGCATATTGATATAAGTCCTCTCGATGGTGAGCAAGAAATCAACGACATAATCGAAGGAATACGAAAGGTATCTAGTGTGGTTCTCTAGGTGGAACAAAAGAAGTATGCTTTTCAAAGACAACAAACAACTGTACGACACTCTATACAAAATATTCGAGTACGAAGGATACTCGATTTACTGTTACAAGAGCCGTTCAGGATTCGAAAAGAAATTCATGAACTTGGATCGCAGGGGAAAGGAGAGGATCGTGTTCAGTCTCAAGGGACAGATCCATGTCAATGGGAACGAGCTCGAGGAGAAGGACATGGCCTACGTTCCAATTGGCCAAGACATCGAAATTGGATCAAGGGGGGAGACTGTCATGTTTGTGGCAGAAACCGACGGGACAAACAAGTACGACCCCTATGTTAGAAGATACAAAGAAGCAACTCGAATGCAAATTGGTCAACCCACTTTTCGAAGATCAGTCGTTGTAACAATTGGAGAAAAGGATCCAGCCAACAGATTCATCGCGGGGTACGTCGAAGATTCCTTAGGCGAGTGGAGCAGCTACCCACCCCACAAGCATAACGACAAGCCTGAAGCTTATCTTTTCTATGGTGTTGATCCTGGCTTTGCAGTCCAGCTAATCCTAGACGATGGCGACGAAAGGGCATATGTCGTTCACGATTATGACACCGTCCTCATACCAAGAGGTTACCATCCTCACGTCAACACATCGCTGACAGGTAGCAGCTATGCCTGGATAATTTCTGCCCCTCCCAATAACAGAAACCTAGGCGTAGAGATTCATCCCGCATTCAAAAACGTAAATCTGGGCAAATCCCACCTCACGATTCAAGAGAACGAGAGTAAGTGAAGTAAGGGGAAATCTCTCTCTCTATCTTCATTTATTTTCCAATCTTTGTGCAGCTGAGGACCTCGAAAGTTTCTTTTATTTTCGAGTTCTCTCTCTGTGCGATTCTTTACCTCGGTCGGAGTCTAAATCATCGCAACACTTGCGAATGTCTTAAATTTCATAGTTCAGCGTTTCTTTTACTCTTCGCAACCATTTCATTTAGAAACAATGGTATATGCTGATCATAATGAAGAACAACACCCGTGATAGCACGAGATTTGTGTTCATAGGATACTTTACTGCAGTCGGGGCTGCTGTACTTTCGGGTCTCATGCCAAGTGTCTCCAAGCCAATTCTTACCAACATGAACCCGCTTTTCTTCACCGCTATAGTTACACTCTCTCCTGCGCTGTGGTTTACCCCAATTTCCATTAGGTCAAGCGAAAACAAAAGCATGAGGAAAGGTGGTTATCTTATTCTTGGGGGAACTGCGATCGCCGGTAACCTTGTGGCACCTTACTTTTACTTCCTCGGTGTAAGCGAAACAAGTGCTTCAAGTGCAGCTCTTCTTGCAAACGGTGAGATGCTCTTCACCGTTTTGATTGCGACAATGTTCTTCGGAGAGCGCCTCTCGAGTAAAGGAGCTCTTGCTCTGACCATACTCGCGGTAGGAATAATCACTGTGGTCACGAACTTGCAATTTTCTACATCGCTTGAAGCTTTAATCAAGCCGGGTAGCCTCCTGATTCTCCTTGCAACTGCACTTTGGGGCCTAGATAACAATGTAACCAGTGTCATAACAGATCGAGTCAACGTTGCAAGGATAATCCAGCTCAAGGCGCTAATCGCTGGAGCAGGTCTTTTGTTAATCGCATTTCTCTCAAGGGCGATAATCATTACTAGTGCACAGGGCTTGATTCAGGTGATTGTTTTCGGGTTGATAATTTTCAGCGGAGGCGCCTTCCTTAGCATAGAGACTCTCAAAAGGCTCGGCGCTATCAGGACGACAATTGTTTTTCCAATCAACTCGATGTTTGGCCTCTTATTTGCATTCGTTTTACTTGGAGAGAATATTACACTGCTTCAGATCGGCTCTGTCGCGCTAATGATGTTTGGAATTTACCTCCTGACGAGAAGAGGGAGCGTGCTCAAAGAAGGAATCTTGCTCGAGCAGATTTAGTCAAGGTATCTTCTCAGCAAGATGACAGGCGGCGAACTGCCCTGGAGAAATCTCTCTAAGCTCGGGAATCTTCTCTCTGCAAATCTGTTCCGCGTAGGAGCACCTTGGATTGAACTTGCAGCCACTGGGCGGATTTATCACCGAAGGAACTTCGCCTATTATTTCCGTGGTTAGAAGGGTCCGCTTCAAAGGGTTTGGAATCGGCGCTGAAGCTATGAGAGTCTTTGTGTATGGGTGCCTCGGATTTGCGATGACAGACGCTGTGGGCCCCTGTTCCACCACACTTCCAGCATACATCACAACTAGAAAGTCGGAGAGGTACTCAGCCACTGAAATATTATGCGTAATCAGGATGTACGTGAGATTGTAGTTTGTCTGGAGACTCAAGAGCAGATTGAGGATCTGCGCTTGAACCGATGCGTCCAAGGCGCTCGTCGGCTCGTCGAGTATCACGAGTCTTGGTTGCGGCGCGATTGCTCTGGCGATGGCAACTCTCTGCTTCTGACCTCCGCTAAGGTGGGTCGGAAGGCGATAAGCATGTTCTTGAGATAATCCCACCGCTTTCAAACTCTCCATGACTATTGCGTCGATTGCTTCCTTTTCGATGTCAAGAAGTCCTTTGCAGGGCTCCGCAATGATATCTTTGACTTTCAACCTAGGATCTAGCGACGAATCTGGGTCCTGGAAGACCATCTGCATGTCCCGGTACAATTTCTTGTAATTGACTTTGCGTAATTTGCCTCCTTCGCCGTCGAATATCACCCTGCCATCGAAAATGATGTGCCCAGAGGTTGGAGGAGAAAGCAAAGTGATCGCCCTAGCTAGGGTGGTTTTTCCACATCCCGATTCCCCGAGTATGGCCACAGTCTTGCCTTTGGGCACCCTAATCGAAACGTCCTCCACTGCCCGGACGAACTTTGGTTTGCTTCGATCGAAGGGGTTGAACCCCCTCCGGATTCGATAGTACTTCTTCAAGTGACTTGCGACAAGTATGTCTTCGTCGCGAACCTCCAACATATCAGTCAAGCTGACTATCTCGATTCTCCCGAGTATAGAAAGCATGCAACTCTGTGATTTGGTCTTGCTTCAACGAGTCGAGGGCTCCTCTTTGAACAGATCTCCATTGCAAAGGGACACCTAGAAGCATACTTGCATCCGACGAAAGGTTTTGACAGATCGGGGACTGATCCTGGTATGGGTTTCAGCTTCGCCTTATCCTTTGAGCCCACAGGGATGCAAGAGAGAAGCCCCTTACTGTATGGATGCAAAGGCTCGCGGAAAAGATCGTACACATCGGAATCCTCGACAATATCGCCTGCGTACATGACAATGACCCTGTCAGCAACTTGACTTGCTACAGCGAGGTCGTGAGTGATCAAAAGTATGCTCGTGTTTACCTCATCAATGAGCTCCTTCATCAATCTGAGAACCTGAGCCTGCGTCGTCACATCAAGAGCAGTCGTTGGTTCATCCGCGATCAGTAGTGCTGGTTTCTGAGCAAGAGCCATGGCGATCATTACTCTCTGCCTCATCCCGCCGGAGAGCTCGAAGGGGTATCTGTCAATCACCTGTTCTGCGTCTGCGATTCGCACCTGCTTCAATACTTGAAGTACTTCGTCTCTCAGGAGCTTCGTAAGGCCACCGCGCTTGAACCTAGGGAGCCTAGAAGGCATGTCAGGTGCGTTGACCTTGTAGGTCCTTTGCATTACTTCGCTCTCAAGATCCATACTCCTATCATTCTTGCGCTCCTCCCTGACTGCTATCGCCTCGGCAATCTGGTCTCCAACTTTGTAGACTGGGTTGAGACTAGTCAAAGGCTCTTGGAATATCATCGCAATTTCCGTTCCCCTGAATTTTCTTCTGTCCTTTTCCTTTAGGGCGGTGAGGTTGATTGATTTGTACTCGATCTTACCATTCATTATTTTGGCGGGAGGCATCGCGAGAAGGCCAATGATTGAAAGAGCAAGAGTGGATTTTCCGCAACCCGATTCTCCGACCACTGCAATCAGTCTGTTCTGACCAATCTCAAGATCGATATTGTCAAGAGCAAGAAGGTTTGCATGCTTTGATTCATACGCTATCGAAAGGTTGCTTATTCTGAGGAGCTCATTCTCTTTGGATTGCGAAGGGCTTGAAGTGAGACTCACACTTCTGTCAAACTCTTTTTCCAAGACGAGATTTTCGTCCTCTTTTTGCAACGAGACCCTAGGACGTTAGAGTATTCTTAAGGCCGTCACCAAGAAGGCTGAAGCCGATTACTCCAAGAGCGATGATCAACCCTGGAAAGAATGGAAGCCAGGGATAGGAGAGCATGAAATCTTGGTAGGCGCTGACCATCTGCCCCCAGTCAGGGTAGGGGGGCTTGATTCCCAAACCCAAGTAGCTGAGACCAGCGTAAACCAGAATTACTGTTCCTATGTCTAAAGATGCATAAACAAGAAGAGTGAGCGAAATGTTCGGGAGAACATGTCTTAGAATGATCTTGCTTCTCCCTGCGCCGGAAAGCCTAGCTGCTTCGATATAGTTCTGATGTGCGATTTTCAGAGCTTCTCCTCTAGCAAGCCTAGCATAAGGAGGCCACCAAATTATCATTAGGGCAACTGTCATGTTCGTGATGCCAGGTCCGAGTGCAAGAGCGATCGACATTGCGAGCACTAGCGCGGGTATTGCGAAAAAAATGTCAGTAACCCTCATGAGAGCTTCGTCGAGAATGCCACCATGGAAAGCCGCGTAGCTCCCCACAATGGCTCCAACGCAGAGTGCGAAGATGATGACGGTGAAACTTACACCAAGATCATTTGGAGTTGCAGTAATTATCCGACTAAAAACATCTCTGCCTAAGTTGTCAGTGCCCATGAGATGTGCTAATGATGGCGCTGCGTACTGTGGTCCTACATTTGTCTTTATCGGGTTGTATGGCGCGAGCAAGAATCCTGTCGACTGGGCAACGAATTCGGCTAATGCAACGATCACAAATATCGCTACTATTACAAACCCCACCATCGCCCCTTTGTCAGCTTTGATAGAGCTCAGTATCTCCCTCAATCTGACAGCGGAGCTTGGATTCGAAGAAGCAACAGGTACTGGTCCTTCCTCGTCGCTTCTAGTGTCCGGCGAAAGCATCTCTTATTATTTCAATTTCCTCTCTTTTTTCCTAATACGAGCTACCCCAGCCTGATCTGAGGATCCACTACAACGTAGAGAATGTCTGCGACCAGATTTGAAATAACGATTATTACTGCAAAGATGATTGTAGTTGCAAGTATTCCAGGGTAATCCTGTACAATCAAGGCGGTAAATACATACTCTCCCATTCCAGGATAGGAGAATATATTCTCGACAAAGATAGTCCCGGTTATGAGCCAAGTCACGATGAAAGATGAGAGCGTGACAACGGAGATCATGGCGTTCCTTAACCCGTGCTTGAAGAAGACTGTATTTTCCTTCAATCCCTTGGCGCGAGCAGTACGCACGTAGTTTGATCTCATGATGTCAAGCATCGAGCTTCTGAGTACCCTCACCACTACGCCAAAAGTCCCGAGGGCAAGCGAAAGGCTCGGAAGTATAACGTGCTGTATCGAGCTTGCAAAGTATGCGTAATCTCCTTCGATGATTGAATCGAGCATCGGAATGTACGTTATTGGTTTTGGAGTAAGCAAGCTTGGATCGGCCGCATTCCCTGTTGGAAGGAGGTGAAAGAAATAAGTGAAAACAATTAGCAGGATCAGCGCGATGAAGAACGCAGGTGAGGATATACCTGCTAGATAAAATGCCCTAATGCTCTTGTCTATTGGACCGTGGTGAAAACGGGCTGAGACGACTCCCAGCACAACACCGAGTACTATGCTGATCACGATTGCAAAGAAAGCAATTTGCAATGTGTAGGGAAAAGTCTCCACAATGACTTGGCTGACGGGGATGAAACCCTTGGCTGGCGAGTACCCCAGATTTCCCTGTAAAAGGCCAGTGATGTAGTAGTAGTATTGTATGTAAAGTGGATCGTTGAGGTGATACTTTTCTGTGTACAGTTGCACAAGCTGCGGGTGGGATGATGCGGTTCTGCCAAGCCATGCATAGACGGGATTGCCGCCGAGACTGTGAGCCAAGATGAAAGTTATTGTTACTACTCCCAAGAGTACAAAGATCCCGAGGAATAGTCTGCGAAGGATAAAGCTCGCAGTATTCATTACAATTGTGAGCCTCTGCGGTCTCGCTAAATCTTGATTATTGAGAGGCACTCCCGCTCGTTACTTAAGCGTTGTGATTACCTTTTCACCCAGTTTCAGCAAAGTACGATTTTTCTTTGTTCGACTCTTGTAAAGCTCTCGGATTCTGTTCTTCTAATTTTCACACGATCTGGATCGCCATTGACCACCCTGCTTTTTTTCTCCCTTGAGAATTTGAAAATCCCCATTTTTCAATGGCATCCTGACTCATTGAGGATTTATTTCATGGTTCAGAAGAAAGGTTTCCCAAAAACAAAGTAGCTTGTGATCTTCTTCACTGACTTCGAGCTGTTGGAAATACCGAAATAATTTGGCTGTCGAAGGATACTCTCTTGAATATTTTTGTTTGTCTTTCTCTGTTGTCCTAGGCTATCTTCTGTCTGAGTGGTAGAACATAACGACTTGATGACATCTTGGAATGCAAAAGCAATAATCCTGCTAGACTTACTGATACGATTCTTTGATTCGAATTCGATCTAAGGAAAAAATACGTTGCAGACTCGGCTCTTTAGCTGTTGGGATTCCCGACTCTTCTGCTTCTTACCATCTTTCAGAGGAGTTTCCTTATGTAATGATATCCTTCTTCGACAGATTGTTCTGGCGTCTGATCTCCGAGTGCTTCAATCTCAAGCATCACTTCGCCTGCGTATCCCACGTCTTTCAGTTTTTGCAGGATTGATTGGAAGTTTATGATCCCCCTTCCAACATCTACAAAGTCGCGCTTGAATATTATTTCATCCATCGGGAGATTCGCCCTAAGGTCTTTCAGGTGAATGAGCTTGATTCGATCCGCGTACTTATCAATCGTAGCCTCGATGTTCAAGCCAGCCGCTACGCCGTGTGCCGTGTCTAGACATAAACCAAGATCCTTCATTGAACTCATTACTCTCTCAATCTCAGAACTCGTTTGAAACGCAGAGCGGAGCTCATTGTGAAGAAGCGCCGCGATCCCTTCCGCTCTTGCAGTCTCAACGAATCTTTTCAGTTTCGGAACAGCAAGTTTCTTGTCTCCGTATATTGATACCCAGATCAGTGGAGTGCCTGATTTCTTTGCCCATCTGATACGAGAAAGAGCGCCAGGCGAAAAAGTGCCTCCATTCTCCAAACCAAATTTTTCGACTAGAGGCTTGACTAGTTCCGGCCTATCCTTCAGAGCTTGGGGGAGAAGACCGTACTCGAGCCCTACGCCCTCGAACCCAATCTCCTTTATCTTTGATAGGACTATAGAGAGCTTTCTTGGTGTGTCAAGTTTTCCCCAAGGGAAGGTTGTTACTGATAGTTTCATGACTGATGTAGATCTCTCCGCCTTGCTCACTTGCTGATGAGTTGAATTGAGGAGGGGTTTTGCTCTAACTACTTGACACGAAAGTGATCGTGTTGAAGATCGCAGTTGAGCTTTGGCCAGTGTAAACTGGGTCGAGAAGCATGCTCTTCACCACGTTCTTGTTCCATACGATCGAGCCGGCACCGAACACGAGTTTCAATGTGCCAAGTGGAATATAGGGTGCATCGTTGTAGAATTGGCCTTGTGCTGCAGTACAGTCTGAGATCAGTGTGGCATTGCTCGCACCGTTTGTCCAATCATTCACGCAAGTCTGGACGGTCGGGTTCGAGTATATTGCCCAGTCGTTGGAGTTTGTTTGGTTGTTTGCAAACAGGAGCCACGCATCTGCAGGATCAGGCGCGGCGGGTGCAAACGTTCCAGTCCCGAACCAAGTCATCTGAGCAATTGTCTGAGATTCACTCTTTGCTGCTGAATAAGAGCAAGTTCCTGCAGTGTAAGGGCACTGATATTGGCTCGGTTCCGTAACTTCGATGTTCAAGTTGATTCCTATCTGTGAGAGATCTGCCTGCACTATCTCTGCAGTCGCTTCGCAGTAACTACACCCGGCTACGACTCTGAACTCAAGCGTTGGGAACTTTGAAGTGTCGATGTGAGCGTTCGCGAGAATCTGTTGAGCCTCCGAAATATTGTACTGGTACGGCGCATAATTCCCAAGATCGTAGTATGCTGACTGCGCAGGATACTCAGGGAACACCATGGGCACAAGGCCCCCAAAGAAGATTTTTTGCGAAATGTCAGTGTAATTTATTGCGTGCACAATTGCTTGGCGAACTGCAGTAATGTTAGTTGGATACCTCTGAGTGTTCATTGCCATACCGACGAAAAGCATTGACTTGTCTGGCATTGTGAAGTAAGAGTAAGTGTTTGGATTGTTTTGAATCAATGGCCAGTCTTGAGAGAGAATCGCCGCAACCTGTGCCGAACCTGAACTCAAGTCAGAGTATCTTGTCACGTCATCTTGGACCCACTTTACAATCACTGTCTTTGCGTGTCCAGGATCAAGATATGGATTTGCTTGTATCTCCGCCGCCGTCAGGTTTGCGCCCCAATATGTTGGGTTCTGAGTGAATTGGACGAAGGCATCCTCTTGAACATTGGAAACAACATATGGACCCGTTCCTGGAATCGGATGCTGATTGAAATAGGTGTTGATCTGCGCAGGCGTTCCAAATCCGCCATGGTTTAAGAGCCATTGCGTGTCAAAAATTAGACCCGTGAAAACAGGAAAGAGCTCGGGGAAGAATTGGAACGCATTGCGTAGGTGGAAAACTATTGTGCTCGAATTTGTTACGTAAATCGGCCACGAAGTGTTTTCCATGATCGAGAGGAGCTGCTGTGACGGATTTATCAACGCAGTACTGCTCTGGTTCATGAGAGCAAGAGTTGCAGGACCAAAGTTTGCGGTGGACATGTCAAACACGTTGTAAGAAAGCATCCATGAGGAGCTGTTTGCAGATAGATAGTAAAATCCGTACATCTCTCCCCAAACTTGATACGAGTTTAGCGGATTTCCATCAGAGAATGTTACACCAGGCCTCAAGTTGAATGAATAGGTTCTCCCATCGGAAGAAACAGTCCAGCTAGTCGCTAGCATTGGAAGCACCTCGACCGTTCCTTGTCCATAAAGCAACGAACCATTCACAGTGACGAGTGATTGGTAGACCGTATAAGTCAGCCAGTTTGGATATGGAATCTCTCCCAAGGCAGTTAACTGGTTTAGGTCGCCCGCCGGCCAGAACAGATCATCGATCGTAAGTTGCTGCCTAAAGGCACTGCCACTGCTCGACGAAGTTGAAGATGATGATGAGGAAGAGGAGGAAGTTGGAGAGGTGGAAGCCGAAGTACCCGTATGTCCTCCAAGAGTTGCGAGATACGCGCCCGTAGCTCCAACTGCTATTATGATTACAACTATTATGACAACAGCTACTGCTCTAGATATTCCGACAATTCTTTGGCTCGGAGAATGTTTGTTAGTCAAAACTGAACTTTTTCTCCCCGACAGATTATGACCATTCTATTTATAGTATTGGAACGTAGGCTTCCAAATCATCACGGGAATGAAAAGATTCGATCTCTCTACCTCTCTTAACCAAATTTCCTGGGTCTGAGAGAGCAGGATGAGGAATATGAACGGCGCGTCAATGCCAAAATAGTGACACAGTCTGCCCGGGCAGACTCCCTCTTCCTCTTAAGTTAAGTTCATTACATCCTCAAAGGCACTTTTTTTGCACGCAGAAGGAGAGAGGGGGGTGGTCAGTTTTCTCCGTTATATCACGCCTTGAAGGATGGCATCATCGCAGCCTAAACTTTTGCGCGCGCCTTGCTCAGAAACCTTCTAGAAGTCTCCATGCCCTCCAGAATATCGGTGTGACTACCGCTCAGCCTAGACCAATGTTCATGGCGAATCTTCCATTCGCCGTTCCTTCTAAGTAGAATTATCGTCCCGCCACTTCGCATCTTCAACTCCCTGCCCTGGTAAGAGCCTTCATAGCTCAGATTCAGGGTTGCAAGTGCAACATCTCCAAACAGTTCTACTTCAAAGTCAGTCACCTTGCAAGTCAGCTTCGGAGCGCACTCGTATGACCAATTCCTAACCTTTGAGATTGCGTATCCCTTCTCCATCTTTTCAAACGGTGGGAAAGCACTGAACAAGGTAAATCCATCGTCGAAGATACGAGCTTCTTCGATTGACTTGAAATCACCGCTGTGTATCAATCGCAGCTTGTTCACGATCAGACTGAGAATTTGATGTTTCTGGTCGTAGTCGTATGAGTTCTCTGAAGACTCTGTTGGAGAGCTATTACTGTCGGGTGAATATCCGTCAGCTAGTTCCTCCGAATCTGATTTGAACCAGCTACGTAGTCTATCAACAATATTTGTGAGCTCCCTGACCGAAATATTTTCCTTCGCAACTCTTCCAAGCAGATCCTTTCGAGTCTCGATGTCCTTCACTCTGAGAAGAACTCGAGCATGGTGCTCCGTCACTTTGTAAAGCCAATCGACAACTTCGGGTTTGGACGCAAGATAGTCTTGGTCAAAAAGCCCCAACATCGAAACATAATTTCCGATGTGAGTTTTTGAAAACCCGAAAAGCTCGCCTATTTGCTGATAAGTGAGATGGAACTCCTTGTTCAACCGCCTGAAAGTCACAGCCTTTTCGTAATCCGATAGTTCATCTCTTTCTAGATTCTCAACAAGTGAGTGGAAGATCATCTGAGACTCGTCTGCTTGGACGATTTCAGCCTTGATAGTTTTCCATCCAAGACTCTTTGCTGCAAGGAGACGGCGATGACCATAGATGAGTTCGTACTTTCCTTCTTGCTTTGGAGATGGCCTAACCTTGATTGAAACTAATTGACCGTGCTTCTCAAGAGAAGAGCACATCCGGCGTATGTTTGAATACGAGTAGTGCGACCTTGAATTGTAAGGGTTCCATTCTATGGACTCAAGGGGTATCTCGGTTTCCAAACGACTACTACACTTAGGAAATCAGGCTAGACCTAATAAGCGTTATAGCTTTTTCGGGAGTACTCTTAAAGCACTCTCCCAAACGTGCATAACAAAAGAAGGAGGAAGACCAATCTTTCGGATGCAAAGCACCTCGGAGAATTGGCGGCTCTTCGAGTCCCATCAGAGGCCCTCTTTGATCGGTTGATTTTGGCCGACCAAATGTTTTCTAATATACGTTGGGGAAGCTATTGCTTTTGAATGATTTGACCTAGTTTCCGAATCCAGTTGCGACTATGGATAGCAAGTGACAAATTTTGATATTGAGAAGGGGTGGACTTGCTTGCTCGCTTCCCTTCCTTCCAGTGTTTTCCCCTTTAACATTGGTGTGTGTGTAGAATCCTTAAAGCCGAAGTAGCGAACGCGTTGAAGCTTGTAGAGGTAGTAACCACTATGACAGATACAAAAAGAAGGATTGGGTTTGGAGTTGTCGGCGTAGGAGCCATGGGAAGGGTACATGCCGAAAACATAGCATTCAATATACCTAGGGCTAGGCTCGTAGCCATAGCTGACACTTTGGTTGAGCCAGCCAAGAAAATTGCGGCAAACCTTGCGGTTGACTCCGTGTACTCTGATTTCGGCGGGCTCATCGATGATAAGAATGTCGAAGCGATAGTTATCGCCGTGCCTCCGTATTTGAAAAAGGAGATGATTGTAAAGGCGGCAAGGGCAGGCAAACACGTCTTCGTCGAAAAGCCAATGACACTTTCCTCAAATGACGCGAACGAAATAATCGCAGAAACAGACAGAGCTGGAGTTAAGATTCAGGTCGGCTACCAGAGAAGGTTTGACAAATCTTTCCGCCGAGTCGAGACTGCCATAAATGAAGGCAGGATAGGAAGGATTCTCCTCATGTCCTCTCACACCCGCGACCCTCCCGGATTGTCTCCAAACTACTACCTAGACTTTTCAAAGAGCGGCGGTATCATGGCGGATACGTGTAGTCACGATTTCGACGTGATCAGATGGTTTTCGAAATCAGAAGTCACGAAGGTCTATGCCGATGGTGGAATACTTGTGTATCACAAGGAGCTAGATCCTTCTGGAATTCCAGATCATGTGGTCGTCACCTTGACACTTGAAGGCGGCGCAATTGCTCACGTCGATTCTTCCGCCTACGCAGTTTATGGGTACGATGTCCAAGCCGAGGTCATCGGGACTAATGGGGCGGCGTTTGTTGGGATAGGAGAGAGACACGCGACCACCATCCTCGACGCTCAAGGCCACCACGGCGAGTATCCAGCTTCTTATGCAGAGAGGTTTGCGCAAGCTTATCATGATGAGATTGAAGACTTTGCAAATTGCATTCTAGAGAATAGAACACCAAGGGTGACAGCAAGAGATGGCAAGGCAGCGATCGAGATTGGATTTGCGGCGGATGAATCAATGCGAAGGAAAGCTCCTGTAACTATCAAACGCTGAGAGATAGCTTTTCTATCAAAGCAAGAAAAAGAGGGGGATAAGAAGGACAAGGAGGAAAAGGAGCGCTAAAAATTGTCAACAAAGAGAGATGCAAATCAGCCGAGTGTTTCTTATGATGAAATCGGATTTCATGCTCTTCCTCCCTCCTCGCTAATTGGGAAACAGCTTCGACTGGAGAGGATATTCGCAAAAGATTCTAGATCGGTAATCTTTGCAATGGATCACGGCGTCGAACGAGGGCCTAGTGTCTTTCCAGACTCTGCCCTAAATCCCGAAGATATAATCTCGAAGGTCGTCGAGGCAGGAGTCGATGCAGCAATGTTGACCAAGGGGTCTGCCAAAGCAACGCATCACATCTGGAGGAACAAGATCGGTCTTGTTATGAAGATAAGCGGTAAGAGCGAGCTGCGCTCAAAGGAAAACCAGTTGCTTCAAAGCCCCCTAGGAGCAGTAGAAGAAGCAGTCGCGCTCGGTGCTGATGCGGTCGCTGCTACAGTCTACTGGGGATCAAAATACGAGGATGTTATGATGGGAAGATTCCTTTCTACGTCAAGAGAATGCGAAAAGTTTGGGATGCCCATTCTCCAACTTGCGTACCCCCGAGTTGAAGGGAAGACTAACAAAGAAGTTGAGATAGTTAGCTACGCAGCGAGGCTTGCCTTTGAAACCGGGGCGGATGCGATCAAGACCTACTACACTGGAGACACGAAGAGCTTTTCGAAGGTTGTTTCCTCCGCGGGAGGAGTGCCCGTATTAATGAGCGGAGGCGAGGCAAGCGACGAGCCACTGAAATTCTTGAATGAGATAGCAAGCGTCATGGCAGCTGGAGCAAGGGGCGTAGTCGTTGGGAGAAACGTCTTCCAGAACAAGAACCCTTCCGCAATGGCAAGGGCAGTCATCAAAGTAGTTCATGACGAGTGGTCTCCGGAGAAGGCACAAAGCCTCCTCAAGTAACCACAATTCCTCGAAGGGGAGGTGTCAAACACTCTAGCCATGCCCGAATCAATAACTGGCTCCGAATTTGTTGCAAAGTATCTCAAGAATGGAGGTATCAAACATGTGTTTGGAATACCAGGACATGGAAATGCGGCTGTAATAGACGAGCTCATAGACTACGCTCCGGACATCGAGTTCATCCCAGTCAAACACGAGCAGTGGGGTGGTCACATGGCGGACGGATTCTTTCGTGCAAATCGAAGGGTTCCAGCTGTAGTTACAACTTCGGTGGGGCCTGGCGCAACAAACCTCTCAACGGCTCTTGCGACTGCGTACGTTGATTCTTCAACTTTCATCGCGCTTACGGGCGAGATTCAGACATATCTCTTCGGAATGGGCATCTTTCAGGAGATTGAGAGGCAAAGCGCAATAGATTACATCAACGCCATGAGACATTTTTGCAAAAGGATATTCCTAGTTTCATCGATCAAGCAGCTCCCGCGCTTCCTTGTGAATGCTCACCGCGAAGCAGTATCAGGTAGGCCTGGACCTGTGTTAATAGATCTTCCAATGGATGTTCAAGTCGAGAAATCAGAGGCCCCGATCCCAAGTCCACCTGTTGAGCTCGGGAGGATTTATCCCGATCCAGAAGCCGTCCTTAGGGCAGCCAAATTGTTGATCGAAGCGGAGAGGCCTCTGATACTGATTGGAGGAGGAGTAGTCATGTCTGATGCGCAGGAGGAACTTGTGAAGCTCTCAGAATTCTTAGGCGCACCAGTTGCCTCGTCATTTCGAGGAGATGCAAAGGGTGGCTTCCCAGAGGATCACGAGCTATACGTCTTCTCCCCTGGAAATGTTGGGAGCATGGTTGCAAACAAACTCGCATTGGAGGCGGATGTGATCCTAGCAATTGGAATCACTTTCAGTGACGAGACGACGAGTTCCTATGCTCCAAACGTGACACTCAATATTCCCCCAACAAAGCTGATTCACATGGACATCGATCCTC
>CADDZS010000038.1 GCA_902812485.1 archaeon
AAGTGTTATGTATACCAGAGGAAATTAGATAGCAACATCTATCAAACTAAATCATTTTTGCACTTTGCTAACCAACCAAAGCATCAAATCGAACTCTGAAAACGCACGGTTTTACGACAGTACAATCAAGGAGTCATGAACTGCAATGAATGAGCTGTCAGCAACAAGTTCTTCAAGTATAAGAAATATTGAAGCAAGGGAAGCGAAATTTTTCAGTTTTCTCCCTGACAAACTCGAGTCAAATTAACTATGTAACGAATTCTCAAAGTGCAAGTGCTTCCAAGTTCCGAAAAGAAATCAAGCCTTTGAAGGAACTGATTGGCGCGCCTTCCTCAAACATTCGAGTGGAGACTTATCTAGCCGTCATGCTTCGGATCTTCCATAGGTTCAAAAGAAATATACACAAAAGCCTCTTTTTGTTATTTTTATTTCTCATTCGACTTTCCAGCGCTAAATTCAGGCATGCAATAGGAGCATCCCCTGTATCCCATTTCAAGAGCCGTGTTCAGCCACTCGAACATCGAAACATTCTTTCTGCTGTCAATTCGATCGATTTCACATTCCCTTTTCTCGTTGTCAAGGTCGTGAAGCACCTTGGTTTCGCTGTTCCCGGCGTACCTTTTTGCAAAGAATGGAGCGTAAAGTCTCCTGGCCAATTTGCCTTGCATCCTCGGAATAGGGTTCAATTCGCTGAAAAAGAGCGCCTAAATATTTAAAGCTCAAATCAATTTGAGCATTAACGCACGCTTAACTTAAATACGAAGCAATCTTGAAGCCGATTTCGAGCACGAAATGGTGCAGGGTTACTGCGTAAAATGCAAGAGATCCCGTGAGATGAAAGGAGCGAAACAAGTCAAGCTGAAGAATGGGCGTCCGGCAGTTTCGGGTACTTGTTCAGTTTGCGGGACAAAAATGTTCAAAATTGGCAAGATGGCTTGAACTCGGGGATGCAAGCGATCTGGCCTTCACTCCGTTTGCAAAGAACGGAGTCTTTTTTTCTCTTTTTGCGAATGCAGTGTGCTTTTTCGATACTCTATTTTGGTTCTATCTTTTCTTATCTTCGCTTGAAGTGATTTTCTCCCATCCAACATTTTCTTGAGAGCATGAACTTTCTTCTTACTTTTTATCTTAGCCTAGACAGGCAACTGGTTTAAGATGACAACAAATTATTAAGCATGGTCAAACAACATCAAACAATATCGTGTAAGAATTTGCAACCTCAATTGCCTCAAGGTAAAGCGATAGGATTCAAACCTCTTACGGAGGAGTGGAACTACTACTCGATTGACGACGGCTACGTGCTGGGTGTGAAGCTTGTTCTCACAAAAGTGCTAAAGACAGGTCAGACAGATCCATCAGGCGCACCGATCTACATAATCCAGCACCAACCGGCAATACAGGTACTTACCCACGAAGAATACAGAAACATCACTAGCAGATCAACAATCCAAAAGTAGAAAGATGAAAATAAGAAAAAATCTTGAATCGGTGCTTTTTTTGTTTTCGCCTTGATAGTGATTATGTCTTTTGCCAGAATTTAGGGCGTTTCTTTAAGGCTTCGCTTGTTCGCGCGATGACAACTCCAATTTTATCAACGTATAGGCACAGGTCAGGACGGAATAGCTCTTTCAAAGACAATTAATCGTTATAGAAAAAGAGAGCTCGAGCTTCTCCTACCAAAGAATGATGTCAAAAAAAAGCAGGAAAAGAAGATATTAACACCAGCTGTCCTACAGGATGAATTAAGATATTAGCTCTTGATCGTATTATTTTGAGAGAAAACTAGAATCGTGAATTCTTTGATCTCTTTCTTCAACACACTAGGGCGAAGAATGGAAGAGTTCAAGCCGATAAACCCCAACGAAGTGAGAATGTACACTTGTGGCCCCACTGTCTGGGATTATCCTCACATAGGTAATTACAGAACATTCCTTTTCGAGGATTTTCTAAGGCGCTTTCTGAAGTATAAGGGATTCAACGTCAAGCAGGTAATGAATCTGACTGATGTTGACGACCGAATAATTAAGGTTTCAAGAGAGACCGGAATGAACCTTCGTGACTTTACTCAGAAGTATATCGACGCTTTCTTTTCAGATCTTGACTTTTTGCGGGTCGAAAGAGCCGAGGTATATCCTAGGGCGACTCAACATATTGACGAAATGGTCAGGATCATCGCGAGATTGATTGAGCTTGGTTACGCTTACCGTGGAGAAGACGGTTCAATCTATTACAAGATTTCAAAGTTTCAAGATTATGGCAAACTGTCTGGCTTGAAAGTTTCGGAACTGAAACCAGGCGCGAGAGTGAGGCAGGATGACTATACGAAGGAAAGCGCGCAAGACTTTGCATTATGGAAAGCATGGGACCCAGGCGACGGCGATGTCTTTTGGGAAACCGAGCTCGGGAGGGGAAGACCGGGGTGGCATATTGAGTGTTCTGCAATGTCGATGAAATACCTTGGAGAAAGCTTTGACATACACACTGGGGGTGTCGATCTTATCTTCCCTCACCATGAAAACGAGATCGCACAATCGGAAGCTTACTCCGGTAAGAAGTTTGCAAATTACTGGCTTCACTCTGAACATCTTCTAGTCGGCGGAGAGAAAATGTCGAAGAGACTTGGAAACATTGTAACTATGGAAGATCTTAGAAGAAAGGGGTTCGAAGGATCTGAAATCAGGTTCCTGTTGCTCTCCGCCCACTACAGGACTCAGTTGAATTTCACAGAACAATCTCTTGAACAAGCGAGGATGACAGTCAAGAGAATAAACGGCTTTGTCTCAAGACTCAAAGCTGCTATCTCGGATTCAAATAAAAAACGAAACAATGCTGACTCTACCTTGTTTTCATCGACCAAAGAATCTGAACAGGTTAGAAATCTAGTGGAAGAGACAAGGTCAAAGTACATCTCAGCACTTGAGAATGATCTCGACTCTCCACGAGCCCTTGCGGCGTTTTTTGAATTCATCTCGTCGTCAAACAAACTGCTGGACTCAGGGGCAGATCTCAACGAACGTGATTTGCGGTTGATGCTCGATTTTGTGCTCGACGACTTTGACCGTCTTTTTGCTGTAATCGATACGAGCTTTCTCTCAGGAGAAGAGAGCGAAGCAGCTTTGACAGAGGAAGCTGAATTGCTTCTTAAACAAAGAGAGGAAGCAAGAAAGAATAGAAACTGGGAACTCTCTGATTTTCTGAGAGAGAGACTCGCAGAATTGGGATTTGAAGTCCAAGACACGGCTCAAGGACAAAAGTGGAGAAGAGTGAAGACGAAAAAGGGAGCCTAAGAAAACAAGCAGTCGGAAGGTTGGAAGAAAAAATCGTACTGTCGATCTTGGCGCAAGAGAGCACACCTGTTGAGCCATTGTCTAGAGCCTATCATCCTGATCGTGACTCTTCCTCGATAGCTGAAGCCCTCCTAGGGGAAAGCCCGAGACTTGCGAACCTCTTCCTGAACTCTGAAGCCACTTCCTGCTCTCTTGCTGGATTATCGATTTTAAGAACTATCCTGACTCTTGCACGATCAAATTCCTGAGAAACCACATATATCTCAGGTTCTGATTCTCTCGAGCTTGCTGATAGATACTCACCAAGCTGCGAAACTATTCCCGCAACTGCACGTGTCAGCTGCCTGAACTCGACGGACGGGTCTATTTCGAGTTCGATTGGAACTTTGAGACTTCCACTTGTCGTCCTGTCCACAATCAAGTCAGAAGTCAGCTTGCTGTTCGGGATGACCACTGTCTCGTTGTCGGGTGTGACTAGAATCGTGTAGAGGCTTTCTATCTTTGTCACTCGTCCGTACGAGCCTGACGTCTTTATCCAGTCTCCTACTCGAAAGGGAGCGATCGTTTTGATCATCTGACCTGCGAACCAGTTGCTCGTAAAATCCTTAGTTACTATTATGAGGAACGCTCCAATCAACAAGAGAACAATCGCCACGACGATATCTGAAGCACCAAGTATTGGAAGGGCTGACAATATGCCAACAGTCCAAATCACTATGCCTCCTATTCTGCTGATTTCGTAGGCAGAATTTCTGCTCCTCTTTCCTATCGCTCTCATAACGATCTTGCCGAACACAAAATTGATCACATAAGTTACCCCAAGTATAACTGCAAAGAATATCGCCCTCAAAGCGATATCCGCAAACGACACCCCTTGAACTGCGGACATTTTTGTGAACCTCCTTTATTTTATTCAGACTCGAACAGTTCTTTGAAACTTCCAATAATATATAATTGCGAAAAGAATTCTTTACTTCGTGTCTCTCGAGCTTAGCTTCCCTTTAGCTCCCTTCTACTTTCGATGCGAGCTTGTCCACTTCTCTTTCGTTCCCAATTAGGAAGACCTCGTCTCCCATCTGAAGCACTGTATCGTCATCCGGGAACACGGTGTTCCCCCCTCGACCAATTGCGACTATCTTTGCTGATTTGTTTGATATCTTTGTCACTTTTTCACCCAGAAGCTCAGATGTCGCTCTGACAGAAACTCTAGTAACCTTGCGATCCTGCTCTCTATCAAGGTAAAGTGTCTTCTGGCCACGGGTTTGGAATAGTCCTTCAAGCTCATTGAAGAGAAGCTCCTCAGACACAATTACCTTGTCCGCTCCGCTTTCCTTTATTTTGTCTTTTAAATCGGAGCTGTTCAGGACAGCTACGACTCTTGGAACTCCAAACTGAGATTTTGCAAGATCCACGAGCTTTCTGCTAATTTCATCAACTGCCAGCGCAACCACAAGAGTGTCCGCCTTATCTATTCCCGCTTCGAGAAGTATTGAAGGATCGAGGATATTACCGTTGTAAACCTGAGCGTCACTGTTCTTCGACAGCCACTCGCACCTCTGTTTATCCTCATCAATGAGAGTGACATTTTCTCCTCTCTCTGACAGCATTCGTGCCACACGGGCTGCAACTGAGCCTCCGCCTGCTATGAGCGTTGGCAATTGAAGGTACGTTGCAAAATTTCGCTTGTTTTTTGATTTAAGGATTCTCAATCAGGAGAAGGAAATTTACGAGAAAATGGATTGATGAAAGAAAGGGGGTTCTGATGCGAGCTCGGACTAAGAGAAAGCTATTTTGTTCTAGCGCCTTCGATCGGAAGCCTCTTGTGAGAGTATCCATAAAATGAGTTCGACAACGGTCTAGGGGGTCATGATTCTTAGATGTCCGTTGCAAGAAGAGAAGGCCTTCCAACAATATTTCCTAATGATTCAACTATTTCTCCAAAAAGAACGAAAAGATCAACAAGAGCAATCTCATCAATAGTTTACCTGTATCTGATCGTTTGAGAATTCTAGTCCAAAAGCTGGAAAATTGATTTCATAATAACTTGAAGGGAGCTCAAAAGGCTGGTAAAGTTTCGATTTGATTGATGAAAAGTCGACGCAAGTGTTGGAAGCTATGGTCAGAATAATGCGCACGTTTCCTCCGAAGAGGATGACCTCTAACCCACTAGGCTTCGCGGTCTTGGGTACATGGGTCGCACGATCTGTTCGTTCAATGGCCTATCTCACTTACTATTTAGAGGAGTGTTAAAGCGTGGTACGGCAATATTCCAGTGGAACAATCTATGCCAACTGCAAACAAATGAAAACTGCTCAGAGACCTTGTTCAATGTCGTCTTTGTCTTCTAAAGAGTACGATTTTCAACATGATTTGACTCCAAACATAAGGCGCCGGGGGCCGGATTCGAACCGACGAGGCCGTAGAACGGCCACGGGCTTGCATTTCCATGTTCCGTTGAGTGGAACTCAAGGCGTGCGCTTCGATTTTCCTACAATCGAATCCGCGCAATAGTCCACTCTGCCTTCGGGCTCATCTTTTTCCTGTAATTTGAACCCCGGCACAACCCCGGCGCTTCGAGATGGGAAAAAGAAGACTGCTAACCTATTTCTCCAACCCGCTAAAAATGCTTCTCTAGACTGATCAGAAAAGGTAGACTTTGGAGAAAAGCTAGCGCCCAAGGATTTGAGCTATCTTCAAATCCCTCTTGGCGGCCCACCTCATAAAGGACCGCTATCCGGCTTCAGAAGCAGAGCTAGAAAGCGAATGTAAAGCGATTCAGTGGAGTAATAGTCAAGCTTGGCTCGGAGTTGATCAGATTTGTCAGGATATTGTTTTCTCGATCATATGAGCGACGTCGTAATTGAAGCATTTGGGCCGAGCCTTGAAAATGCTTTTGAGAACGCGGCCAAGGCTCTCGAGGATACCTTAGTCGATATTCGAACCGTCGAGCCTAAATTGGAGGAAAGAATCTCTCTTCAAGCCCCTAGCAAGGAAGCTTTGTTGTACGACTGGCTAGAGCTTCTAATCATCAAACTCGAAACCGAAGGCATGTTGTATTCAAGATTTGAGTGCAATATTTCAAATGACGAATCAGGTTATTCACTTGAAGCAAAGCTTGCTGGAGAAAGATTTCAAGAGAGCAAACACGAACAAAAAGTTGCAGTGAAAGCCCCAACTTACCATGAAATGAAAATTGATGAAAGACCCGATCGAGTAGTCGTGAGATTCTTGCTCGATCTTTAGCGGATGCTTAAACATAAAAAGAAAGGGAGATCACCTTAATGCGATAAGTCAGTTTGGCAAACGTACTTGAGCTCAATTCTTCAAATTTTGACAGAATAATCAAGACTGCGAAGAAGAAAGTCTTTGTCGATTTCTGGGCTCCTTGGTGCAAGCCTTGCATTCGAATGGATCCTTTGATTGAAAGAGTCGCAACAAAGCATGATGACGCTATGATCTTTGCCAAGGTAAACGTCGATAGCGCAAGCGAGATCGCCCAGCGATATCATGTCTCCTCGATTCCAACATATTTAATATTCGATAGAGCGAATCCGGCCGAGAGCAGAGTAGGAGCAATAAGTGAGAGCGAGCTAGAGGAATTGATCTCTTCTCATGCGTCTCTCTAACCCCTTTTTCTTTGGGTTCGATGAGTAAATCAAGCGACTTTCATTCCCTTTCCTTGGGCATCATAAGTTTTACTTGCAACCCTTCTTCATTTGTTGAGAGGGGGTAAGGAGAGAAATGATTGAAACCCGTGATATCGATTCTACGAGCAATTGGAGGGTTTCAATCATAGGATTTGGCCTAATGGGATCCCAGATCTCTCAAGTTTTCGCGCTTCACGGATTTCGAGTGATTGGGCAAGATGTGGATCCGAATCAGCTTGTCAGAGGGATGAACATCATCCGAAATGGGAGATACGGTCTTGAGTCATCCGTTGCGAAGGGAAGAATATCTGCTCAGGAAGCAGAAGAAGCAATTTCGAGAATCACAACAACAACTTCACTTGATGAAGCACTTCTAGAATCAGATTTCGTGCTTGAAGCTGTGATAGAAAGGCTCGAGATCAAGCGAGAAATATTCAGGAGGGCAGGAGAAATATCGAGCAAGCAAGCACTTCTTGCCACAAACACTTCAACACTCAGCATTGCAAAGATTGCGCAGGGGCTTCCCGCAAACACTCGAAGTCGAATTTTTGGCATGCACTTCTTCAACCCACCTCAGATCATGAAGCTCGTAGAAATAGTGAAGACAGATGAGACAGACGAAGGAATACTGAAGAGTGCAAGTGTTGTTGCGACTAAGCTTGGCAAAACCTCGATTATGGTGAAGGATATTCCGGGCTTTGTCGCAAACAGAATTGGGATTCTAGTCTTCTCCGAAGCAAGCAGCCTACTTGAGAAAGGCATCGCAACTGTTCAAGATATTGATAATGCAATGAAACTAGGTTACGGCTACCCGCTTGGACCCTTTGAGCTCGGTGACCTGGTCGGATTAGACACGAGATTAAGGAACATGCAGGCTCTGTACGAAGAAACTAAGGACGAACGGTTCAAGCCTCCATCACTCCTCAGGACCCTAGTGTCTGAAGGCTATCTGGGCGATCCAAAACTAAGGAAAGGGAGCAAAGGAGGGTACTATGAATTCTTTGGACTCAAGAGGCATTCTGATTAGCGAACCTAGGCAGTTTAAAGATCTTTACAAAGCAATGTAAAATGGTTTCCCCCCCGCGCTCTACACACTCATGCAAAGCTTCTGGTAGATCCGCACGATATGAGAAGACGTTTATGACTCGAAGGCTCTCGAGTATAATGAAGGGGTATTAGTCAGTTTGTCCAAAGTAGAATCAAATGTTGAGAGTGCTGGCTCTCGCCGATATTCGAACGTCCTGTTGGACAGGGAGGGTCAGATAGGAACGATTCGTCTCAATAGGCCACAAGCACTGAATGCGCTGTCTTCCGAATTGATGACTGAACTACTCGATGCGCTCAAAATGCTGGAATCAGAAGAAGCCATTCGCTGTATAATAATCACAGGCTCTGAGAAAGTCTTCTCTGCAGGGGCAGACATCAAAGAGTTGGCAGAACAGAACTCTGTAGAAGCATTAAGGGCCGCTAACTTGGAAAGGTTTGATGCGATTCAAAAAATTTCAAAACCGATAATCGCTGCAATCAGCGGCTTCTGCTTCGGCGGAGGACTCGAACTTGCAATGATCTGTGACATAATAGTGGCATCAGAAAGCGCAAAGCTAGGGCAACCTGAGATAAACATAGGGGTAATGCCTGGTGCGGGGGGGACACAGAGGCTTACTCGTATAATTGGAAAGTACAGAGCAATGGAGATGATCCTGACCGGACGTCAGATCTCTTCAAAGGAAGCGCACGAGTTAGGACTAGTCAGCCGCGTTGTTCCTGATGAAAGCCTTCTGTCTGAAGCAAAAAAGATAGCGAATGAGATTGCTTCAAAGTCGCCTCTTGCGATAAAAATCGCAAAAGAATGCGTGCTTAAGAGCTACGAGACTTCGTTGAGCGAAGGGTTGCAATTCGAGCGAAGGAACTTCTATCTTCTTCTCTCAAGCGAAGACAAGAAAGAAGGAATGCGAGCTTTCTTGGAAAAGAGAAAGCCCACATTCAAAGGTCAATGAAAAAGAAAAGAGTCCAATTCCATAATTTTGCAGTATCTTTTGGAAGAGAAAAAACAAGAAAACAGCTGAGACATTTTTCTGGAGGCATTTGTTGAAGATATGGAAGAAAGAAAAGATCGTATTGTCGTGAAGAAAGAGAATGGAGTAGCTTGGTTGACTATCAATCGCCCTGATGTTTTAAACGCTTGTGACCTCGACACTCTGAGGGACTTTCAAGTTGCCCTAAAGGACTTTGAGTCTGATTCATCTGTTCGTTGCATCGTGATCACAGGGGCTGGAAGAGCTTTCTGCGCAGGAGCCGACCTCCAATCGCTGATAAATCGCCGTGGAGAAGGGAAGCTTTCAATCTCCGATGACTTGAGGTACGGGTTCAACCCGATAATCTCTAAAATAAGGAGCATCGAAAAGCCGGTCATAGCCATGATAAATGGAGTTGCTGCGGGGGCGGGAATGGGGATCGCATTTGCCTGCGATCTGAGAATCATGAGCGAATCTGCAAGGTTTGTGGAAGCATTTGCAAAAGTTGGTCTAGTCCCTGATTCAGGGTCAACTTTCTTTATGACGCGTCTTCTAGGGCTGACACGAGCAATGGAACTTGCATTCACAGGAGAGGGTATTGACGCAAAGGAGTGCGAGAGACTCGGAATCGTGAACAAGGTTGTTCGCAGAGAAGATCTTGAGACTGAAACCCGGAAACTAGCAGAGAAGCTTGCTAGAGGGCCAAGGAGTATTGGACTTTCAAAGAGAGCACTCAATCGAGCACTTTCGCTTGATCTGGAGGGAGCACTTGAATACGAGGCATACCTGCAGGAGATTGCTGGTAAGACTCACGACTTTGAAGAAGGGATTAATTCGTTCATCGGAAAGAGGGAGCCAAATTTTGAGGGAAAATAGAATAAGCAAGATCAAAGAGCAAAAGGAAAGAATGATTGCCCTTTCTTCCTCTTCTTCCTCTCTCTCTAGACACTAGGGATAACTGGCATAATCAATCGATCAATGTGCTTCTTTTAATGCAAATTTGTCATTCTCTTCAAAAATGCTTTTAATGAAATTCAAGCAAACACAACCTTAGTAAGGAAGAGCAAACAAGAAAGAAATTAGGCGGCGATTGGAAGGAGCGTGTATTTTTCCAATGTCTAGCGACAAGGAGACAAGCCAGAAAGACTCTTCTTCTAGTTCAGGAGAAAATCTCGACTATTCAAAAGACCCCCCAAAAATAGAACTGCCTAATATCTATCCCGTTGAATGGACTGTCGAGGATCAGCGGCTTTACGACTTGTTTGAGAGGGCCAAGAGGGAAGTATGGAATCCCTCATCGATTCCGTGGGACACCCTTAATCCTAAGGATTACGATGACCGGCAAAAGACGGCGATGGCTTATTGGTGGGCTCTGCTTTCCAATTTCGAAAATTCTGGTCCCCCAGTGTTTGCAAAAGCAATGATACATACATTTGAAATTCATGAACAAGATCCAGTGAAAAAGATGTTCGCTTCCATTGTGATGGACGAATGCAGACATGACGAATGCTGCATGAGGGCCTGCAACAAACTCTGCCCGAACTTTCTGCAAGGATGGAAACCAAAGACAACTTTCGACGAAGAAGCACTTCGCAACATTCGCTGGGTTTACTACAACGGTGCGCGATACTGGCGTGGCTACAGCACAGCGTACACTCGCCACTCTTGGCCAATCATATTTTCCTCATTCATGCTTGGGGAGCGTTGCGCTGCAACCCTATTCAGCGAGATGAGCAAACATTCGAAGCATCCTGCGTTCACTGAGGCCTTGAAGAACATCGCTAGGGACGAGTCAAGACACTTGGCCTTTACTTGGCTTGGGCTGGAGAGCATTGCTCCGAAGCTTACCGAGCACGACAAGACGATGGTCACGAAGCAGCTTCGAGCTGGGTTCACCTTTCTTTCTATGATACTCTACGAACCACCCAACGAGTTTTGGAAGCTACCCCCCAATTTTCTAGATGTCCACAGAAGGATGGAAGGCATCGCTAGGGACGCAGGCCTTGGAGTGCTCACCATCGAAGAAAAGACTCAATGTTGGAGAAATGCAATCCTCGAAGTGAAGAGAAGAACGGATCAGTTTGGAATTGAATTCCCCGCTCTCCCGGAGATCGGCATATCAGGGAAGGAAACAGAATTCGACGAGAATTCGATGATGCCAACTTTTTGAAGTGAACAAGATAATTTCGCTAAACTTGAAACTCGAAAGAGGGGAGAGAGTACTTTTTTATCAAAATTCAAAGAAATGCTCTAGCTAGCTTTCCAGATAACTAAACATGATCTTTTTTGCGCCTATTTTGCCTCTTTGTTTGGGTTCAGAAAATCGACAGTCCGCTTTTCTCCTTTCTTCAGAAGAAGAAAGTCATTAACCAGATTTAGGCAGTGAGCAATTAGAGCAATTGCCTTTAGAAAGCATCCAAGATGCAGTAATTGTTGACGCCGTCAGAACGCCGATTGGCAAGTATGGAGGCATACTCTCATCAGTGAGGCCTGATGATCTTGCAGCGCATCTTATCAAGGCTCTAGTCGACCGAAATGGAATTGATCCGAATCAAATAGAGGATATCATCTTCGGAGACTCGAATCAGGCTGGCGAGGACAATAGGAATGTCGCAAGGATGGCACTGCTTATCGCAGGGCTGCCCTTCAAGGTCGCGGGCGTTACTGTTAACAGGCTCTGCGGTTCTGGTCTTGAAGCGATCAATCAAGCTGCACATGCTATCATGCTTGGAAATGGGAACATCTACATTGCGGGTGGGGTGGAAAGTATGAGCCGAGCTCCATTTGTCATGCCGAAGCATCAAAAACCATTCGATAGAGAGGCCCAGATCTTTGATACCACAATAGGTTGGCGGTTCGTAAACCCAAGACTCGCTGCTCAGTTTTATCCCTTCAGCATGGGGGAAACTGCTGAGAATCTAGCAGAACGTTATTCCATTTCAAGAGAGGAGCAAGATCAATATGCGCTCAAGAGTCATCAGCTTGCATGCAGGGCAAGAGATTCTGGGCTTTTCAAGGAAGAGATAATTCCTGTGCCTTTGACAGATTCCGACGGAACCGAGCGATTGGCCGACACAGATGAAGGGCCAAGGTCAGACACCTCTCTTGAGAAACTTTCCAAGCTGAAACCGGCCTTCAAGGAGGGAGGAACCGTGACTGCTGGAAATTCGTCTTCAATCAACGATGGCGCAGCCGCAGTCTTGATCATGTCATCAAGAAAGGCAAAGCGTTTGGGGTTAGTTCCGAAGGTGAAAATAGTTGCGACGGCGGTGTCCGGCGTTCATCCTTCATTTATGGGCTTGGGGCCGGTCCCAGCCACTCGCAAAGTGCTGAAGAGAGCGAACATCGATCTTGATGATATAGATTTGATCGAGCTCAATGAGGCGTTTGCAGCGCAGGTGCTGTCTTGCCTCAAGTTCATGAATTTTGACAGCAAAGGGAAGATGAATGTGAATGGAGGCGCAATAGCCCTCGGGCATCCGATAGGATGTTCGGGTGCGAGAATAATGACAACTCTTGTCCATGAGATGATGAGAAGGAAGAGCAATCTTGGACTTGCGACGATGTGCATAGGTGTTGGTCAGGGAATCGCAACACTTGTCGAAAGAGTTAGCTGAAACTTTTGCAAAACACAATAATGACTGAAAAAACGGCTTCTGATTTTCCTATTGCTAAGCAAGAAAAAATTCTATTCCAAGTTTTCTCTTGATCATGCTACTTAGAGGCAACATGCTAAAGGGTTGAGCTCCCCTTTGGATTCCGCGAGAGCAAAAACAAGAATCGATGTCCATGTCCATCCTTGGACTAAGGAGTTTATGCAGAATAATCCAGCGATACGCTTTGCTATGAATTTCTTTCATCTCTCTCCTGACAGCCTTCCATCTACAGTGGATGACCTGATTGGCGACATGGATGAAGCGGGAGTAGAGAAGGCGGTTATACTCGGTCAAGATATGAGTAGTGTCCAAAAGAAAGAATTTCGCAATTACACGATTCCAAACAAATTTTTGAAGCAACTTGTCGACTCTTATCCGAATCGTTTCATTGCATTTGGAAGTGTCGATCCATTTAGGAGGGAGGACGCCTTACGCGAGCTCAATTTCATGCACAAGGAGCTTGGGTTCAAAGGCCTGAAGCTCCATTGCGATGCCTTGGGGATTTACCCAAACGATGAAAAGCTTCTCTACCCGATATACAAAAGATGTGCCGAGCTTGGGTTCGTTGTGCTTCACCATACTGGAACGACCGGTCTCGGCTATTGCAAGATAAAATACGGAAGGCCATTAGATCTAGATGATGTCGCGCAGGACTTCCCAGATCTCAAGATAATTTGTGCACATTTTGGCTGGCCTTGGATGGAAGAGTGTTTTGCGGTTGCAACAAGAAACTCCAATGTGTATGTTGATATCTCAGGCTGGCTTGCAAGATATTTCCCTCCACTTTTAATCACATACATGAACGGACTCTTGAAGGACAAGATGCTTTTTGGAACGGACTATCCCATGATTCGAACTCCTCTGTGGATGAATGAGTTCGACGAATTCTGCCGTCCGAAACTCAAGCCAGGAATTGCGGAGAAAGTTCTTGAAACGAATGCAATGCGCCTACTTGCGATTTGATTAGAAGAGAAAACAACTCTTGCTTACGAGAGATGTTGATTCTTTTCTAGATGGGCTCAGGTGGGCTTGCGTTGGTCTCACGAATTTTTTTGATTTTGGTTTTCAATTGTCCTTCTAGACGTGATAGTGTTTCTCCAGTTTCAGACAGAAGCTGGCGCAGCTCAGAAGCGATATCGTTCGAAAATTCTTTCATTCTTTGATCTGAAGTATCAAACTCAAAGCTCAAGCTCACCCCGCTTTCATTGTTATTACCTCTTACAGAGCTGTCAAGCATGAGGAAAAGATCCAAGTGAACCCTGTCGCTAAATCGCTCAATTCTTAGAGGTTGAACGCTCTTTTCGATCGTAGACCATTCGAATTCGTTTTCTGCTTTCTCAACGGAAAACCTTCTTAGATGGAACAACAGATCGAGAATTTCTTCTACTGAAAGTATGCATTTTGGTTTGGTAATTCTACCTCTACCAAAGCAAACCCCAATAGATGCTTCGACAAGTGTATCTAGATTGACCTCGCGTCTTCCCTTTCTTCCATTGTCCTTCTTCTTGCTCGAGGACTGCGACGTACTTAATTTGGAGAGAAGCTTCTTAAGATGTAGTTCTACACCTGCTTGCGAGATTCCGAAATCTCTTAGAATTGCCAAGTGGAAAGAGACATCCCTAACGGTCCGCAAAGTGACTGAATGCTCAAGATTACTCGTACTAGTAGGGGAAATGAAGTGTAAACCCTCAATCGAGACTCCGCTCTGCTTGAGAAATTGAAATACAAGTCACATTGAAAAGGAAAGTGCTTCTTATCATGAGGGGAAATTGTTGTATCCTCATAGTGGAGAAATCTCAGGCGATTATTGAATTCGCTTCTGAGTTGTTGTTTCGAAAATAACTCCAAAAAATGCTCGCCGATTGAACGGCTGAAAGGAAGAAAGGGTCAAAGAGACAAAGAGATGAGAAACTTTAGAAAATGATAACGATCCTCGATTCAAACATCACAAAGAACTTCGAGATAGCTAAGAAAAGGGAATGGATAGTAACTAACGGGCTTGGCTCGTACGCATCGAGTACGATAATTGCTCTCAATACTCGAGGATATCATGGCTTGCTAGTTGCTTCCCTAGATCCTCCCGTGCGTAGAACTCTCTTTCTTTCGAAATACGAAGAGGAAGTCGAAGTAAGTGGCAAAAAGTATCTTCTTGCAGTAAACATGTACCCGGGCACAGTGTATCCGCAGGGCTATGTTCATCTTGAACAGTTCAGGTTCGAGCGCTATCCAATTTTCGTCTACAAGGTCGGAGATACGATAATTGAGAAAAGCATTTTCATGCCTTATGGGGATAACACTACTATTACAACGTACAAGGTAATAGAAGCCGAGGCTCAGGTCAAACTTTCCATTTATCCGATCATAAATTTCCGAGACCATCATTTTCGGACGCATGCTGACTGGCGCTGGAACTTTGTTCAGACACTCAATCCAAAGGGGGTTGAAATCCGCATCCATCCCGGTGCCCCCTCTCTATATTTGCAATCAGACATAGCCCAGTATTACACAACTGGGCTTTGGTATCGTAACTTCATCTACGATATGGAGTCAGAAAGAGGAATCGAGGATAGAGAGGATCAATACAATCCTGGTTATTTCATTGCAAAACTTGATCGAGGGTCTCAGCTCGCGATTCTTGCTTCCCTAAGGCGACAAGAAACTTTTTCGACTGAAGGACTTCGCTACAGAGATCTTCTGAGAGCTAGGAATCTTCTAAGCAAACTTCCGCAAGAAGACCCGTTCTATCTCACGCTTGCGTCAACCGCGGATACATTCATTGTTCACCGCAGGTCTACAAACGCCAAGACAATCATAGCAGGATACCATTGGTTTGCGGACTGGGGGAGGGATTCTATGATTTGTATCCCAGGCCTCACTCTAGTCACAAAGAGAGAAAGCGACGCAAAGGAGATCATTCGAACCTTCCTGCTTTATCTTTCCGATGGCCTGATACCCAATACGTTCCCTGAAGAAGGTCAAGACCCCATTTACAACACAATCGATGCCTCTCTTTGGTTGTTCAACGCATGTCTCTCAGTCTACGAGGAAACTGGGCAACTCGATTTCATAGCAGAAGTGTACCCAAAACTCCAGCAGGTTGTGGATGGTTACGTTCATGGGACAAAGCATGGAATCATAGTTGATTCTGATGGACTAGTAAAGGGAGGGAGCGAGAAGGAGGCACTTACTTGGATGGACGCTGTAGTAGACGGTGTTCCAGTGAGTCCGAGGTTTGGAAAGCCAGTCGAGGCATCAGCCCTTTGGTATAACGCTTTGCAAGCGATGGAGCTTTTCGCAAAGCAACTCGGAAAGATAAATGATGAGGAGAGATATCAGGAAATGGCTCGAAGAACATTCGATTCGTTCAATGAAAAGTTTTGGAACGAAGATAAAAAATGTCTCTACGATGTTCTGATCGATAACTCTGGAGATGGGCGTGTTAGGCCTAATCAGATTTTTTCGTTGAGCTTGCCTTACCCTGTCTTGAGGAAGGAGCGCTGGCGCGAGGTTTTGAGGACTGTTGAATCAGATCTTTTGACTCCAGTTGGCTTGCGTTCCCTCTCACCGTTTGACCCAGAATACAAAGGCAAGTGCGAAGGCGGACCCAAAGAAAGAGACCGTGCTTACCATCAGGGGACTGTGTGGCCTTGGTTGTTTGGATCTTACGTAAGTGCTTACCTCAAGGTCTTTCCTCCAGATCCAAAGACACTCTCCTTTGTCCAGCAACTTTACGCGCCCTTCAAAAAGAGAATAAGCGAAGCAGGAATAGGTACAATAGGAGAGATCTATGATGGTGATCCGCCGCATCTCCCGAGAGGAGCTATCTCTCAGGCATGGAGCGTTGCTGAGATTTTGCGCTCTTACGTCAGGGACGCATTTCAGATTTGAAATAATGAAGGAAAGAAAGAAGTCGCAAGAGTGTTTTGAGGGTAACTTCGATTAGGCTAGTAGCGATTTTCTCTGCTGATGAATTTTAGTTCGCCTTTTAAAGGAAGGCAAATCCACGAAGTGAGCGAGAGGCGTCAAAGAGGCATGAAGGAGTGGGTTGTAGCGGCCGGACCTGCTTCTCTTGATCTGGCAGCTGGTGTTTCCTCAAATCTAGCAAGCAGGCTCTTGAAGATAGAGATGACTGAATTTCCCGACGGCGAATCAAAGATAAGGGTGAAAGATGAGCTCCGCAACAAGAGCGTAATCTTGGTTCAGAGTCTCTACCCTCCCCCAGACAGCCGCCTTCTCCAGCTTCTCTTTGCTGCCCACAAGCTCAGTGAGGATGGAGCCGATGTCAGCGCGGTCATCCCATATCTTGCTTACTCAAGACAGGACAAGCAGTTTCTCGAAGGCGAAGTGGTGTCTCTCGGTGTCGTTGCGCATCTCTTGCGATCGGTTGGAATCAGGAGGATTGTGACAGTGGATATTCACAGTGCCCAAGGACTTGGATTATTTTCAATACCCATATACAGCTCTTCTGCCATACCTTTGCTTGCGGACTATATTTCAAAGAACTTTGACCTAGTACGACCAATAGCGATCTCCCCCGACCTTGGAAGTAGTAACAGGGTGGAGGCTTTTGCTTCGCGACTTGGATGTGAGTACGTGTCATTCAAGAAAAATAGGGATAGAGTAACAGGTGAAGTCAAAACTGAAGAAAAAGAGATTCTTCTCTCGGGGCGCGATGCAGTGATAGTAGATGATATAATCTCAACTGGAGGTAGCGTTGCAAAATGTGCCGAACTCCTGAAACGTTATGGAGCGAGGAGAATCATTGCGGCTTGCACTCATGCCCTTCTTGTAGGTTCTGCCGAGCAAAAGATGAAAGAAGCGGGTGTGAATGAGATAATCGCTTCCAACACGATTCCGAATAGATATGGCAAAGTTGATGTGTCCTCTCTAATCGCGTCTTACTTTCAAACTCTTTGACACAGGGAGGGAGAGAGCAGGAAGCCCTATAGGTTGCTTACCCGCTTTTTCTCCCGTTCAGATGCGTTCATATTACAGCTAGCTCCTCTTGTGCCTCTCTCTTTTTTTAAGCATTATATAGCACCAAGTCGCAGAACTCGAAAACGTTCGCTCGCCTTTGAATCGACCGTCTTACGAATACAGAATTGGACTTGATCGTCTGAAAAATGCGTTTCTCTTCACGTTCATCGGGGCGATTCTCTCAATTATTCCAATTGTTTCGATAATAGGCGGTATACTCTTCCTTGTTGCTCTCGTCTTCTGGATTCTCACGTGGAGATCTTTTGGAAACACCGAGCTCAAAGGAGCGAATAGCTATAGCTCGACATGGAAGTTTTTGATCGGTGGCATAATTGTTTCGGCTGCAATTTTTATTGTTGGATTTGCAATTATCGTATCCGAGATTATCCGTTTTATGATTTCTAACCTTCCCTCCCCAGGTCAGCCGTTCAATTTGAATTCGCTCCCAGGGATTCAAGGATTTCTTTACAATGTTCTGATTCTTTCTCTTGTATTGGGAGCCATCTCTACAATAATCTGGATCAGAAATTATTTGTCCGTCAGGACACTCGGGAATGAAATTTCTCAGAAGGGATTAATCACAGCGGCGAATTTGTTAATCGTATCCTATGTCGTGAGTTTTGCCTCAGGAATTGGA
>CADDZS010000039.1 GCA_902812485.1 archaeon
AAAAAGAAAGAAATTCAAAGTACCTTTGCGAAAAATTCTATCATCCCAATCACGAGATCCCCGTAAAACAGAAGCACGACGAATCCTGCAGTAAAGAAAACAAGCAGTGGAATGCCTGGAGTTACCCAAGTATTCGGCTTTTCTTCGAAATCATCTCGCATCAGCGAGAAATCGAATTTTTTTGAGCCTCTTTGATTTTCTTCCTCGGCGGCTGCTGGCTTTTCAAGCGAGAACTGAAAAGGTCTTGGTCTTCCAAACGGTTTGTAGCCGAGCATTGCGGCAAGGAACTTTCTGTACTTGGGTTCATCGAATCCTTCGAAAATACGTTCCCCGCGAAGTAATCTGATTGAATTCAGGACGAGCAGGGATAGAGGTAGAATCATCGAAATCAAAACCCCGTTTGTGAGAACTATTAACGGCGCTATTTGGTAGAGTCCTACTCTGGGCTTATACACAGGAAGAAAGATGGCAAGCACGATGAGAGCCTTCCCGTCGGCTCCTCCATAGAAACCAAAGTAGTAAAGGCCGAGGCCGACGAGTGCAGACACTAAAACAGAGATGCCGAGAGTGAGGAGATCTGTCAGACCGGTGAAAACTTCATACCCCTGAAGCAAGGCCGCGCATACTCCAAAGATGATCCACACCTTGTCCTCTACTTCTCTTGTTTTGAGATCGAGGTACGAAGTGAAACAGAGCATCACGATTGCACCCATTATGTTAATTGCAATAATCCCAAAGGCCATAATCATTGCCTCACCAAGTGAAACCTATTTGTTGCATAAAATTTCGAAAGATGAGCTAAGAGTGCGTTCTTCATTCAATTTATAACAGACGATTTTTGTCTATCTAGGGGTAGAGTTCATCGGTTAAAGAAGTGAAATATGCCTTTTGAATCCGGGGGCATCACGAAGCGCTTGGGAGACGATTCGACCAAAAAGGAGCTCTCTTCTGGGTGAAGTAAAATTTGAGCGATAAGGCCGTTGAGAATGATGCAGAGTCACCGAAGGAAGTAGCGTCCTCATACCTGCTTGGCTTCTTCTCCTCTGGTGGCAGATCAGTTCTGATCCGAGGGGATCCTGGCACTGGAAAAACTTCTTTGGTCCTCCAGCTGTTGGACTATCATTCTCGGACAGGTTTTCGCTCAATTTATATGTCCACAAGACTTTCTGCGAAGACCCTGAAGAGCCACCAACCTTGGGTGGAGGTGGTTCAGGGAAAGTACGGAACCGTACCTCGCCTTGAGGAAGACCAGATCGGGTTTCAAGATTCAAGAAGGATGGACGGAGTTCGTGCAATCTCCGGGCTCCGTCAATACCTCGAACAGGTTCCAAATCCCTTCGTGGTGCTCGACAGCTGGGAAGGATTATTCTTCGAGTCCCACAATCTAGGAGTAGAAGAGATCTCGAAGCTTGTTGAAGATTACGACGCCAGATTCGTCGTTGTAACAGAAAGAAGAGAGCAGACAGATCTTGACTACCTCCTCGATGGAGTGGTTGTCCTTAGAAGGAAATTCCACGAGCAAAGAGTTGTTCGCGAAATGGAGCTGAAGAAATTAAGAGGAGTCAGCATCAAACAGTCGAGATTCCTGTTTACTCTGAATGAAGGACGATTCAGGTTCCTTCCACCGTTCGACCCGCTCTCATCCCCCGCATCGTACGTAGTTGGCTCACCAATAAAGAGCAGATCTACCACGGTTTTCTCGACAGGCAATGAAACTCTGGACGAAATAACTGGCGGAGGCTTAGAAATAGGGAGTCTCAATCTCCTTGAGCTTTCAAATGATGTTCCATTTGAGATCACTTCCGTCCTGTTAAGAACGATTGTTTCGAACTTCATAAATTTGGGTCACAAATTTGTTTTTGTCCCTTTCATAGGTGCGCCCGAATTTCAGCTCGATAGAATACTTCCGAACTTTTCAAAGGAAACTATCTCTGAGAGCGTTACTGTTCTTTCCTTTGATCACTCGGACACGAGTGAATCAGAACAATGGCTGAAGGGAGAAGCTGAAGAAGATTTTGATTTGATTGCCTCCGTCGTTGAGGAGAAGAGAAAAGAATCCAAGAAGCCAGTACTCGTCGCAATTTCTCAGGATACCCTTGAGGGTCTTTATGGTTCAGATGCAGTTTCAAAGCTCTTAGCGAGGTCAATAGCAAAGATCGAATCGCTCGGAAACGTCAGGATTCAGATAACTAGACCAGAATCATCACTTCTCGAAGAGCTCAAAGCATTCAGTGATACAGATCTGAAAGTGGAAATGTTGCATGGAACTCCGATTGTTTTTTCCATAAAACCCATGTCTGTTTTGCACGCTCTGGTGCTAGAGGATTCAGTCTCATCAACTGAGCGGCGTATAAAAGAAGGGACGCCTGCAAGAGGGGGCAGGAAACCCGAACTCGTCCCTATAGTTTAGGCCTGCACCTTGGCGATGTTGTTAAGGTGGTGCATAGCGTTCTTCCTGATCTGTGAGCGTTCTACAAGAACCCTCTCCCCGGTTTCGAAGAGTTCTATTAGATAACGTCGAGTTACTCTGCTTACTACTCTTGCAAGCATGCCATTTCTGGCTGGAAGGTCAATTATTGTAACGACCATCCCATCAGACAACTTGACTTTTGGGTGCATTGTATACAAAATATATATAATGACTTTCTATAAGCCTAGTTGCGTTAAAAAAATGCCAAAAAGCATGCAGGCAGCGTATACCACTATACGAGTCGACTTGGAAGTATACAACTCTCTCCAAAGTACAAGAAAAATATTGGAGCAGGCATACAGCAGAAAATTCAGCCTCTCAGAAACCATTCAAGTGATAAACCGGCTCTCCTCGGAAACTATCCAGAGGATATCTTCCGCAAAAAGAGAGCTAGATGAAATGCTTGAAGGCAGGGGGAGTGCTTCTCTCAAGGGAATAGAGCACGCAATCAAGGCAGGCGAGCGGGCCCTCAAAAGAGAATCAAGCGAATGAGACCTCAAGCACGTTAATATTTCTCAAAGCGACTTCAAAAACTTCAATGCACTCTCCCGAGAGTGGGTAGGCTTTACCTTGCCAGAGCTTCCGATCCGTACCTCAAGAACCGATCCCTTACAGGGTAAAGCCGCGAGTATCAGATCAATCAGAGAAGAATTTCGGAGCGGGCCCATTGATGGTTGCAAGGCGCATCGAAAATCAGATTAGTGAAAGAACCGTTTTTTCAGAGCCTGTCCTCAAAGACTTCTATCAGGTGGTTCCTCCTTTTGGAAACGTTGCAATTCGTTCACGCAGCAACATCACCACTTATGAAGTTGTGGAGCCAACACTGACTCAGGCAGAAGTCAAGGCGATTGAGAAACTCAAAAAGCTGCTCTTGGAGGAGGTCAGAACACCCCTTGCAGTCCTGTACAGGGAAAACGAGATCGAGAAGTATCTAGATTCGAACGCTTGGCGGCTGATCAAAGACTACAAGCTTGAAATCAGTCGCGAAGCATATGACAAAGTGCTTTACTTCCTAAAGCGCGACTTTCTCGGATACTCGAAGATCGACGTAATGATGCGGGATGTCAAGATCGAGGATATTTCCTGCGACGGAGTCGGCATTCCTGTGTACGTGTGGCATAGGGATTACGAAAGCATTCCCAGTAATGTATCATTTTCAACCAAGGAAGAGCTGGGTTCTTTCATAGTCAGGCTTGCATACAAAGCTGGCGGCCAGATTAACGTAGCACAGCCAATACTCGAGGGCAATTTACCAGAAGGATACAGGGCTCATCTTACTTTGGATGAAGTTTCGAAGCGAGGTTCCACCTTCACAATAAGGAAGTTCAGAGACGAGCCGCCAACAATCGTTGACCTTATGATTTGGGGTACAATGTCCCCCAAAATGGCAGCTTACTTCTGGATTTGCATAGAGAACTTGAAATCTTTGCTTGTAGTCGGAGCCACAGCTTCCGGAAAGACTACCACGCTGGGTGCTCTCTCAATGTTCATCAGACCAGAGTTGAAAATTGTAACGATAGAAGAGCTTCGCGAAATAAAGCTCCCACATGAGAATTGGATACCGATGGTTACGAGATCGTCTCCTCAGGAAGGAGTAGACCAAGTCGGGCTTTTTGACCTTCTAAAGTCGGCGCTTAGGCAGAGACCAGACTACATCATCGTCGGAGAGATAAGAGGTGAAGAAGCGTACACTCTCTTGCAGGCAATTTCAACTGGACACGGAGGAATATCGACTATTCACGCCGACAGTGTGATGACCGCTCTCAAACGAATGATAACAAAGCCAATGGACATCCCTGCTATGCTTCTTCCACTCATGAGCACACTGATACTCATGGCAAGAGTCAAGGTGGGAGAGAGATTTGTGAGGCGAGCAGTCAGTGTTTCCGAATTGACGGCATTTAACGAACAGTCCAGAACACCGGTTCTCAATACCGTCTTCGACTGGTCGGGTGAACTCAAGGACAGTTTTGAGATGAAAGGAACTAGCAATGTCTTCAAGCAACTTGCAGATGCGAAGCATATTCCCGAAGAGGCAGTCTATTCGGATATGGAAGGAAAAGAGCAGATTCTGAGCTGGATGCTACAAAAGCAGATAACTGCTTACGATGACGTTGCCGCCATAATCAGAACTTACTATTATAACCCCACCGAAATCCTGGAAATGGCTCGGCTCGGAGAGGACTGGAGAAATGATCGAGAAAACAAAGCCTAGAGGAGGCGACTCCGATTCCCAAACGGAAGATGTTGAAAGACGAGATGGGAAGAATATCGAAGACGATATCGAAGGTGTCATCGGGAAGGCGCTACCCACGGCACAAGAAGATGGAAGGCGGGAAAGCATCAACGATGATGAACAGGAGGAGAATAAGGGAGAGGAGAAAAAGGAACACGATTCTGATGAAAGGCCGAGGAACTGGCTAGAGAGATTTGCATATAGTCACTTTTCGAAGCATCTCCCCTCCTTTCCCGGCTTTCGCGAGACATACGAAGCCTCATTCATCCCCGTGATAATGGAATCGTATCTTTCAACTGCTTTATTCTTGAGCATCCTTGTCTCGATACCTGTCATTTCAGTGTCATTTCTAGTAGAAATTGCCATTGCCAAAATAGCACTCTTTCAAGCTTTGCTTGGTAGCGGAATTCTCGGGGTTGTTACCTTTGGGGTATCTCTCTTTTGCTGGCTTCTTTTACCACTAGAAAAGAGGCATAGCTTCAAGGAAAAGCTCGAAAGCCATCTAGCCTATTCCTTTGGAATTTTAGGCGTGCTAGCTGCTTCTGGAATGAGTATTGATAGACTGTTTGAGAGAATGGCCAACGCTGAGTCGAACCCCGTTCTCTCTGATCTTGCGAGGAGATTTTTGAGAAATGTGAGGATATTTGGTCTTGACACCGAAGCCGCCCTCAAGGAAGTTGCGAAGCACTCACCATCTGAAACCTTCTCAAAGATGCTCGAGAGCATCGCTGTCGCCTTCAGGACAACTGGATCACTTCATGAGCTGATTACTTTCGAGTCCTCTCGATTGCTCTCGCAGAAGAAGGAAAAGCTCAAGAAAAGTGTTTCAAGTCTTGCAATCACGGCAGAGCTCTATGTTACCTTGGTTGTCGTCGGGCCAATAATATTCATAGTCATGCTCACCATCTTCCTCTTTCTCCCCTCTTCTTCCTCTGGCATCGGCCAGTCTCTTCCCGATCCAACCCTCATGATCAACGTTATTATTTTCATAGGAATTCCGGTGCTCTCGGTGATATTTCTTCTGATTCTAGATTCGATGGTTAACAAAGTATGAAAAACATTTTCTATTTCGAAGAAAAGTGGAAGCCATTCATCTACGCCGGAAGCCTCGGAATCTTCGTGGCGAGCTTGCTCATTTCCATTCTAAGTGGGCAGTACAACTCTAATCTTAGATTCATTGTCCCAGTGGGACCTCATGCAGCCCTAGCCGATGAGATAATAGGAATCGGGGCTCTTCTTTCGCTTCTTCCTCTCGGAGTTACTTCGTATTTCAACCTGAAATATCTTGACTCTGTTGAAAGGAACATTCCTGTATTCCTCAACGACTTGCTTCAGGCAATCGATTCTGGTTTGACGTTGCCTGATGCCCTGATGCAGGCCTCCAAAAGGGATTACGGCCCCATTAGCTTTGAGGTAGGGATCGCCATGACAAAATTCTCTCTCGGATACGAGTTTAGCTCATCAATTGCCGAGGCGGGGAAGCGTTTGCGACACCCTTTCGCATCACAGGTTGTTATGATCATCTCAGAGGCCTACGCCGCGGGAGGAAGGACTAGGCAAGTTCTTCAATCAAGTGTAAATCTCTTCAACGGCCTTGAAGAGTACAAAGGGGAGAAGCAGTCCGAACTCAGGCCGTACGTTCACATGGTCTATATTTCTGTGGCAATATTTCTAGTCATCTCAATTGTAATAATCTCGCGGTTTATACTTCCCTTCGAAAGCGCTACGGCTTTGGGCTCTCAGGTGGCGAGCGGAAGTACAAATGCTTCGTTCAATGGAGTCGCATCTCGCTTCAATCTATCTCAAATTCCTTCGGCTTCATACTTTGATTCAGTTTTCTTTCTTTCGGCACTGCTCGAGTCGGTGTTCGGAGGAATAGTAGCTGGCAAGATAGTTGATGGCTCTGCTTCTGCTGGCCTAAGGCACTCAATAATTCTTGTAGCCATCACAATTGTCGTTTTTGCGTTTCCACATATCGGCGTGTTTAGTCAGTGAGATTTTCTGATGGATTTTATAGATCAAAGCGAACGGGCGAGGGGAAGGAAGAGCAATTTCGATCGACTTTAATCAACAACTCGAGGAGGCAATACAACTCTGATGTCTGAAAATGTGGAAGAAATCTCAACTGAATCGGAAGAACTTCTAGACCTGAAAGCTGAGAAGCTTGTTCAGATAATGGTAGATCGTGGCCTCCACTCGATCGCGCCCAAGATCGAACAGTCTGGGATCTCTTATCTGTCTATCTCTGAGCTTCTCCCTGGGGAGAAGGATATTCAGATAAAGTCTTTGCTTGACAAGATGACTAGGTCTGGGATACTCAATGCGAAGCTCATTGACAAGGTGGTGATGTGCCCTTCCTGTAGAGGGGCCTCCATACTTGCGAAATACAACTGTCCTCGTTGCGAGTCGATTGACATCGGAAGAGCCTCAATAATTGAACACATAAGATGTGGTTATCTTGACTCCAAGGACAAGTTCGAAAAGGGCGGGGCACTCATCTGTCCCAAATGCAAAGGGGTCGTAAGAGAGTCTGATTACCGAAAGATAGGAAGCAGCTTTCAATGCAATTCCTGTGGCTCTAGATTCGAGTCGCCCAAAATAAAGCACAGGTGTATGAACTGCCAGGAAGAGTTCACTTACAAAGATGCGTTATACGAATCAGCCTTCGAGTATTCTCTTTCCGAGGCCACAAAGAAGAATGTCGCGAAGGGAACTCTTCCTCTTATTTCTATAGTCAATGCACTCAAGGATAGTGGGTACGATGTTTCCCAGAAGGCTCAACTTCAAGGAAGATCGGGCACAATGCACACCTTCGACGTTGTCGCGAGGAAGGAAAAGAGAGTGATAGTAGCGAGCTTCTCGTTCGAACCAAAAGAGGAAGAGATCATAGGGCTATTTGCGAAGAAATACGATGTCGACCCCTCACACACTCTACTCGTGACACTCACGCCTCCATCAAAGGAAGAAGAAGCGGTGAGCAAAGCTTACGGTGTAAAAATTCTCTGCTCAACTGGGACTCAGTCTTTGGCTGAACAGATTTACAAGATTTTGAACGAATAGATCCGTGTAGGGAAAGTCGAATTCGATAGCGAACTTGATTTGCTACGATCTAACTCGCCACTTTAGGCTGGAGAAAGAATTCGAGCGCGAACTGGTTCGAGCCAAGGAAAGCCTAACCCGAATACGAAGAAACAGTTGTCATTGACTACCCGGGGTCAAGTCCTTCTTTCTTTTTGGTCTGAACGTTCAGAAAGTAGATCGCAATCAAGACACCTAGGCCAAATGTATCAAAAATAGTCATTCAAAGCTCATATTTTTCGAACAAAATCGCCGGCTATGGGTCATGTTTTAGAGCAGATGGTGTTGTCCACGATTGGACAACGACGAGCGTTTTATTTTGGAGCATGTTAGGGAGGTGCTTTTGTTGTTGTCCACAATTTTGACGATCGATGTCCAAATTTGATCTCTGGCTTTACTCTTCCGATGGTTCGATTTTCTTGGACAACACCTTCTAGAAACAAGCACGATCGTGCTTGATAAGTGAAGTGTTGTCCACGATCCATTGGGTAAAGTGTTAGCATTTTTTGATTTTCTAATTTTATTCTCGCAATTGGACTTCTCTGCCTCCATGGAATCGAGCGATAAGGAAAGGCAAATCATTTGCCCAAGATGTAATAGGCCAGCTTGGAAACCAGACAAGGTTGCAAGGATCGGGAAGAATCCCACGAAGCAGTATTTCTACATCCGTTACCGACACCGTAAAGACGGCAGGACAAAGCGTAATCGTGCTTGCTATGTTCCTGCAAGCAGCGAGTTATAGAGCTGGTGACTTTATCCTTTCTTCCAATTCTTCTAACCAAGGGCGAGTTATTTTTTGCTTCGAAACGCCGAAGGTTCGCGAGAAACTCAACACGACATCCAATTCGAGAAGCCTTCGGAATCTCCTTTCTCATGTATCAGAAAGTTCTCTCGCGTAATGCAGCGATTAAAGTGTGGACCGCGCAGGAAGAGAAAACCTGTTCTAGGCGAGAACCTCAATAACCAGAGCCGTATATGGTTGCGCTCAAGGTCAACCTCTCCAAACTGAAGAAGTATGTGTCAGAGCAAGGAGGATACGAGATTACGGAAGACGGAGAGGAGTTTGAGCTATCCTTTGTGCCGTCATTTCCGGAGGCCCTCGAAAAATCATACTCAGGAATACAACCGCGTGTTGTGATGCGCGGTAAGCTCAAGAGAGGTGATGTGACGTTTGTATCTATTGAGATTGAAGACGAGAAGGGAACTCGAAAGAAGGACATGAATGAGGCCGAGCTCACTTACAGGAGCTGGCTCGATTACATTGAGGAAAATTACTAGCAATTCTCATACCAGCAATGGTTATACGAATGCAAAAGGAAACTTGCTATTGTTGCAGGCAGGATGCTAACCCTAGAGGACCTCCCTCTCGAAGATAAGACGGTCTTCCTTCGAGTCGACCTCAATACACCTCTTGAACCCAATAATGGGAAGCTTCTCGAGCTCAACAGAATCCAAGAAGCAAGCGTGACTATTAGAGATCTTTCAAAGTCGAAAGTTGTGGTCGGTTCGCACCAGGGTCGAGTGGGCAGAAGCGATTACGTTCCACTCAATCAGCATGCAGAAGCTCTTTCAAAGATGCTTGGCAAAGAAGTAAAGTTTCCGGAAGACATCTTCGGGCCCACTGCAATCAAGGAAATCGACTCACTAAAGCGCGGCGAGGTACTTCTGCTGGACAATCTTCGTTTCACGGCAGAGGAGAACATGGAGTTTTCTCCAGAAGAGGCTTCAAAGACTATACTTGTGCAAAAGTTGTACAAGCATTTCGACGCATGCGTTCTTGATGCCTTTCCCACTGCTCACAGGGCTCATCCTTCAATCGTGGGCTTTTCTTATCTTCTTCCCACTTGTGCAGGAAGGATCGTGAGTAAGGAACTAAAGGCTCTCAATAGGATAATGACTGTCGAGAAAGCTCCGTTTACTACAGTTCTTGGTGGCGCAAAGGTTTCAGATCGCTTGGAAGCAATCGACACATTGATCGCAAACAAGAGGGCCGACAAGGTTCTTCTCTGTGGATTGATAGCTAATGTATTCTTGAAGGCCGCCGGGAAAATCGAATACGATATCGGAGTCGATAAGGAGGAAAAAGCTGTGGAAAAAGCGACTCGCTTGATGACCGAATTCCCCGATACTTTTGAGCTCCCCACTGATGTCGCTGTGATGCGCTCAGGCGAGAGAAAGGAAATCCCTGTTTCGGAGCTGAGAAACGGAGAGAAGGTGATGGACATCGGATCCAAGACCATAGATCATTACTCAAGGATCATCAGGAGTAGCGGCACGATTTTCATGAGTGGGCCCCCGGGGTATTTTGAAGACGAGAGGTTTGGTCTTGGAACGGAATCACTTTTGAGAGCGATGGCTTCCTCCTTTGGGACCACAATAGTGAGCGGAGGTCATCTAAGCGCAGCTCTTCAGAGATTCGGAATCAAGGAATGGATTGATCATGTGAGCACGGCTGGAGGAGCCTTGGTTCTCTTTCTTGGGGGAAGACGTCTTCCTCTCATTGAAGCGCTTGAGCAATCAGAAAACAAAATTCGAAACTCTAAGAACGAGTGAAATTTCGAGATTCTTTCCCCTCTTGACCCTTATTTTCAAATCAGCTCTTCGAATCGAGAGAAAGAGAGTAAGGTATGAGAACAAAGCGAAAGAATCGAAAACTATAGCGCATCTGTTGAGCCATTCTTAAGGAAAAGGAGAGTTGTGAAAGAAGTAACATGATCAAAGTCGCAGTTAATGGATACAATGTGATAGGTAGGCGGGTCGCCGACGCCGTAGCGGCTCAAAGTGACATGCGCCTTGTCGGAGTCTCGAAGGTTAAGCCCGACTACAAAGCAAGAGGGGCTCTCGAGCGTGGATACAGGCTTTATGCTCTCGATGAGAAAACCCGCAAATCGTTTTCAGATGCCGGAATCCCTACGGAAGGCACTGTGATGGATCTTGTGGAACAAGCTGACATTGTTATAGACTGCACTCCTGAGGATGCAGGTGCGGAGAACAAGTCGATTTATGAAAGGCAAGGGAAGAAAGCGATATTTCAAGGAGGAGAAGAGCATTCCATTGCGGAGCTTTCGTTTGTAGCTCAGTGCAATTTCGAGAAGGCAAATGGGAAGAAGTTTGTCCGAGTTGTTTCATGCAACACAACTGCGCTGTGCCGCCTGCTTCATTCGATCGATGAGTCTTTCAGCATCTCAAAGGCTCGAGTCGTGATAGCAAGGAGGGCGGCCGATCCAGACGAGGTTGGAAAGGGGCCAATAGATGCAGTCGTTCTCGATCCGATAAGTGTTCCATCCCATCACGGCCCGGATGTCAATACTGTTCTTCCTGGGTTTCCTGTGATCTCGATGGCGCTCAAGATTCCAACGACTCACATGCATCTTCATTCTCTCATGATCTCATCCAGAAAGCAAGCTTCTGCTGCTGACGTAATCCAAAAGCTTGAATTGACTCCGCGAATCTTGCTCGTCGACGGCAAGAGGGACGGTTTCAAGTCAACTGCAAACATTATCGACATGGCTCGTGACATGAGACGCCCAAGGAACGATCTCTATGAAGCAGTCGTTTGGAGAGATTCGGTGAGGGTCATCGACGGCGAAATCTACCTTTTCATGGCTGTTCATCAGGAAGCAATAGTCATACCAGAGAATATTGACGCGGTTAGAGCAATTACTAGCACTTGCGGACGAGAAGAGTCGATGATGATGACCGATAAATCTCTTGGGATCCTTGGCAAAAAGTTGTAAAAATTCCTTAAATAGTCACAATTTGAGATAAACCTCTTGCCTGTCGAATTACTTGCTATGGAGTGAGTTGTATTCCCTTTGTCCAGTGAGCAGAGTAGAGAGTTGAACCCCTATGAGAACGCCTTAAAGCAGCTAAGCGATACGGCGGAGTTGATCTCGCTTGATCCAGATGTCCATGAAATGCTGAGACAGCCGAAGAGGATTCTCTCCGTTTCTATCCCTGTGAAAATGGACGACGGTAGAGTGAAGAATTTTCAGGGGTATCGAGTTCAATACAACGACGCTCGAGGCCCGTTCAAAGGAGGAATAAGATATCACCCCAAAGTTACTTTGGATGAAGTTAAGGCTTTAGCTGCTTGGATGACCTGGAAGTGCTCGGTCGTGGATCTTCCCTACGGCGGGGCTAAAGGAGGAGTAATCTGCGATCCAAAGAACATGTCCATCTCGGAGAAGGAAAAAGTCACGAGACGATTTACCGCTATGATTGCTGATTTCATAGGGCCGTACAGAGATGTGCCTGCTCCAGATGTTTACACCGATCCCCAAACAATGGCTTGGATTTTGGACACCTATAGCCAGATCAAGGGGTATCAGGTGCCAGAGTGTGTAACAGGAAAACCTATCTCTCTCGGGGGATCCGAGGGTAGGAGCAACTCTACCGCAAGAGGCTGTGTTTTCTGCGTGAGGGAAGCTGCCAAGGTGGCGAACATCCCTCTTAAGGGTGCAACTGCGGCAATTCAGGGCTTCGGAAACGCGGGTTCGTGGTCGGCGATCTTCCTGAGCGAGATTGGTGTAAAGGTTCTTGCGGTCAGCGATTCGAAGGGCGGCATATTGTCAAGAGGTAACGGACTTGATCCGAGAAGGGTTCTCGAACACAAGGAGAAGACTGGCTCTGTCGTTGGATTTAATGGAACTGAAGAGATAAGCAATGAGGAGCTCTTGGAGCTCGATGTTGATATCCTTATCCCAGCTGCACTTGAGAACGCCATAACCGCGAAGAACGCGTCCAAAATAAGGGCAAGGATAATCTCGGAGGCAGCAAATGGTCCTACGACGCCAGAAGCTGACAAGGTTCTTGAAAGGAATAAGGTCCTACTCGTTCCCGACATACTCGCTAACGCGGGAGGTGTGGCCGTCAGTTATTTGGAGTGGGTGCAGAATCTCAACAGGCAGCATTGGACAGAGGATGAAGTTAACCAAAAGCTTGAGCAGAAGATCGTATCAGCCTTCAAGAGTGTACTCGAAACTTCAAAGAGATACAACGTCAGCATGAGATCAGGAGCGCTCGCTGTCGCCGTACAACGCGTGGCCGATGCCATTAAGACACTGGGCATCTGGCCTTAGAGAGCTCTCTGAGAATTCGTGGACTTTTACAGAGCGAAACGAGGGCTCATCATATATTGCCCTCATGAATCCTCTTTTTTTGCTGCGAAGGTTTAGCTCCCGTACATTGGTCAAATCTCCATCACAATCTTTCCACATTTTCCATCTCTGATCAGGTCGAAGGCGTATGAGTAATCCTGAAACTTGAGCTTGTGGGTGATTATCCTCCTAAGATCGACCGCACCCCTCAAGAGAAGAGTCGAAGCTAGTTCCCACGTGGCGAATATCTTTCTTCCGAATATTCCCTGAATGGTGAGTCCCTTGAAAATCACGTCATCTGAAAGATTGATTGTGACTTCGCGCTCTGGAAGTCCAAGAAGACTGATTCGCGCCGCAGGCCTTGCCACTTTAAGAGCATCTCTTATCGCTCTTTCGGATCCTGACATTTCGAGAACCACATCCGCCCCCTGAGGAAGCTCAACGCTTATTCTCGACTTTGGATCTTCTCTCGAAGCATTAATCAAAACGTCTGCTCCCATCTTGTGAGCAAGTTCGAGCCTGTAATCGGAAAGATCTACTGCGATTACCCTGTCGGATCCTGCAGCCTTGCATAGGGCTATTGAGCAGAGCCCTATAGGGCCGCATCCGAAAACCACCACCGATCTTCCACTAATCTCGCCAGAAAAGACACTGTGGACAGCGTTTCCGAGAGGCTCCTGAACCGATGCCACATCAGCGCTCAAGCTCGGATGATTCTTCCAGATCGTCTTCTCCGAAATGAGAACAAGCTCTGCAAAGCTTCCATCAGTATCCACCCCTCTCAATCTCATATTCTCACAGAGATGAAAATTCCCTATCCTGCATTGATGGCAGTGACCGCAGTAGATGTGAGTCTCGCCAGAGATCAGATCTCCCTTCCTTACGCTTTCAACTCCTTCACCGATCTCCTCGACAACAGCGGCAAACTCGTGACCCATCACGCGCGGAGGCTCGACTCGACTTGAAGCCCAATTGTTCCACTCGTAAATGTGCGCGTCCGTTCCGCAGATGCTTGCGACCTTCACTCTAGCGAGAACGTGCCCTGGTAAGAGCTGCGGCTCAGGAACATCTTTGATGGTTGCACCCCTTGATCTTTCTTGTTTAACCAAAGCGATCAAAATTTAACCAATTCTCCAAAGGAAATTCGAACGTCGAAAAAGAGAAAGCACTCTTGACTCTGTGGCATAAAGGCGATTTCATTTAGCATTTAAAACTATGACAGTCCCTTGCTCGCAATGAATGGAACACTTTTTCTACTTCCCGTGCCTTGAGAGAGCTTCTGAGATGGAATCGTCTTCAAAATCTTCATCAGCTTCTAGTTCTTATTCTCCGTTTTCCGAGGGAACTCCGAATCGAGAGCGGGCCAAGGAGTTTATGTCCGCAGAGCTTGAAAGGCTTAAAGAAGCTAGTCTTGAGTGGAAGGTTCACGTTTTAGGAGGGCCATCAGAGCCAAGGACAATCGTTGATGGGAGAGAGGGGGTAATAGTTCTTTGCTCCAACAACTATCTCGGACTCGCGAATCATCCAAAACTCAAAGAAGCAGCTCTTGACGCAGTTAGGGAATTTGGTGCAGGATCTGGCTCTGTCAGAGTCATTGCAGGAACGATGACGATTCACGAAGAGCTAGAGCGCGAGCTCGCGAGTTTCAAAGGCGTGGAAGATTCGATTGTTTTCCAAAGTGGGTTTGCTGCAAATGCTGGGTGCATTCAGCAGCTTGTTGACGAGGGGGATCTTATAGTCTCAGACGAGTTAAATCATGGAAGCATAATCGATGGATGCAGGCTTACGAGAGCGGAGAGAACCATCTACAAACACAGAGACGTTGACGATCTGAAGAGGGTACTTGAAACTTCCGGGAAGTACAGAAGAGTGCTTGTCATAACTGACGGTGTATTCTCGATGGATGGAGACATCGCTCCTCTCGACAAGATTGTAAAGGTTGCTGGTGACCACGGAGCGATGGTCTACGTTGACGACGCTCACGGCGATGGAGTTCTAGGAGAGAATGGGCGTGGAATAGTGAACCACTTTGGACTCGAGGGAAAAGTGGACTTTGAGATGGGCACTTTCTCAAAGGCCTTTGGAGTAGTTGGTGGCTATATTGTTGGAGATCAGATCATGAAACGCTTCTTTCTGAACAAGGTTAGGCCCTATCTTCTGTCAGGATCTCACCCTCCTGCGACTGTCGCGGCTTGTATTGCTGCAATACGCCTCGTTAGGGAAGACAGAAAGCTCGTCGAAAGGTTGTGGGAGAATACAAAGTACTTCAAGTCAAAACTCAAACAGCTCGGCTTCGACACTGGGAACAGTGAAACGCCCATAACACCAATTATGGTTGGCGAAAGCTCTCTTGCTCAAAGGTTTGCAGAGGAGTGTCTCGGGATGGGAGTCTTTGTCCTGCCGATAGTTTATCCAATGGTTGCGAAGGGCAAGGCAAGGATCAGGATAATAGTCACTGCTGCGCATTCGAAAGAAGATCTCGACGATGCGCTAGCTGTTTTCCAAAAGGTGGGAATGAAACTTGGGGTGATCCACTGAATGAATCGGAGTGGATTTAGTTTTGACCTGTGCTAGACTGTCTTGGCTAGATCTGGCTAGCTGACGAACGCCGGATACTCTATATTTGTTGGTTCCCAGTCCTCGAGTCTCTTCGAAAGGAACGCATCGTAAGCTGCAAGGTCAAGCAACGCGTGACCAGAATTGTTGAAGACAATATTCTTCTTCTCGCCTGTCTGCTTGCACCTGATTGCTTCATCTATCACGAATTTGATCTCGTGACACGACTCTGGAGCAGGAATTATCCCTTCCGTCCTTGCGAAGATCGTCCCTGCTTCGAATACCTCAGTCTGACTGTAGGCGACAGACCTCATGTGCCCCTTGTTGATTAGATAGGAAACGATCGGGGCCATGCCGTGGTATCTCAGACCCCCAGCGTGTATTGGTGGATTCTTGTAGTTTCTTCCAAGAGTGAGCATTTTGAGAAGTGGAGTCATTCCAGCAGTGTCTCCGAAATCGTAAGTATACTTGCCTCTCGTTGTATGGGGGACGGCTTTTGATTCGCAGGCCACAAAATCAATCTCTACCTTCTTGTTTATCTTATCAGCAACGAAAGGAAGGCAGAAACCGCTAAAGTTTGATCCTCCACCTATGTTGCCTGCCATAACATCAGGCTTGACATCCAGAAGCTCGAGCTGTTTCTTTGTTTCTAGTCCCACGACTGTTTGATGCATAAGTACGTGATTGAGCACCGAGCCGAGGCAGTATCTTGCCTTTTCATCTGTCAGTGTATCTTCAAGGGCCTCTGAAATTGCAATGCCAAGTGAGCCTGGATCGTTAGGATCTTTGTCTCTGAGGCTTCTCCCAAACTTTGTGTTTTCGCTAGGTGAAGAGAAAACCTCCGCGCCCCAAGTTTCCATCATTATCTTTCGTCCCGGTTTTTGCCTGTAACTTGCTGCAACCATGTACACTCTGACCGGGATTCCAAAGTACGCTCCCGACATTGCAAGTGCAGATCCCCATTGTCCTGCTCCTGTTTCAGTTACGAGTCTCTCAGTTCCTTCCTTCTTGTTGTAGTAGGCTTGAGCAAGAGCTGTGTTTGGCTTGTGACTGCCCGCAGGGCTCACTCCTTCCCACTTGTAGTAGATCCTTGCTGGTGTTCTAAGATATTCTTCGAGTCTGCGTGCTCGCATAAGGGGGGTAGGCCTTGGAAGCCACCTGTAGGCCTCGAGAACCTCTTCAGGTATCTTGATCCATCTCTCAGTGGAGACTTCCTGGGCAACGAGCTCCTTTGCAAACAATCTAAACAGCGGCTCTGGGGAGGAAAGAGGTTTCAGCGTCGAAGGATCAAGCGGCGGAGGAAGAGGCTCTGGTAGATCGGCTTGAATGTTGTACCATGATGTAGGGATTTCGTCTTGATCTAGGAAGACGGCTCGTTTAGTGATTCTTTCGGGACTCATTGGGATGAAGGTCAAAAGACTGGCCCATTTATCTCTTTCTTGGATTTTTCCGCACAAGAGAAGCTTCTCACAAAACGGGGTCTCTTACTCCCCTTTGTCTTCCTTTTTTTTAAGAAAGTGTCTAACTGGTTAAATCTCCGACAGTTATGGACTCTGAAGTAATGAACAGAGAAAAGAGTAAACGCTCGCGTTTCAATGAAATTGGCACTTTGGATTACGTGAATGAATCCTCCGTTGTTAGGGCAGCTTCACTTGTGAAGAAGGGGATTGTGTTGAGCCTTGCACATACCTACGAAATCGACATGCCTACTGTTTGGTTTCACGGCCCATTCTTTTACACAAATTTTAGAACTCCAGAAAACACTCTTGGGATGTTTAAACAATTCAAGAACAGACTTGGCTCACTTGTTTGTAGGTACGAGCTCTCCGATCACACTGGGACACACGTGGATTCTCTCAATCATGCAACTGAAGGTCTAGAAATGTTCGGAGGTAGAAGCTACAAATTGTTCTCGACGGATTCTGGAACAACTGAACTCGGAATAGATACTATGCCTCCGGTTTTCACCCGCGGCGTCCTTCTAGATTTCCCGTCCTACTTCGGAATCGATATCCTCGAGGAGTCGTATGAAATAAGTTTGAAGGATGTGAGAAATCTTGCAAGAAAGAAAGCGATCGGATTCAGAGCCGGCGATGCAATAATCTTCTACACTGGATATTCTAAACTGTGGAGAAAGGACAGTTCGAGATACCTGTCGAGCACCCCCGGACCTGGCCCACAAGTTGCAAAATGGCTCTTGCAGAACAAGTTTTCCATTACTGGTTCAGATACGTGCAACTTTGAGGTAGCTAGTGACGAGAACAACAAGGAGCTCTTTCCATGCCACCAGATTTTGATAAAGAGGGGAGGCATGCATATAATCGAAAACTTGAATCTCGACGAGCTTGCCTCGGCTGGTGTTACGGAGTTTCTCTTTGTTTGCGCGCCACTCAAGCTCAAAGGCGGTGCCGGCTCTCCAGTCGCACCAATTGCCGTAATTTGATGCGTCCCACAATATTTAAGAGAAGAAACTCTGTTTGCGAACTCGTTTTTCTTGAGCGACCAAGGGGAGAGCAAGGGGAAGATGACTAGTGGTGTCTTCACTAGAAGCTCCACAGGACT
>CADDZS010000040.1 GCA_902812485.1 archaeon
GGTTCAGAATACGGATGGAAGTAGAGTTATGGGACTAAGCCGCTTCGGCCTTGATTCAAAATCTTCCATTATCTCTGTTCGCCATACCGTAGGAAACTTGTGAAGGGCTGTCTCGATTGCTTCATTGTATGAGAGATCCTTTCCGAATTCAGCATCGAAATCGATGTTTTTGAGCAAATCAGGATCAATGCAATTCTTCTTTGCCCACATCCTAAACCTTTTGAACGTACTTGGATTTGAAAGACTCGAAGACACACGAGAAGGCAAGAAAATGCTTTCGCACCTTTCTTTCAATCGAGGAGGCGTTTTTTATTCATTCTTGTTTTACTTGGAAAGCATTCTTTCATTCAGAAAGTGGGCAGATTTTTTGGCAGCTTCTGCCTCGCTTCCCTCCAAGCTTCTTTGAGCTTGTAAAGGGGGCCATAAGCAAAAAAAGACAACTGTCCTCTTTGAGGCTTAGCACTCCAAGTTTTGGAGAATGAATTGACAATTAACTGAGGAATCTAGGTCTTGCCCTTCTAGGTTGTTCTTCCCTGTCTTGCCTAGCACTGCGTCAATGGGATCATAGTTGTCGAACTTTGTTTTCGAAAAACCTGTTGCCATTATTACAGCAGTTGTCGTGTTCGTAAGTCCAGTCGATAGACCATATTCAATTGACATTGTGCCATTGCCAAGTCTGCTCGAGAGGCAGCCGATTGATGAGACAAGCTCATTCATGGAAATAGATTCACCCGTGCAGAGGTGAACTATGGACTTGCACGCTTCACTTGTATCAACCGTCTTGCCAAAATGGCTAGCCGCATTCATTACAGCTTTGCTGTACTCCTTTGCTTCTTGACCACTGTCGTCAACACAGAGTACACTGTAGGAGTTTGATCTCAGGAAATTAACTACATTGTTCAAAGCAACTGTAATTTCCCGTTCTTCTGAGGAACCGAGAAGCTTGTTCAATGCAAGAGCTATCTTTTCGTTGATCTCTGCATTGGCATCAACCACTGGTTGTTTGGCGAATTCATCGTTGTCAATTAGAATGACTCCATGTGCCATCGCGCGTATTCTCTTGAGTGCGCTCCCTGCGAAAAAGTGCTTCTGCTTCTCGAAGGCAAAGGGCATCAACACAATGGCGACCGTCATTATGTTCATTTGAATGGCTTCTCTGACAATCCAAGGAGCGATGCCAGACCCAACAGTCCCACCAAGCCCCGATATCACAAACACAAGCTTGCTTTCCTTAAGATGTTGCCTGATCTCATTTACCCGCTCTTCTGCAAGACCTCGCAGAGCGTATGGGCTGCTTTTCCCTGTTACAAGAGCATCTATCAGCACAAATTCTCCCTTTGTGACATTTGCAACGTCGGCCTCGTCACACGTAACGTAAAGGTAATGCTCTAACAACCTGCTTTGCTTTGAGAGCTGCGCTGCAACCTTACTTCCCGCAGTGCCAACAGCAACCACGGCAACTTTCTTCCCATAACCTGGGTGTGAGTATGGATATTCCTGAAGGGTATGATTGAGTTTCAGCAATTGAACCTTGATCTCGACCCCTAGATACTTTTGATTTTATTTTCGATGGTTGATCAGAAGTGCATTCACTGTCAAGAGGATTTTATCTAGATTGAGTCTCGTGAGGAAGCTTCTAGTCAGGTGAAACGAGAAGCGCGGAAGGACTGTAAGACTCGACCTTCACATTGACATTGTGCCCGAGCATACTCTTTCTTTTCTCAGGCGAGAAATGATCAAAGCCGCTCTTCAGAACACAAGGCTTGTATGCGAAATTTCGGCCGATGAATGCATCTTCTGAAATCTCATCTATCAAAATATCGCCTCTCCAGCCAACCCACATTCTGTTCCTGTGAGAGGAGATTTCCTTCGCCAAAAGCGTCATTGTAGTCGACCTCCGCTTTGCGACTTGAGAGTTCACCTGTCCCTCCATCGCGGCTGCTTTTGTTCCCTCTCTAGCTCCAAATCTTGAGATGTTCACAACATCAGGATTTGCCTCTTTCAGGAGTCTCATCGAATCATCAAAGTCGTCATCGGTCTCAGTGGGAAAACCGACAATCATGTCGGTGCTAAGAGTAAGATCCTTTATCTCTTGTCTGAACTTTTCCACAATAAGCATAAAGTCATCTATTGTATAGCCTCTTTGCATCAGTTTGAGAATTCTGTTGCTCCCTGATTGTACAGGAAGATGCAAGAATTTGAACACCTTGTCATGCTTGAAGGCTTCGATCAGGTCTTCTAACATTCGCCCAGTCAGGAGAGGATTCATCATACCTATGCGTATTTTGAAGTCTCCGGGTAGCGATGTTATTCTTTTGATGAGATTTGCGAGGGAACTTCCAGTTTCTCGGCCGTAACAAGAATTGTCTGTAGAAGTAAGCCAGATCTCCTTTACCCCACTTTGAATCAAGGTCTCTGCCTCGGAAATGATTCCCGGCTCAGGATAGCTGAAGATTACGCCTTTTACAAGTTTGACCTGACAGAAGGTGCAGCTACTGAGACAGCCCGACGCTATTTCGACTATTCCAATTATGTCGTTCTTCCTTGTCCGAGGAAACCCAAGTTTTGGAATCCTTTTTGATTCAAGAGAGACGATTTGTCTTCCAGTAGAGACGGCTTCGATCGAAGGAAGTATCTCTTCTACGTTGTTCGGTCCAATCAAACTTAACCTCGGGTCAATCGACAAGACTTTTGAAGGAACGGCTTTGGGAAGGCAACCTGCCACGACAACTTTACCATCATATCTCTTCGAAAGCTCTTTTATTCTGCTAAGCATTCTTTGCTCGGTTACGGTCTTCACAGAACAGGTCACTATAACTCCAATTTCAGCCTCGTCTTCTGATTGAACAATTTCGCAGCCCGCTGACGAGATAATGCCTCCTATGATTTCCGTGTCTGCAAGACTTGCCGAGCAACCATGTCCCTCAAGAAAGATCTTCCTCCCTTTGACTGGAATACCTTCTTCCCTTCCATTTCGACCATTCAAAGAAGAAATCATAGTTCTAGCTCAACTCAGCTTGCAGTGAAGGGCAAGATCACAGAGGAATCAAAGAGGGGGGAGATGGAAACCTACATTGCCTTTTTGTACGTCTTGAAATTGTGAAATGCTCGGCTTTTGTGTGTTTCTGAATCCGCCAAGCAATCAAGGATTCCTTTACGAGTGTGAAGTATCATTTGACAAAGCGAATGGGAAGACATATGCTCGTTATCGAAGACGCCTCTCTTGAGCTCGTTCCGAAGGAGTTCCAGGGGAGCAGATCTTGTCGTTCATTCTTCGAGAAGTTTGGCGTAACTCCGGCCTCTCAAATTTTGGATGATAACTTCCACCACGACATTATAAGGAAACTTCCAAAATCAGAGAAAAGAGGGAGACCAGATGTGGTTCATTTTGCTCTCTTGGACGCGACCTCGACTCCGCTCTTTCAAAGCGGGAAATTGGAAGTTATCATTCACACCTTGGATGATATGGTAATTGAGATTACCCCTGGCACAAGAATTCCAAGAACTCTCCTTCGTTTCAATGGCGTAATGTCGAAGCTCTTGTCCCAGCCCTTTCTTTCGAATAAGGAGCTTGAGGGAAATGAATTGATCCGGTTGAGAGGCACTGAGAAAATAGATCAATTTCTTTCGCGATTTACCAACAGGAAGGTTGTCGCCCTGTCACGGATCGGGGAACCAGTCAAGCTCAGAAAATTCGTGCACGAGATTCTCTCCATGGGAAATGGAGAAACCAAGATATGGATTGTTGGGGGTTTTGCTCGCGGACATTTTGAAGCTTCTCTTCTCAAGCTAGCTGATTATATTGTTTCTATTTCCCGCGATTCACTTCCAGCGCATGTAGTCACGGCGCGCTTGACTTATGATCTTGAAGTTGAGCTTGAATAGAAGAGGGAAAAAGAATGTGTATTTCTTTACTTTCTCGTTTTCATTGCTATTCAAAAGCGGCGTATGAATCCATTCTTTCTGAATAATGAACGTGAGGCTATCCTTGGATATTCTGGAGAGAGGGGGTGTTTCTCAACATGGTGGATTGATCATTTCACTCAAATATCGGAGGATGGAGGTACATCACATAAAGAGCAATCAAGGGAGAAACAAAAGAAAAAGATCCAGGCAAGGCATCACAACTCAGCTTTAGTAAAAGAAAATGTGAACAATTCTGAGGCCTTGCCTTACATGTGTGTTAGCTTTCTTTCTTTCTCTTTGTGTTTTGAAATTGAAGTGAATCAAGTCTCTTGCCATTCCTTGATAGAGGTCAGCTTACGAACATCCAGAAGCTTGTCAAGCTCTTCCTCAGGCATATCCAATTTTTCTTTCGCGATTTCACGGATAGACCGCTTTGTCACCACGGCTAGTTTTGCGATCTCCGCCGCTTTTTCGTATCCTATTTTCGGAGATAGGGCAGTGGCAAGAGCGCTGCTCATCTCTGCATATCTCAGGCAAATGTCAGCGTTTGCCTTTATCCCATCTATGCATCTCTCGGCGAAAACTCTTGAAGCATTCGTGGCAATCTTGATAGACTGGAGGAGGTTCCAAGCCACAACTGGCATCATCACGTTTAACTCTAGCTGGCCAGCTTGACATGCGGCGCAAACTGCGAGATCATTTCCCATGATTTGGTAGGCAACCATATTGACCATCTCAGCGATGCTCGGGTTAACCTTTCCCGGCATGATTGATGACCCTGGCTGGACGCTCGGAAGGACGATCTCTGCAAGGCCCGCCGCAGGACCCGAGGAAAGAAGGCGAAGATCATTTGCGATCTTTGTCAGGCTGACTGCCAATGTCCTAAGCGAAGAACTTACTTCAGCACAGGCATCCAGGTTCTGAGTGGATTCGAACATATTCTCTGCTCGCCTGAAGTTTATCCCTGTAATCTCGTTCACATACCTGATTGCAAGCTCAGAAAATCTAGGATGAGCATTGAGGCCTGTCCCCACTGCTGTCCCCCCGAGGTTAAGCTCTTCCAAGTCTGAAGAGGATCTTTTGATTCTCGCGATATCATGAGTTATCATGCTCTCGTATCCGCTGAACTCTTGTCCCAAAGTTATTGGGACGGCATCTTGCAAGTGAGTTCTTCCAATCTTTACAATATCCCTGAATTCTTCCGATTTCTTCCTGAGAGATTCCCTAAGCACTTCAAGTGAAGGGAGTAGCTGTTTCTTGATTGATTCAAGTGCTGACACGTGTATAGCCACGTGAATCGTGTCGTTTGTTGACTGTGCCATATTCACGTGATCGTTAGGATGTATGATCTTGTAGTCGCCCTTTTGAAACCCCATGATCTCAAGGGCTCGATTTGCAATTACTTCGTTTGCATTCATGTTCTGTGAAGTACCCGCTCCTGCTTGATAGACATCGACCACGAAGTTTGAATCGAGCTTCCCTTCGATGACTTCTCTTGAAGCCTGAGCTATAGCTTCCCCTATTTTCCCGTCGAGCAGACCAAGTTGCACATTTGCCCTAGCTGCCGCAAACTTGATGATTCCTTGAGCCCTGATGAACTCCCTGGGTAGTCTCAGACCGCTGATTGGAAAGTTGTTAACAGCTCTTAGAGTTTGTACACCATAATATGCTTCGTTTGGAACTTCCACTTCGCCGAGGAAATCCCTCTCGATCCGAAAGTCTTGATTCTTTCCTGTTCCCTCCTCTAGACCTCTTCTAGGATGATGATTGCGAGACATTCTTTCTTATTCACACGCCCCTTCCATTCACGCATTCTCTCTCTTTTAGAAGATTGTAAGACTTTCCACTTCGCTCTTTGTCCTTGCTTGTTTAAGGGTCATCGTCAAAAAAATGATTCGAAATTTCCGCCTCTAATCAAGAGGAAATGCAGGCTGAGGATAGTCACTACTTATTTGGCGATCTTAGCTTCCCCGCTTTTGCAGACGACCTCGGGCTCTTCTCCTTTTTCCTTTCGCGTACTCCCCTTCCTTCGTCTTTGTCATCTTCTCCTTGGAGTTGTTTCTGTTCTAGTAATTCAGCCCTTTCCTCTTTGCTAAGGGCTCCAAAACTATCGTAAAACATCCCGAGAAAGTATCCATCGGCAATCGAGATCGGAAGGCTTCCGAGCATTCCGAGTATCGAGAAAATGCTAGGGGAACATGTCACCTCGAGCCCAGAGAGTCCAAGAAAGATCCCAACCGCGTACACTATCACTCCCATCCACATACCCTTCGTTCGGGAGGAAAAACCTGGAAGCTTAGGATAAATTGCCGAAAAGACGACTCCATACGCAACCCCAGCTATAAGCGCTCCGATCGCCCAGTATATCGGGAAGTGAAGAAGATCGCTTCCAAAGACGTCTGATGCGCTCTCCGAGGTGTAGTAGGAAATCATCCGGCTTCTTATTGGTGAAGCAATGAGATTTTGATTGATGAAAGAGAGCTGAGTCGAGCTGCATGCCTCGAGAAGGCCTGCATGCAGAAATCCGATTAGAGCTCCGTATATTACCCCTGATGCAAGCCCCGCCTTGAGCCCGAGGGAAATGTTGACTTTCAAGACTCGAATCTAGTGCTCCACAAGCTCCCAACTATAGGTTCCGAATCAAACTACGCGTAATCTTATTGTTGATTCCCAGTCCGAATACTTTTCTCCTTCGGATTAAATCGAACAAAGAGGAACGAGAAAAAACCTTGAGTGACAACGAGAGAAGAATGATTTGCTCTATTGCACAACCATCTTACCTCTATCGGTGTCTTTCGGATTTTCTACAGCAAGGGGCAATGAATGAGGTAAAATACTTACAAAAATGACATGAGAACAAATAGATCTCCTTAGTGATCCCTTCTGTTTGATGCCTCTTTCAATAGGCCTGTAATAGCGACTATGACGACAATAAGAAAGACGATCCACCTCTGGAAGCAAACAACAAGACGCTGCCTCTTCTCGTTTATCTTGCCTAAATTTTTCTCTCCACTTATATCGTGCTCCTTTGTAAAGCTGCAAGTATAACGGAAAAGGTGCAAAAAGGAGCATATGATAACCATAGGAATTCTGGGCGGGACTGGAGATCTTGGAAATGCGCTCGCAATTCATCTGTGCAAGTATTACGAGAAGATCTTGATCGGTTCGAGACTGAAGGAAAGAGCCGCAAGAGTGATCGACGATCTAATATCGCGTAGTGCCATGGGTGAAGATGCTACAAGGAAGCTTAAGGAACATCTTGTGCCTGCAACAAATCAAGAAGTTGCCGCCCTATCCGATATTGTAATCGCTGCCTTTCCTTACGAAGGCGCGCTCGAAGCAGTAAAGGGTCTCTCTCCCAGTTTCCGGGAAGGACAGCTGTTTATTTCTGCGATTGCTCCGGTCGCAAAGAGGGGTGGACATTTCGTGAATCCTGAGGAATCAAATCCGCTGTCCATTGCTCAGAGACTGAAAGGATTCCTGCCGAGATCAACAAAGGTGGCAACCGCATTCCAGACGGTTCCGGCGAAAGCGATTTACGATAAGAGCAGTGTCGATGCAGATGTCTTTGTTTCGAGCGAAGATTTTGAGACCTACCAAAGCGTTCAACAAATCGTGCAGAGAGTCGGGGGATTGAGGGCGCTCTATGCAGGAGGACTCGAGATGTCAAAGCAACTTGAAGGGCTGACAGCGCTCTTATTGAACATCGGATCGAAAAACCATATGAAAAACCCAACCTTTAAGATTACTTCCCTCCGCCCTGCGTAGTAATTTACTGACCACTTAATACTGATAACGAGAAGAAGAAGAAGAAGAAAAAAGCTACTTACCTCGCTCGCTCAGCGTGCCTGAGACCTTTTCAGCCTTTTCTCGAGTTTTGTCCCGCAGACCAAGCAGTCTTCCCTAGCTTTCGAGTATTGTTTTCCACAAGCAGGGCAGAAGAAGACCCATTCAGCCGCTCTCTGAATTCCTCCTGTCATCAAAGGCCTTGCAGGGATTCCCAATTTCGAAGCCACATTCTCAACAGCAAAATCATCCGATATCAGAATCGGAGAATTCCCCTCTTCCTTCATGCTGAGACACAAGGCCAAAACGCTTAGGTCAGCTGGACTCAAGTCCTTGTCATCGCCAGTCATTCTAGCTGCTGCCTTCACCTTCCGGAGATGTTCTTGAGAGCCTTGAAGGACATTGATTTTTGACACAGCTATCAAGGATCTTGTTCTCTCATTTGAGACTTCACTTATGACATCCGGTGTTGTGACCAAGTTCTCTGTAGTGTTGGTGTAAGGAACACCTGCATAGAATGCTGTCGTGTCGAGCACCAAGAACTGTTGTGGCATATCTATTGGCTTGGCACCTACATATAATCGGTCTCAGCTTGGGAAACGGGTTCAGATCGTATTGCAGAATTGTTTTTTGTCAACATGGAAAATACAACCCTAAGCATTTTAGGAAGGGCATCGAATTGAAACTGTTTCTTTCCAACACTAGATTGATAATTCAGGCTACTGCTTGAAGTGAATTCTCTTTCGAAGTGCAATCTGAAGATTCACAATGAACTCAAGGAAATGCTTTTGCAATGACCAGACCTTACAGATCTCCGAACTTGAAGGGGAAATAAACGAAGAATTGTTCACGAAATGATGTTTCATCTTGATTGGGCAACAAACCGATTCCGTCAATCGAAACCAAGATTTTTGAGCTGCTTGAAATCGGAGCTTGGCTCAAATCTCACAAAAACTGCATCACGCTCATGCCTTTTCAATGTTATGTATGTATTGGGTTCTACTGAGTAGGTTTCTTGTCCATCGATTATAAGATGGAGGCCGTAAGTTGCCATCACTCTCATGGGCGTGGAATCTCGGATTATCTTTGGAAAGTTTGTAATTGGTGCGACTGGAGTAATGAGAAAAGAATGCAGAGATCCGCTCACGAAGGGTGAACCAAACGAGTAAGAATGGCCAGTTGAACCGGTTGGCGTGGTGACTAACAAGCCATCCATTCTTTGAGTGAAAGTGGCAGAATCCCCGAGGTCAAGTGTGAACATCGGAGTTCGGGTAATGGATTGTCTTAGGAGATAGACTTCGTTCAGAGCCGGAGGTAGCCTTTCTCCCCCTATAGTCGGGGAAAGTCTCATTCTCCTGTCAAGAATGAAATCTCCCCTTTCAATTCTTTCGATAGCATAGGGGGCTTGATGCGGCTTTATTTCGGACAGGATTCCTCTTCCACCAACGTTAATGCATAAACAGGGAATAGTCGTGTCCGTAAGCCTCAGAACCCTGAGGATGGTTCCATCACCCGATGACAATATGAAAAGATCGACTTTTGGAACAGAAGCTAGATCTTTGATAGAAGGCACATGATCCACATCCTTTAGATGAAGATTGGGAAATGCTGTTACTGAGAAACCTCTACTCACTAGATTTAGGGCAACATCCCTAGCAACATCCCTTGCTTCCCCGTGCCCTTCCTTGGAGATCAGAGCTATGCGAGAAACTTTCAATCGGTCGTGTGACACATCCTTTGAACCTAAATAGGATAAGAATTCTATGAGATAGAGACCGATTTCAAGCTTAATTCAGAATCCGGATTTGACACAATGCAACTCGAAATAGCTAGCTATGATTAAGATTAAATAATGTGAAGAACTCATTTTCACAAAAACGGTCATTCTTCTTCAGGGTTTTTCGCATGAGCAAACCAGTTGATCTTGGTAGCGTCAAGGAGGGTTCGTACATTCTTATAGATGGCGAGCCTTGCAGAATCGTGGAATATGATAAGAGCAAGCCCGGAAAGCACGGCGCAGCAAAGGCGAGGGTCGTAGGTATTGGCGTTTTTGATGGGGTTAAGAGGAGTCTCGTGTCGCCTGTGTCAGCCAATGTTGAAGTCCCTCTCATTGAGAAAAAATCAGGCCAAGTGGTGTCAGCTTCAGGGGGCACGGTCCAACTCATGGATTTGGAGACATTCGAGACATTCGATGTTCCCTTCCCGACTGAAGAAGAGCTCAAGTCAAAAATTTCATCCGGAGCCGAAGTCGAATACTGGCGGGTAATGGGCAGAACAAAGATCATGCGTGTCAAAGGTGGCTAGCGCTCTCTAGTAATCATTCCAAATGAAAACTCAGTTTATTCTACTGAAAAGCTGTATTGCTCTCAAAGATTGTGGAAGGCACATCCTACCCAGTCTAGAATCGAAAGAATCCTCCTGACTCTTTCCTATCTTCAATTTCTTTGAACTGCCTTAACAGTTCCTTCTGCTTTTCGTTCAGCTTCGTTGGGGTCACGATCCGAACAACTACGAGCTGATTCCCCCTTGAGGAGCCTCCCATCTCCGGTAGCCCCTTGCCCTTCAAGCGCAACACCGTGCCGGGCTGAGTTCCAGCAGGCAGATGAATCTCGGCGGTCTTTCCATCGATAGTAGGAACGATCACCTTGCCTCCAAGAGCTGCGTCGGCAAAGCTTACCGAAACCTCACACACTATGTCGTTTCCTTCTCTTCGAAAGATCTTATGGGGAAGCACGTGTACCACGACGTAAAGATCACCTGGAGGCGCGTGGTTTTCTCCTGCGTCTCCCTCTCCCCTAAGCCTCAGAGATGCTCCGTCTTCAACGCCCGCCGGTATCTTAACTGTTATCCTCCTTGTTTTCTGAACAGTTCCAGCACCTCTACAAGCCTTGCAGGGGCTATCCAAAATTTCTCCGCGCCCCCGACATGATCTGCAGGTCTCAACACGAACAAATTGAGCAAAGCCAGCAGAGCTCACTCGTTGGACTTGACCTCTCCCTCCGCATTCTGGACAAACTCTAGGACTGCTTCCGGGCCTTGCACCAGAACCATCACAGAGATCACATCTTTCCGTTCTGGGCACTTGGATTTCAGTTGTAAGCCCTGTTGCTACTTGTTCGAGGGTTACGTCCAAATCGTACCTAAGATCAGCACCTCTTCGCGCTCCTCTCCCGCTTCCCGTCATGTTTCCAAAGAACATGTCGAAGATGCTACCAAAATTTCCAAAACCTCCAAATCCGAGATCCCTGAATATTTCGTCAAAGTTTGTGGTCCTGAATATGTCCTCGGTTGAATACCTGCCTTGAATTCCTTCATGCCCAAATCTATCGTACTGGGCTCTCTTTGCATCATCAGAAAGTACCGCGTAAGCTTCCGAAATCTCCTTGAACTTCTCTTCCGCTCCTGGGGACTTGTTCCTGTCTGGATGGTATTGGAGAGCAAGCTTCCGGTACGCTTCCTTTATCTGATCTTTTGTAGCGTCACGCGGAACACCGAGAACCTCGTAGTAATCATTTTTTTGAGATGTGCTTGATGCCATTCGCAACTTTCAGCCTTTTGATCCTGCTTCCTTTCCGTCTTGATCAACTTTGTACTCTGCATCGACAACTTTGCCTTGCTGACTGCCCCCGCCGGTGGATGGACCGCCCCCTGATGAGGACCCAGATGCGCTTGATGACGAAGAAGTAGAAGAGGATGAGGAAGCAGCTGCAGCTTGCTGATATGCGACCGTTCCGATTTCTTTAAGCACGTTTGTTAGAGCATCGCTCTTTTGTTTGATCTTTTCAATGTCTGTTCCCGCGAGTGCATCTTTCAGTTCCTTCGAAGCCGCATCGAGTTTCGAGAGCATGTCTGAGGGAATTTTATCCTTAAGATCAGCCTTTGTTTTCTCAGCCGTGTAAACAAGGCTATCTGCCTGATTCCTGAGCTCTGCTTCCTCTCTTCTCTTCCTATCTGCTTCCGCAAACTGCTCTGCTTCCTTTATCATTCGTTCCTTTTCCTTTTCAGAGAGCTTTGTAGAAGCGGTGATAGTTATTCCGGTTTGCTTTCCAGTTGCGAGATCCTTTGCGGAGACATTCAAGATTCCATTTGCATCGATGTCGAAGGTGACTTCGATTTGTGGAACCCCCCTTGGAGCTGGAGGTATGCCAGTCAAGTTGAAATGACCGAGCGAGACATTATCCTGAGCCATCGCTCTTTCTCCTTGAAGCACGTGAATTGTAACAGTTGTCTGGAAATCGGCGGCTGTTGTGAAAATCTGACTCTTCTTTGTTGGTATAGTGGTGTTACGCTCTATGATTTTTGTGAACACTCCCCCTAATGTCTCGACCCCAAGAGAGAGCGGAGTCACATCGAGCAGGAGGATATCTGTTACTTCACCTGTCAGGACCGCTCCTTGGATTGCAGCACCCATTGCAACACATTCCATTGGATCGATTCCTCGTTCGGCGGGCTTGCCCATTATTTTCTCAACGAAATTTCTGACGATCGGCATTCTCGTTGGGCCTCCGACGAGGATGATCTTGTCTATCTGATTTGGAGAAAGCTTTGCATCTTCAAGGGCCTGCATCATAGGCTGTCTACATCTCTCGATGATTGGCGTCACGAGCTCTTCGAGCTTTGCTCTGGTCAGTGTAAGCAAAAGATTCTTCGGACCTCCCCCAGCCGGATCCTGAGCTATAAACGGAAGGTTGATCTCTGTGGTTATCGTCGTCGACAGCTCTATCTTCGCCTTTTCTGCCGCCTCTCTGATGCGTTGCATTGCAACCTTGTCCGATCTAAGATCTATGCCAGTTTGACTCTTGAACTGGGAAACAACATAGTCGACTAGAACGTTGTCCATATCAGTTCCGCCCAGCTGAGTGTCTCCGCTAGTGGATTTGACTTCGAACACTCCTCCACCGAACTCCATGATTGTTACATCAAGAGTTCCTCCGCCCAAGTCAAAGACCATTATTTTTTGATCCTTGCCAGCTTTGTCTAGTCCGTATGCAAGCGCAGCAGCCGTCGGCTCATTTATTATGCGAACAACCTCGAGTCCAGCAATTGCCCCTGCATCCTTTGTTGCCTGACGCTGATTGTCGTTGAAGTAGGCAGGAACAGTGATCACTGCCTTGTTTACCTTTTCACCAAGGAAAGCTTCCGCATCAGCCCTGATCTTTTGTAGTATGAAAGCCGAGATTTGCTGAGGAGTGTATTCCTTCCCATACACTCGAACTTTATAATCGGTACCCATTTTTCGCTTGATTGCAGTTATCGTTCCCTCTGGATTCGAGACAGCTTGTCTTCGCGCAGGTTCTCCCACTAAGAGTTGGCCATCCTTTGTAAAGGCGACGTACGAGGGGAAAGCCTTCCCACCAACGCTTGTTCCTTCTGCGCTAGGAATGATGGTTGGACGACCCCCCATCATGACCGCGGCTGCAGAATTGCTCGTTCCCAAATCGATTCCAATTATTTTTGGCATCCTGAACTTTCACCACTCAAATTAAAAAGTAGTTTTCTTGCGTAGCATAGGTCTCTAACAAAGAAAAATGATCGTGTTCTATCCTTGAAATTCGTTTTTCTGTGATTGCTCGGGTTCAACCCTTGACCCGGATTGAGGCTCGATTTGCGGGGTTGGCTCTTTGGGCTTTTGCCGCGCTATTTCAACCAAGGCAGGCCTTATCACTTTTCCCCCAGCAACGTAACCGTTTCTAATAACAGACAAGATCTTACCGTCTCCCGTATTGTCAGTTTCAGTATATGCAACGGCTTCGTGAAAATGAGGATCCATATCAGAGCCAATCTGCACTTTGATCTGCTCAACATTTTGAATCCTCAGTACCCCTTCTATTCTGGATATCACAAGACCCAAACCTGACAAAATCTTCTCTCTAAGCGGGTCAGCGTTGTTGCCTGAAAGGCTTGAAATGGCTCGCTCCAAATCCTCCTTTACCGATATTAATTCGAGTATGAACTCCATCCTTGCCTTCTCACGTGCCTCGTTGACGAGTCTATCAACTTGTCGCTGCATGTTTACGATGTCAGCTTGAAGGTATTTGATTTGGTTAGCAAGTTCTCTTGAATTCTTTCTCTCAGCCTCAAGTGCTTGCCTTAAGGCTTCCTTTTCCTTATCCTCGACGCATAACTCTGGTTCTGACTTTGATTCCTGATCCGGACTACTCACTTGACGATTAGATGCTTGAAGTGGCTCGGCCGACACTTCTTCCATTCTTGCAGAATCATCAGTGTCCATGTAAAAAACCTCCTTTCAGGTCAAAGTTGTACTTATGCGATTGGGTTCTTTATAAATGCAAAGGTCATGTTGAGTAAATTGCCACAACACTGGCCTTTCGTGAAAGACCCTGAAAACATGCACAGAGAAGGCAAGAGACTTTTTATCTTTGCCTCGTAGTCTCTTGCCACAACATCTTGTGAAAAAAATAAGTTTAAAGCGATTCTATGACACTTTAGCTATCTTGCCCGATGACGCATTGCACGTGATAACACGCGCGATCGGAAGAGCCGTCTGATGCTTGAGCCGGCCGCTTGAGACAAAGTTTCGAGCAGTTTGGCCATTGAATGATGGAAAAAAAGATCTATATGCTTCTGCGGAGGGCTCTCAAAATCCTGTTCGCTGTCACCCGAATATTTGCCCAATAATCGCTTCTGAATGCGATAACTTCTAGTAGGTTGCCTAAATGTTGATTACTTCAATGGTACTTCTAGTTCGAAATCAGGTTTGGATTCACTCCTTTGTGAAGTGGGGTTGGTCGTTGCACCCAAGAGTGATACCTCCAGCACATCGAAAGGCCTCTCCGGATCAATTGAAACACCTTTAACATATTGAGATAGATTCGGAGTCACGGCTATTGGTTCGTCGTCTTTCTCCCCTCCTGCGACCAATTTCTTTATTGGAATACCACCGTCGCAGCAGATTTCAAGCAGTAAAGGCTCTTGATTGTTTTCCAAGTTCAAGAATTTGACGTAAATCACCTTCTTTGCGACAACTCTCTGCTTGCGAGAAAGCCTGACACTTACAAAGGAATTGCGGAATATTGATTCGATTTCTTCTCTTTTAGACTGCGGCAACTTTTGAATATCATCGTTTCGGACAAGAAAGACTCTGCATTTGATCCTGAAGCTTGGAACTGAACGTGGCCGTGATCTCAATGTTTTGACTTCCGTGATTTTTATCGACTGGGAAACTAGATTCCCTTCGTCAATCACAGGATGACGTAGCTTTGGTCCTACTACTTCGACGTAGAAGGGCCTTCCATTCCCCAGCACGAGACTCTTCTCATCTTCGCTTCCGATCCAAATGAAGTTGCAATCTTCTGCTCTGTACATGTTCTTCAAGAGCCTTGTGATTATGGCCTGAATGCTATGTGGAGTTTTTCCTTCAAAATTGCAGTTGGCACATCCCACTCCTCTGCATACGGAGCAGATGGTCGAGCGTTGTGGAATGCCGCGTTCAGTTTTCAAGTAACGAGCACTCAACCAAATCGGTCGGGGTTGAACTTCGATGCTTCCTTCGCTTACGGAAAAAAGTACTGTAATATCTGGAAGCTTATAGTCTAGTCGTTTTCCGGTCCTTTTGGATAATGCATTGCTCAAGTAACGGGTTACTTGAGCCTTGAGTGTCTCCTTTCCACGAATCTTGAGCTCAGCTCGAAGCTCGTCTTCTCGGTCGACAATGTCAGGAGGAAGCCTTGCCCCCACAAGAAACGAGTCAAATTCATATTCGGAAAGTCGATTGACGAGTGCGTCTGAATAGGATTCAAGCCTTGCCATTAGACCCTCACACAAGCTGCATTCTTCTGACTTTACCGATAATCTTCGGCTAGTGTCCTTTGAAAAACCTTGGCGAATGAGACAAGATTCACAAAGTTTCTTTTTCAAGAGTCCCGAGACAACTGCACTTTGCAACCTAACTTAGAGCTCCCCTTAATTCTCCTTTTGATCCGTTTTGATTTTTTGCATTGCACATTTTTCATTCGAAGTGATCATTGGGAATGGACTCTGGATGCCGAGAAGATCGCCATGCTTTTGGTGAATGAAACGATTGAAGGAAAGTAATTAGACCTCTAATTTTAAGATTGGGCAATGATGAAGGGAAGCAGAACCAATGCTATTTTTTCTATCATTGTTGACGACTCATTTGTCTCATGAGCGTCCTAAATTGTCTTCCCTTGCTTGCTTTCATTACGCTCTTTGCTTGTTTGTAGCGCATGATAAGATCCTTTACATCTCTTTCAGTTACGCCGGAGCCTCTTGCAATTCTCCGAATTCGCTGGGAATTCAATAAATCTGGATCTTCTCTCTCGTCCTTTGTCATGGCCTGAATCATAGCTCTCCAATACTTCATCTTGCCTTCAATTTCTTCAATGTTCTTCTCAGGAAGATTCATCTGCGAAAATCCTGGTAGCGATTCCACAATCTTTCTTAGTGATCCCATCTTCTTAAGAGATTCAATCTGAGCAAGAAAATCATTCATTGTGAGCTTGCCTGCCATCATTCTTTTGACTTGCTTTTCGTCAGCTGCGATTTCGAGGTCTCTTGCTCTTTCAAGTAAGGCTTGAAGATCACCCATTCCTAGTAGTCTTCCAACGAAACGGGTCGGAACAAACTGTTCGAGATCGTCGATTCTCTCCCCCGTGCCAACGAAGTATATCCTTGCGCCTGTAGCAGCTACTGCCGCAAGTGCACCTCCTCCTTTGGCCGCTCCGTCCATCTTTGTCACAATGATTCCCCCTACAGGGACATTTCTGTGAAATGCTTCCGCCTGCTTGAACGCAGATCGCCCTATTGTTCCGTCGATAACTAGAAAGGTGATGTCCGGATGGACTGCGTTGGAAATCTCTTTCATTTCTTGCAAGAGCCCTTGTTCTTCCTTATGTCTTCCTGCAGTGTCCACTATTACAACATTGAAATTCTGTTCCTTAAGCTTCGCAAGGCCTTCCCTAGCCACGTTTATCGAATTGTTTTCTTCAGGTTGTGAATAAACCGGCACATTGATCGTTTCACAAATTGTTTCAAGCTGCCTGATAGCCCCTGGCCTAAAAGTATCTGCCGCAACGACTCCGACTCTGTAATTTCGTTTCACAAGTAGTCTCGCAAGCTTTCCGATGGTTGTTGTCTTCCCACTACCCTGGATTCCGATCATGAGAATGACATTCGTCTTGTTTGTGGGTAGATCTAATCTCCCTCCCTCGCCAAGGACGCTTGCGAACTCGTCGTAAAGAATCTTAATGATGTGATCTTTCCTGGGTAAGCCGGGAGGAGGTTTCTCCTCTAGAGCTCGTAACTCGACCTTTTGACAGAATTTGAGTACAATGTGCGGATCTACATCTGCATAAAGTAGAGTTCTTTGAATATCTCGTACGAACTCCTTGATCTCCTTTTCGTCTAAAGATGCAGATCCTACTAGCTTCTTGACAGCACTTTGAAGACCTTCTCTTAGTCTATCCAGCATTTTTGTCTCAAATAACTCTCAAAATCAAATTATTATTAGACCGGAGCTTTAGAAGCCAAGCCTGGATTGCCTTGTTTCGGCACGAGACGGGCTTCTTTGACAGCCAAACTTCCGAAATATCCATTCCAAGTAATTTTGTAACTAAGTATTTCAATCCTACCCCGCTTGAAGATTGGGCAGTCTAGAACCAATGTTTCTCCTTCCCCGCCTTCAAATGACGGGTTGAAACCGTATTTCTTTGCAATCCTGAGCAAGGTTTCCAAGGAGTCTTCTCCGATTTCCTTCCCAAGCCATTCTCTTCCTAGCCCTCCAGCAGACACAGAGGTAATCATTATTCGATATCCCAACGTCAGGAGTTTCCTAAGATAATTTTCCTGATCAATGCCCCAAAGGGGCGCTGCGCTTTCTAAGCCAAACGATCTAGCCAAAGCATCAAAACGATCCTTCTGGTATCTGCTTGCTATGCCACCGGAAGCTAAGATTTGAAAATCATAACTTTCGGATGCTCGCTTGACTGCCCTTTGTATATCTCTTAGCTCTTTTTCCTTTTCTCCAGAGGTAGTCTCTGTGATTAGGGGGAAACCCATCGCTCTTGCAGCAAGTTTCACTACATCGATACTAGCAGTATGAAGCATATAGCTTTCCTTGTTTTGAGAAAAAATGGAGATTAAGCAAGCAACTTCGTGTCCTTGTTCCTCAAGCAATTGGCAAGTGTAGGTGCTATCCTTTCCTCCGGTATAGAGTACAGCCACCCGGCCTGATTTCATTTTACTTCTCATCTATCAAACAGCGTGATCCTAAGTAGAGGCTCTTGGACACAAGTCACAATCTACTTTGAATCTATTCATCCCTTTCTAG
>CADDZS010000041.1 GCA_902812485.1 archaeon
TTAGTTGAAATTCAGCAACACACATCGCTTCGCCCTCCTCTGGGAATATCTTTCTTCCATGAGTTACACTTGCCGAAAAGATGAGATGAGAGAGATTGAGAGCCCTTCGGTCTAACAAGCATTGCGTATCCTATATCTTCAACCTGCTCAAAACCTAAATTTTTCTTTGTCCTGCTGAGCCGTTTTCCACCGGGTCGGTTAAGAAGATCGCAACCGATCCAGCTTCCAAAATTACGAAGTGTAGATACAGTTCTTAGACAGTTGAAGATCTTTTTAAGAAGGAGAAAAATTGCTTGAGCGATCATTTCCCTAAAGGGAAAAATTCTTTGGCAGTAAAATACCTCAGTCAAAGATGTAAGACTGAGAAATGGACCTTCATGGATCGTGAGCGGCTTACACGTTTATCCAGTTTTGCCCAGGTTTCCTCTTGAGTGCGTATCGTTTCTCAAAAGTCCTTCGGTTTCTTTCCCTCGGAATCGCGCCGATTCTAACCCTACCTTGAAGCTTTGGAGTTTGCGATCTTACCTTTCCTGCCTTTGTTAAAGAACCGTGAGTCGGCACTTACCCATTCACCAACTGTACCAGTTCTGGACTAATTTCCCTTTAAGCCTTGCTAACCCCTCCCATCGGTGCTTTGTGAAAATCTTAAAGTCGTACCAATTTCCCAGCTTTGTCTCTTTGCGCGACTCCAAACTCTCTTTCCAAGCTTCCTAGTTCTTTGTGAGTAAGCACAGGCCCGTCCTTGCAGAGGACGTACTTGCCAATCGTGCAACTTCCACAGAGACCGATTCCACACTTCATGATTCTCTCGAGGCTGAATTGCGAGGGAATATTCCTTTGTCGTGCGACTTTATAGACGGCCAACATCATCTTCTCTGGGCCGCAACAAAAAATTTGAGAAAAACCAGTCTTGCTAACCTCTAGGATTTCTTCAAGCTTCTCATGAGCGAGTCCCCAGTAGCCCAAAGTACCGTCATCAGTCGTTGGAAAGACGTTTTCTCTTCCCAAGCATTTTCTTAGGAAACCTAGAAATGGAAGCTCATTCTTTGTTCTTGCAGCAAGAATCGCCGTTGCCCTGACATTCCTTTTCCGACTGGCTATCTCCTTTGCGAGTGCAGCGATTGGGACAAGTCCAGTTCCTCCCCCGACCAAAAGAACTCGGGATTTTGATTTCAAAGTCGAGAGATCGAAAGAGTTACCATAGGGGCCTCTCACACCGACGATGTCTCCCTTCCTGCTCTCATACAGCCGTTTCGACCCTTCTCCAGCTGCTTTGACTGTGATGCTTGAAAGATCCTTTCCAAAGCGAATTGATAGACTCATTGGGAACTCTCCCACGGCAGGGAGCCATATCATTGCAAACTGTCCGGGCTTCGCACTCGTGCTTAACTCGTCTCGGAAAACGAAAGTGCGGATGTTCGAAGATTCTTGAACCACACCTTCTATCCTTGTCACGCGAAGGAAGTCAAGAGTGTGCAGCTCCGATCAGCTCCTTTATCTCCTTGAATCCGAATCTCTTCATGTAAGCCAAAAGCCCGTCGTTTATACGCCGGAAAATCTCCAAAAAGCAAGGATCAGATATCGAACTGCCTACTTGGACAGCGGTGGCTCCAGCGAGAAGGAATTCAATGGCATCGTTTGGAGTTGAAACGCCCCCGACACCAATCACTGGGATTCTTACTGTTTCATATATTTCGTAAACGCAACGTATCGCAACAGTTCTTATCGCAGGCCCTGAAAGCCCGCCAATTTTATTCGAGAGAATTGGCTTTCTGCTTTCAATATCAATCTTCATTGCTCTAATCGTATTGATGGCAACTATCGCGTCTGCGCCAGATCTTTCTACCGATCTTGCCCACTCCGGTACATCAGTTATCGCAGCCGGCATCTTAGCTAGAATTGGTTTCGATGTCCTCTTCTTCACTTCACGAACAATCTCTGATGCTTCATTCGGATCAGTCCCTATCTCCGAACCAACATTCTTCACATGAGGACAGGAGAGATTCAGCTCAATCGCAAGAAAGGTGAATGGATCAAGCTCACCCGCTAGTTGTGCAAAGCCAGCTGCCGAGTCCGCGAAAATGCTAATTATTAGAGGGACCTTCTTAGCCGCTGTCCTCTCGTACACTTCGAGCTCTTCTTTGAAAAATGTGATTCCCGGATTCGCAAGGCCTATCGCGTTGAGATACCCACCCTCAACTGCGGCTATCGTAGGATTAGAATACCCTTCTCTCGGCTCCAATCCTATAGATTTGGTCACAACTGCACCAGCGCCGCACTCGACTATCCTTGGAAACAACTCAAATGAAATTCCGAGAATCCCAGAAGCAAGCATGGTCGGTGACGCAAGCTTGAAATTCCCAATTTTGACTCCAATTTTCTCTCCTGATCGTTGAGATAGCTTTCTTTCAAACTGCAATTCCTTTCTACTCTTTCGCGCGCTATCTCTAGCCAATTAACTTCACGGTGCTTCTCTATTGCTGATAACTTCCGCCTGGAACGAAAATTCACAGAACAGTTTAAGACAAGCGGTTTAAAGCTTTCAGTGGATCTCTAGAAATTGAGGCTTTTCCTTGTAGTTACCGAGCTCGGCTGTATTCTTGTGGGCGAGCAAAAGAATCAGGTTGTAAGCAAGACAATTTTCACCTCTGATCACGTTGCCGAAGAATTTCTGAAAGCCATTTCTGGGTCAATTTCTGAACGCGAAGTCAACTGGCTCAAGGAAAATGTAAAACCGGAGGACATCATTTGTGCTCAGCCGCAACTTGTCCCGGGGTTAATCGCAGCAGGATTCAAGGTTCAAGAAATCTCAACTGAGGAGCAAAAACAGCTCGCGGAGAAGAAATTGGATCTGCTGATGCTATCTGGACTTGCTAGTTCAATCGAAGATGCTGAGCGAAGGATCAGAGAGATTTCGCTTGAAATCTCAAACATTCAAGTGAGGGAGAAATCATCTAATCCGGATCTTCAGGCGATTCAATCAGTTCAGGCTCTCGACGAAATAGACAAGTCTGCCAATATGATGAGCTCGCGAGTCAGAGAATGGTATGGTTTGCACTTCCCTGAGTTGACCTCGATGATCGACGATAATCCTTCGCTTCTGAGACTTGTTTTGAAATTCAAAACGAGAAACAATTTCAGAGCTACTGATCTAGAGCAACTCGGCTACTCTAAAAATAAAAGCAAAGCCATTGAGACAGCTGCGCAAGAATCTCGAGGGGCAGATCTCAGGGAAGAGGATATTTCGAGAATAATGCAACTTGCAGAAGAAGCTCAACACTTGTTCTCTCTAAGAGACAAGCTTGCTTTGCACGTGGAAAAGACGATGAGACAAATAGCTCCAAACGTCACTGAAATAGCTGGTGCAACAATTGGGGCACGCCTCCTTGCAAAGGCCGGAGGCCTAGACAAGCTTGCAACTCTCCCAGCGAGCACGATCCAGATACTCGGAGCCGAGAAGGCACTCTACAGAGCTCTGAAGAGCGGCTCCAGGCCGCCGAAGCACGGTATCCTCTTTCAGCATGCAGAAGTTCATAGTGCTCCCAAGTGGCAAAGAGGGAAAATTGCAAGATCCATAGCTGGCAAGATAGCGATTGCAGCAAGAGTTGACAAGTTCAGAGGGATTAAGGACGAAACAGTTCTGAGATCTCTGCAGTCCCGCCTAGAGGATATCAAGTCAAAGTACAAAGAAGCACCGATTCCAGTACCAAGGAAGGAGAGGAAGTTTCAGAGAGGTGGAAGTCACCTCACTCACCCCAATGAATCGCGAGATCAGGCCTTTGTTCGCTCGAATTATGGGGCAAGCAAGGAGAGGGCGAGAAGGAAGGCAAAGAGGAAAAAGGAATCTCGGGGTTAGGATATTTGCGTGGAAGGATTGCGCGAAACGATGGAACAAAGAAGCCAAAGGGTCGAACCAGCAGAAGCCCAAGAGATTTACGAAGGAGTCTTTCGCGTGGTTGATCCAAAAGATCCCAGACGCAAACTGCTTGCGACTATGAATCTTACCCCTGGTAGATCCCTTTATGGGGAACGCCTGGTTCTCGCAAGAATCGCCGGAAAGAATGTCGAATTTCGCCTGTGGGATCCTTTCAGGAGCAAGCTTTCGGCAGCTGTTCTTAAAGGGATGCAATTTTTCCCTTTCAGAAAGGGATCCACTTGCCTCTACGTAGGGGCCTCGACTGGAACGACTGTCTCGCATGTTTCCGATATATTGGGAATTTCAGGTAAAATCTTTGCCGTAGAAATATCCTCACGCGTAGCGAGGGAATTTCTGCAAAACGTTGTGAAGTACAGACAAAACATAGTGCCTATCATCGCAGATGCAAGGCAACCTGAAAGGTACTCTTCCATATACGGCAAGGTCGACTCCATATACTTTGACATTGCCCAACCTGATCAGACAGAGATCGCGATCTCAAATTGCGAGATGTATCTCCGTGAGGAATCCAAAGAGGGGAGAGAGTCTCCCTCTGGAACACTCGTATTGGTGATAAAGGCGAGTAGTATTGATGCCCTAAAACCGAAGAAGGAGGTCTTTGCGAAACAGTCCGAAACATTGCGAAAATCAGGTTTCGAAATACTGGAACAAATTGATCTTCAGCCTTATGACAAAAATCACGCAATCATCGTCGCAAGAAGACGATAGAATAGGCCTCAACGAATCATATGCTGAAGAACTTCTTCTCTTTCTGCTTCTGAATATGGAATCTGAGGAAACAAAATTGCTCTTCTGGTCCTGGTGGCCCTGTGCTGATAAATTTAATCTCGGCTAGAGAGCGCTTGCTCCTCTTTCAGAAGAGAGAAATTCTTTGAAATCTACAAGTTGCTCATGTTGTTGGGAGAGCTTCTTAACAGTACTCCATGAGAGCCTAGTAAACTGAGGGAATCTTTCCTCTCGTTTGAAAAATTCTCTGAGGTATTCAACCGTTTCCTCGTCAGCTGGATATCCGCTACCGAAAGCTCCGTGCTTTGTTTGAAGCTTGGCAATATGCCTGTCTCTCACCACCTTTGCAACTATCGAAGCAGCTGAAACCACTGGATGATTCTTGTCCGCATGGTGCTCACTCTTCAATTCTCTTTTCTCTCTTCGCTCCTGAAACTTGGAGAAAAGGAACCCTTCGACCATCTTTCCATATCTTTCCTCATTCACATCGCAACAATCCAAGTAGGCGATGTCCCAGTGAAGTCTCGCTAACGCAAGTGCCATATATCTCGCTTCAAGGTAATTGAGTTTGAAGAGTTTCTCACCTCTAGAAACGACTTTGTCAATCTTTCTCGGGTTGATCTTCCAAATCGAAATGCCAGTGGCAACCCTCTTGATATGCTTATAGAGTTCAGCCCTCCTTCTAGGCGAAAGCTTCTTCGAATCACGGATGCCCATTTCGATCAGGCGAGGTATTGACGAATCTTCAAGAGACACTCCTGCCACGACAAGCGGACCAAGCACACAACCTCTGCCTGCCTCATCAACGCCCGCAAGGATCATTTTTGGGTCGACCCTGTCTCATCATTTCCAAGCTTTGTTATGTAATCCGGTTTCGTTTTCACTTTCCTTACTACTAACTTTGGTGAAGTTTAGCTTGATTTCTAAGTGACTCCAATACTTCTTCCGCAATCGTACTGGGAAGCCTTACTCTATTTTCAAAGGTCACTTCATATGTCGTCGATTGTCCCGCTGACTTTAATTGATCTATGAGAGGATCGCTCAGCCGCTTGTGAACAACGCAGATCGAGGGCTTGGTGGAGCCTATGACACACTCCACTATGATACGCCTAAATTCTGGACTGAAAAGCTCCATGGGGCCGACTTCATCGCAGGCAATTACATCCGATTTTTCGCTAGCATGCGAAAATGCCCTTGCTGCTATTTCCGAGAGCCCCTTCAAGTTGACGCGATACTTCCCCACTCTCGGACCCGGTATATTCTCTATTGTCGCAAGAGTAGCAGTCTCCTCCGTGCTCAAATCGACTATACTGAAACCTATCCTTTCGCCTCTAGCCCGAATTTCTCTCGTGAGCATTCCGCCAACTGTATAGCCGGCGCTTCTAATTTTCAGCAGTATGCTTGAAAGCGCAGTAGTCTTGCCTGCGCCAGGCTCTCCAGTAATCAACCAGATTCGCTTTGGTTCCCTTCGCTCTTCTCCGAAATCGCTTCTTGAGCCTAGCATTTGAGAAAACCCTCGCTTCCTCCCTTTCGCTGCTCCCAAACTGCGTTTATAGGAGCCACAAGTCAAAGTTAATAGCTTTTCAAGCAGGATGTATGTTCCAGGAAAAAAGGAGGTAAGAGCTAAAGACGCAGGCAAACCTCGAACTTCAAGATGCCAGCATAACGAAAGAAGGGACGATTTCATTGCTTGTCCCTTCCGTCGAAACGCCTAAGAAAATCCCAGCTTTCTTCAACCCACGCGGCAAATTGGTTAGAGAGGTTTCTATTGTCTGTTACAAGGCTTATGCAAAACTTATTGGTAAGAGCGAACTGACGTTCGCCGACTCAATGGCCGGGGTTGGCGCAAGAGGTCTACGAATTGCTGCAGAGATTGAAGATTTCTCGAAAGTATTCTTAAACGACACAAACGCGGCGGCGCTTTCCTTCGCCAAGAAATCTTGCACCATCAATGGACTTCAAGGGAAGTGCTTTTTCTCGGTTAAGGAGGCATGCACCTTTCTCCTTTCAAGAGAACAAAATGCAGGTGAGCGATTCGATGTCGTCGATGTCGATCCGTTTGGAACTCCGGCGCCATTTATCGATTGCGCGATAAGAGCAACAAGACACCGTGGGCTGATCTCTCTGAGCGCCACAGATTCTGCAGTCCTTTGCGGAGTACATCCTGATGTGGCGATTATGAAGTATCAGGGGAGATCTCTGAGGACAGATTACTGTCATGAAATTGGAATAAGATTACTGTTTGGAGCGCTCGCTTTCTCGGCAATGAAGCTTGAAATCGGTATTGAACCACTTTTCAGCCATCACGATCAGCACTACTTCCGTGTTTATTCAAAGGTGAAAGTGGGGAACAAGTATGCAAGAGAGACTTATTCGCAGATCGGCTACGTTCTTCACTGCTTCAAATGTGGTGCGAGAGGAATCGTTCAATTCAAGAATACAAGCAAAGAAGGTTATGAAAGTGCGGATCTTGCTTGTATAAGATGTGGAAATAAATCTGTCTCTCTCGGTGGGCCGTGTTGGGCTGGCAAAATTCAATCGGCCGAGTTTGCGAGCACTTGCGCGATGTTTTCTGAGCTCACAGTGTTTTCTCCAGAACCTGACATTCCTCTCTATTACGATCTTGATTACCTCTCACAGAAACTCAAAATTAGAACCCCGCCCATTGGGAAAGTGCTTGAAGAACTTTGTGCAAGCGGATTCAAGGCTGGACGAACCCGCTTGAATCCAAAAGCTGTTCGGACTGACGCTCCTCTTGAGCATCTTGAGAAGATCGTCGCGCGACTTGCCCGCTGAACCCCAGCGCTATCATGTAAATCTCACTGCTCTCCTTTCTGCTAGCATCCGGCTTTGAGACATCCAGTCTCGAAAAAGCGGTACGCAGTCTATTCCTCAATGATTCCATATCCTTCCCTTGAAAGACCTTCATTACGCAGCTTCCACCAGCTTTGAGCACTTCTGGTAACAGATCTATAACCCTATGGCAAAGTTCCATTTGTTTGAATTGATCCAGATCCCACACTCCCGAAAGTTTTGGAGAAAGATCAGCTAGCACGCAGTCTGCCTTCCTTTCACCGATGATCTCTTTAAGCTTCGATGGAAATTCCTCGCTAGTTATGTCATATTGAATGATCTTAACATTTGGGGCTACAGGTCTCACTGGGATCAAATCAATTCCGATTACAATCCCCTTAGAACCTACGATTTCTGAACTGACTTCAAGCCATCCCCCTGGCGCAGAACCCATATCCACGACTGTATGACCCAAGCTGATCAAATGATACTTCGAATTGATTTGCTTCAGTTTGAATGCTGCCCTGCTACGATATCCCTCTTCCCTAGCTTTCCTCCTGTAATAATCTCGCTTTGCTTGTTCGAGCCTCATATTATGATCCACTTTTCTACCTGCAAATTCATCCTTCCTTTTCCTTCGTTTAGTAAGAAATGAGAAGAAAATCGTACAATCAGAGACATCCCGCAGATCCCCTTGGACCTTCTTCCTTCCAGCCTCTCACTTGCTCAAAAGAATGCAAGGGAGAAGAATTTGCTCATACTCGTTGCAAACCGTCCCCTTACTGTTCCCTCAAGAGTAGAAGAGAGCCGAATGGAATTTTAGCTCTTCCAAACTCGAAGCAATCACAAGAATGAGACGAGCGAATCTTTTCTCTTCTTGCGGACTTCTTAGTGAAGCGAGGTTGGAGGTATCGTTCTTACTTGTTGCTCGGCGACCAGTGGTTCTCCTACTAGGCCGCTTTCTCTGAATTCCTTCACAACCCATTCAACTATCCAAGGACAGGAAAGAGGGCTTACAACTCCCGTAAGTGAGCATTTTGCCTCATAGGGACAGGTAATGCAGGGAGCTTCTTCAATGCACTGAATGCTCACTGGCACCTTAAGTGCGACCAACTTGTATGTCCACCTTCCCCCGTCGAGAACTTTCTCTCTCCTGACCATGCCACGTCTTTCAAGCCTGATCGCAAGCTTTGAACCATCTTTGCTACTAAGATCAAGCTCCTTCCACAGAATACTTTGGAGTACGCCGTCTTCACCCTTTTCAAGTAAGAGTTTGTAGACCTTCGAAGCTAAATCGAGCAGAACCTCCTCATCCTTGAAAGATACGCCAGAACGCACGAATTTCACCGATGAAAAATCTAGATGAGGAATAAATGCTTCGAGCTTGCATTAAAGCGTTTATTTAGCCATTGCTCGTTCTCAATCTCACGCGTATCACAAAGTTTCCAAGGATCTCTCGGCATCTGTTGCGAACAGTGACTTCAGTAACTTCACCATACTCTGCAATTTCTCTCTGTGGAATGTGCTCGCTCGAGAGAACTGCGGCTATGTACACATATGCTGCTGCGAGACCCGCAGGAGTCTTCCCGCTCGATATTGAGCTTTCGTTTGTCCTATCTGCAAGCTCGAGTGCCACACGCTCAACTCTCGGGTTGATCTTTTCCTTATTGATAAGCTTCGAAATGTATTTTTGAACAGTCGGAGGAGGAATGTAGGGGCTCTCCACTCCGTTCAGCAAAATTCTATAGAACCTAGCGGCATCGCGATTCTTTATTCCAGCCGCTTGTGCGATCTCTTTGAGAGATCTGTTGACTCCCGACTTTCTGCAAGCGAGATATAGAGAAGCCGCTGCCATGCCCGATACCGACTTGCTCTTTGAAATGTTATGCTTCACTGACTTTCTAAATATGTGAGACGCTTCTTCAAGCACGGCACTCGGCAGGCTTAGCACATCAGCAGCTTCAGATATTCTTGACAAAGCGTTGGAGAGACTTCTTTCCCGGGAAGTCGAAGTCCTCAATCTTTGTTGCCATTTCTTCATCCTCTGCGCACTTTGGCGGCTCTCCAGGTCAAGGTATCTTCCATGAGAGTCTCTGCCTTCGCTTGATATTTCCGTAGAAAGGCCTCTGTCAGCAAGTCGCAGAGTATTTGGCATCCCCACACGCATTCGCTTAGTTCTCTCTTCGTAATCCATCGATCTCCATTCGGGAGTCGAGTCAATCACTTGATCGAAGGCCACATAACCACATCTTTGGCACAAAGCTTCCCCCTTTTCCATGTCCTCTATGATTCGGCCTCGACATATTGGGCATTCTTTGAACCCCGCAAGGCCTCCTTCTCTTCTTATCGGGTACATTTAGCAGCTGCTCGACCTCTCACGAAATTTCAAGTAAGTTCGAAAACACTGTGAGCACCTCCTGTTCCAACTTCTGCTGTGCTCCTTCCAATTGAGTCTCCCTTTTCTCTAAATTGACAGAAAAAAGTGGAAGAAAAAACAAAAATCCTCCTTCTCAACTCCAGAAATGAAATGCTTATTCTATGGCTCATTTACGCACTTATTTCTCATGAGGATTTGAGGATCGTCTTTTCAGTTCACGAACTCGGGATCCATATCTTCGACTCTGCTGAGAGCTAGTTCTTTCCTCAGAGAGGAAGACTTTCTTACCCAATATCCTTCCAATTCTCTCGGTCAACGGTTGCGCTGACAGGTAAGGCGAAGCCACAGGTCCTATCATTTCCATGACTTTGCAGACACGTCGGCCTGATTCGTCGAACAAGATCGTATTATCGTGCACTTGCTGCGCAGCACGTATTATGATGCGACCGCTCCGAGCGAGATGAAGTACTGTTCCAGCTTCTTTCAACGCGGGCGAAAATAAGCAAAGACCTTTTTAAATTTTGTTTAGACCTTTCGAGTGGTGATCTTCAGATAAGATTTGCAATGAAATTTTTGTACTGCAAAAAAAGTCACCCTCTCTTAAGCGGCTCGGAAACAAAAAAATCATCTTCCATCTCTCACTCAAGATGACGAAACCATTCTTGATAGGATTTGAATTTGATCCGATATCAAATTATTTCCTGCTAGGTCTGAGAGGAGCTTTAAAATTATCATCTGTCTGTAAAGATCTTTCTTTGCATCAACCTTGAAGGAATCAAGGCAAACTTTCCCCTTGTTGGAACAAATGTAACGCTTTACTCCAGATTCTCCAGTTGGGACTTGGATCAGGAGGTCGTCTTCCATCATCTCAGCTAACAAGTAGTAGACCGATCCCGGGCTGGGTTTCCAAACATCTTCGGTCATTTTCGGTATCTCGTCCATGATTTCGATCCCTGTGATTGGCTTTTCCGCAGCCAGTTTAAGTATCAGCATCTTGAGAAGGCCCTTTGGAGCGAAAACTTCACTTTTATTTCGCTGCATGTCAAGCACCTCTCAATATGTCCAATGATAAAAAGCCTTGAGGCTTTGCGTTCTGTTGAGATTGGGATAGGGCTCTTCCATATGAAGAAAGAATTTGGGATAGTGGTTCACGGTGGGGCAGGAAAACTTGCACGTGTCTCAAGAAGCGATCTTTCAAAGCGAAGGGCCAAGCTTGTTGAGAGCGCGTCGGAAGGCTTCAAAATCATGCATTTTAAGGGAGGAAGCGCGACGGATGCTGTAGAATCTGCAATTAATGTGCTCGAATCTTCGAAATTATTCAACGCGGGTCTCGGGTCCTGCCTCACATTAGAAGGTCAGGTTAGAATGGATGCAGCGATAATGAATGGGGATCTGAGTTGTGGTGCGATAGCAGATCAGAGTCTTATGTACAAATCAATCAGCCTTGCAAGGAAAGTGATGGAAGAATCGGACCATGTTCTAATGGTCGGAAACGATTCCCTCCGAAAATTTTGCGATGCGATCGGCTACAAAACGGCCGGATTCGAAGTTAGTTATCCTTCTAGAGCGCAGATCTCACGGTTCAATGAATTTTTGAAACTTGTAGGATCTAGAAAATATTCCGACTGGAAAAGGAACACGAGCCTTTTCAACAAGTATCTGCTTCGAAATCCTGTTCCTGCTGAGCAAACAGGGACTGTTGGATGTGTGGCTCTTGACGCAGATGGAAAATTATGCTCTGGTGTGTCAACTGGAGGGCGCTGGATGAAGTTACCTGGAAGGGTGGGGGATTCTGCGATTGTCGGAGCGGGGTTGTATGCTTGCAACTCTACTGGAGCAGTTTCTGCGACAGGGGCAGGCGAGGAGATCATACGAATCTGTCTTTCGAAGATGGTCAGCGATTTCATGCGAGATGGTCTTGGCGCACAGTTAGCATGCGAAATTGCGATCAAGGTTCTCTCGAAGACCAGCGGAAACGGAACTGGAGGATTGATCGCAATCGATAAGGACGGTGGCGTTGGACGAGCTTGCAACACTGAAGTCCTCCCAACGGCGGTGAGATTGAGCTCCATTCCAGTACCATTAGTAGTTATTTCCAAAGAAGAAAGACTTTCCCAACTCCTCTTCAGTAAACCGAAAGGAAAAGCGAATCGTCAGAAATAAACTAATCAGTCATGCTCAGCAAAACAAACAATTAAAGGACAATTACTCCTAACACCATTTTGATGAATGTAACGAGGAATAAAGATAGAAAAAAGAGAATCACTCGTTCGAGAGTAGCAATATGTTTGCTCCGCCGACCATGTAGCTTCTCTGTTGGGAAATTTCGAAACCGCAGTCGCGGATAGTCTTCAGGAAATCTGAATTTCTTGGCAAACTTTTGTAGGTCGTCGAAAGTGCTGAGAATTTTAGCCCCCTTCTTCCTGACACTGCGAGCGCTATTAGGGGAACGAAAACAAGCCAATACAACCCAACGAGTTTTCTTCTTATTGAGCTGTCTGGCTTTGAAAGATCAACAATCAAGAATTTTCCACCTCTACGCAATATTCTTCGTAATTCCGACAATGCTTGTCTCAGATTCTTTGCATCTCTTAGCGCGAATCCGGCCATTGCAGCATCAAATGAGTTGTCCCTTATTGGGAGGCTTTCGTAAATGGAAACTACAGCTTGCGGGTCTTGGTGTCTCAATCTATTTTTGGCAAGCGAAGCCATAGGGCGCAGCGCATCCACCATTACAAGCAACCCAATCCTTCGTTGCCGAGCATTGGAGCTTTTACCCTCAAGATCGTAGAGTATCTCACTCATTTTGCCAGGCCCTGAGCCAAGATCCAAAATTGAGAATGGGTCATCTTTCATACTTCGGAGCAACATTTGAATTCCCTCAACCCGAAGAGAGATATCTCTTCTCAGCGAGATGTACCTGTTCGTGCGGTCGTACACTGGGATGATGTCCTCAAGAGCTCTTTCAACATCCTCCCATTGTTCACCAAGGCCTAATTCCTTTTCCTTTTCTTCGTTTTCTTCTTCACCGCGACCCATCACTTGCTCGAACGCCTCAAAAAGAGGAAGTATTCCATTGTTTCTAGCGAGTTGTACACTCTCTACTTTCGATTGTCCTTCTATTCCGTCTTATCGAATTGTTTCATCACTGTGGAGATTTCTGAAATTATGTCGGTTGCGACTATGTGATAACCTCTCTGCTCCGCTGCTTTCCTCCCCGCTAAACTGACTATAAGTGAACCAGCGGCGGCTATCTCAACAGATCTGATCTCAGTGCCAGAACACTGAGCCATGAGTGCCCCAATAACACCTGAGACTGTGTCACCTATTCCGCCACAAGTCATTGCAGGACTACCAAATTTATTGACATAGACTTCCGTACCGTCAGAGATAACAGTCTCATACGCCTTCAGGACAATTACCATTCCCGATTCTGAGGCTTTTGCTTTCACCTGCTTCACCTTCTCATCCAGAGACTCGCCCGCATCGGTTTTGAACACTCTCTTGAATTCTCCAGGATGAGGCGTGGTAATGCAATCCTTGTTCTTTACAATTGAGTACAGAGATGAATCCTGTGCCTCAGCATCGATCAACACCCTGACTCCTCTTTCGAGGCATAGGTCTCTCACGATCTTTCGTGCGCCCTCTAGCTTTTGTCTTCCCATGCCAGGGCCTATAACTAGAGAGTCCACTTCGGGCAGCCACTTTAGAAACGCCGAGGCGGAGCCTGGGGTCAGTTTCGCATCCGGCAGTGGAAATACAATCAAATCTGGACTAAGAGCCCTGATCGATCCTGCAATCATTTTCGGAACTGCCAAGTAAACGAGATCTGCTCCGGTTCTTGCAGCCGCCATCGAAGTGAAAAAAGGCGCTCCATGAAATATCCGGCTTCCACCAACCACAGCGAGAACCCCGTTGTCTCCCTTGTGCGAAGTGCGCTTCCTAGGCTGAATTACTTTGTCAATGATGTGCTCGTTGACTTCCGCATATTCTTCCATTTACAGGCTCTCCGATCATCTCTCCCTCCGAATCATCCCAGTATAAAAGAAGAAAGTATGCATCTCTGACATTTTTTGCGCGATTCAACTTCAAGAAAGCTCTCCGAAAGTCGTCAAAGTCACTCTCCTGTCATGAAGAATTTTGAGGATTCTGGAGGCGAAAGTCGCGATTCGCTTTCGAGCAGAATACGTCACAAGCTCACTGAGTTTTTAAGAGGCATAGTTTCTTCAACTATCAAATTTCCCCATGGCACATGTGCATCCAAAAGCAAGCAGAGGCAACGGAAGATCTGTGAGTGCGTCAAGTTTTCCAGCAGTGAAAGACATCGAAATTTCCCACGAGTCCACGGTGGACGAAATCTTTCGCCAGATGGCCAATTCTGGAGGTTTTCAGGCACGAAACCTCGCTCAAGCAGTGAACATCCTTGAGTCGATGTGTCGTGATCGCACATGCTTCAAGTTTCTTTCATTTCCTGCTGCGATCATAGCTACTGGAACGAGAGGAGTGATCAAGGAGATTGTGAAGAGAAAGTATTGCGACGCGATAATTACCACTTGTGGAACTCTTGACCATGATCTAGCTAGATCATACGCAAAATATCTCTCGGGAGGGGAATTCACAATGGACGACGTAGAGCTTGAAAAGAAGGAAATTCACAGACTAGGTAACGTTCTAATCCCTAGAGACAACTACGGACCCCTAATCGAACAAAAGCTTCAGAAGATCCTATCTCAGATGTATCAAAGAGGAGAAAAAAATGTTTCAACAAGACTCCTTTGTCAGAGACTCGGAGAATCAATCAGGGATGAGGCTTCCATCCTATACTGGGCAACAAAAAACAATATTCCAGTATTTGTCCCTGGCATCACAGACGGAGCCGTGGGAAGCCAAGCTTGGTTGTTCTACCAGACTCACAGGGATTTCAAGATCGACCTCCTTGCAGATGAACAGGCCCTCTCAGACATAGTCTACTCTTCACGCAGCACCGGAGCGCTGATGTTGGGTGGGGGGATTTCAAAGCATCACACTCTGTGGTGGAATCAATTTCGCGGGGGACTTGACTATGCGGTTTACATTACTAGCGCGACTGAGTACGACGGCTCACTCTCCGGTGCGCAGGTCAGAGAGGCAATCTCGTGGGGGAAGGTCTCTACTAAAGCAAGGCATGTAACTGTCTTTGGTGAAATTACTACATTACTTCCCTTTGTTCTTGCGGCCTTGATTCAGCGAAGAACATGATCAATGGATCCGATTTCTCTCATTCCCTACAGAGTTCAATGGGCGAAGTAGACCCCCCAAGGATGGCAAGAGCAAAAACATCAAGAGTAGATTAAATCTTATAATGGTGAGCAAAAGAGTGAGAATTGCATAATCATCGCTAAACAGAAGAAAAGAAAGGCAACGCACAGCACGAATATGCAAAAATAGCAAAAACAAAGATAACAACCCAGAAAAAGTGTGTGTTCAAACTTTGAGTCTTGACTATGGATTTATTGCTCTAGGGGCCGCTGTAATCGCCCTGCTTTATGCCGTTTACCTAGTCACCTATGTGCGAAGACAAGATCCTGGAACGCCACGCATGATCGAAATTGCTAGCGCAGTCCGCCAAGGCGCTGACGCATTCCTATTCAGAGAATACAAAGTGATTACCCCCATCGCTGTTATAATAGCACTTTTGATTTTCTTTTTCATCGATCTGCCGCTCAAAACAAATGGCGCAACTGCTGCTGGTTTCCTCCTTGGGGCCTTTCTTTCTGCTCTAGCAGGTTACGTGGGAATGGCGACAACCGTTCGAACGAGCTCTAGAACAGCGCAAGCCGCGAAGAAGGGGCTCGGGCAAGCACTTGTACTTGCCTTCAAGGGAGGAGGGGTGATGGGAATGGCTGTTGTCGGATTCGGACTGCTTGGGGTCTCGGTCTTTTATCTTGCGTATGAGAATGTGATTGTATCAAACCCTGCAGTGATTGCTGGACTCGGATTCGGAGCATCTCTAATTGCGATGTTTATGAGAGTTTCAGGCGGCATCTACACAAAGGCTGCAGATGTCGGGGCGGACATTGTAGGTAAAGCTGAGGCGGGTATTCCGGAAGATGATCCTAGGAATCCTGCAGTGATTGCGGATAACGTGGGTGACAACGTAGGTGACTGTGCGGGAATGGGGGCCGACGTTTACGAATCTTTCGTGGTCACATCGATTGCAGCAATAATACTCGGCGCTTTAATTACTGCAAGGCCAGGTTCATTGGGAGTTCTTTCCTCACTTGTTACCTCGAAGCAGTTAATCGTTTATCCTTTGCTTCTTGGGGCAGCTGGAATAATTGGCTCAATTCTCGGAGGATTTTACATCAGAAAGTCGATAAAGTCGAACCCAATGGGAGCTCTCAATACCTCTCTAATGATTTCGGCTATCATTGCAATAGCGATCGACTTTGTGGCTACACAGTATATTTTCAATGGTGCGGCACTCGGGTACGCCCTCTTTGCGAGCGCGATAGTGGGGATCGTAGTGGTCGTGGCAATTGAAAGAGTCGCAGATTATTTCACATCCTACAAATACAAGCCAACCAGATTTGTGGCGGAGGCAAGTCAGACCAGCGCAGCTACAAATTTTCTAGCAGGCTTTTCGACTGGGTTACAGAGCACAGCCCCCTCGGCTCTTGTTCTTGTGCTTGCAATCATAACATCCTATTACCTTGGGTTCTATGCATCTGGCTCGAATGTTCTGATCGGGGTCTACAGTACAGCAATTGCAGCTATGGCGGAGCTTTCCTTGACTGGCGCCATAATGTCAATAGATTCGTTCGGCCCGATAACTGACAACGCCAATGGGATCGTGGAAATGGCTGGTCTTGAGAGCTCTGTGAGAGAGGTCACGGACGAGCTCGATGCAGTCGGAAATACGACAAAGGCGACCACGAAGGGATTTGCAGTTATGTCTGCTGCGCTTGCCGCGGTTGCGATTTTCTTCGCGTTTCAGAGTGAAGTGAATCAGCAGATAGCATCGAGCAGCTCCCTTTTGCTCAAGTATCATTTGTCATCTGCATCTCCAAGTTTATCGTTTGCCCTAACTGACCCAAGAGTGATAATCGGACTATTCATCGGAAGCCTTCTTCCATTTTATTTCTCGAGCTTTCTGATTCAAGCAGTCGGCAGGGCGGCATTCAAGATGGTGAACGAGGTTCGCAGGCAGTTCAAGGAGATACCCGGAATAATGGAAGGAACAGCAAAGCCCGACTACAGCAAGGCAGTTGATATTAGCACAACTGCAGCGATAAGAGAACTTGCAAAGCCTGCACTCCTCGCAGTTCTAACCCCACTCGCGGTAGGTTTCATACTTGGGCCGCTAGCGCTTGGAGGAGTACTTATCGGAAGTGTGGTTTCGGGAGTTTTCCTCGCGTTCATGATGACCAACGGCGGCGCAGCTTGGGACAACGCCAAGAAATACATAGAGCTTGGGAACTATGGAGGGAAGAAGACACCAGTTCACGCGGCTGCTGTGATGGGAGACACCGTGGGCGATCCGTTCAAGGACACCGCTGGTCCCGCGATCAATTCACTCATAAAGGTGCTTAACACAATCTCCATAGTTTTTGTCGCTGCAATAGTCATGTTTGCCCTATTTGTGTAGAACAAAACACTGAAAGGTACAAAAATGGCCGGCTGGAATCCAAAAGAAGTAATGCGTTGAAGCAGTATCGGAAACTTTCTCTCCGTAAAGACGCAAGGATAGTGAGCAAAGAAGCGGAGGGGTGGCGGAGAGGTTACGCGTCCGCCTGCAGATATTTGTTCCTTCTTGGGCAGAAAGCGGATTCGATAATGGAAGGAGCGACGCAGTTATGTGGGTTCGAATCCCACCCCCTCCTTACTCTACTGAAAAAGTACTAATTCTCTCCTTCGGACATATGTTCAAGTAGTCTTCTTGCAAAAAAAGAAAAACCATGAAGGAAATCTCTCGAGGAGAAAGGTGGGGTACTCCTAGATTACTCGTTCCAGCTAAGGTGTGAAATTCGCGTCTTTCCACTCTTCTGATTCACTCATAAAAGATCAAAAATTGAAAAAATCGATCTTTACATTGTGGTGATTTTTTTGAATTCTGATCTTTATGACTCTTGCC
>CADDZS010000042.1 GCA_902812485.1 archaeon
GCTTGGCTGATTTCAAGCATACTTTGATTCGTTTCTAACTTTAGCGTATTATCATGAGAATGTGAGAGCTTGACAAAAATGTCCCCGTTTCTTTCTACCTTCTTCATCTTTCCGATAATTTTTCGAGGACCAAGTCAGGCTAGGACTACCTCTTCCATGTTTTCGAATCTGCTGAGAGAAGATCTCGAAACCGCGCCAATTATCGTGCTAATTATGAGAAGAGCAGAAGGCAACATCAGTAGGTAAAGAATAGGCCTGAAATCAAGTGAAACTATCGCACCCACACTCGAAACATCAAAGGACATTACTCCGCCGTTCGTCACCACGAATATGTAGGTAAGCTGAGCTACTGCGCTTGCTACACCAGCGACGTCTCCCAAAGCCTTCTCCTTGAAAATTATGCTCAATGCCGAAAGGACGGCGATGAGAATCGCGTAGTAGTAAAAACCTTCAAAGCCAAAACTTGGTAGCTGTCCTATTCCTTTGTAAAGCACGTTTGGAATCTCATAGTACAGAAAGAGCAAGACTCCACCAGAAACGACTGCATAGGCGACCCGTCCCACGAAAGTAGTTAACTCGATTCCAAATATCTTTGCCATTCTCAATTGCACCAGATTCTTATACTTGCCCCTTTTCTCTTTCCCTATCAGACATTCACCGTTTCAGGGAAGGAAACTCTGTTTCCAAAGACAAATATCATGATTTCGAATGAATAAGCCCCTGACTGAAGGCTTCCCCCAGACAAATCCGAAACCGGGATCGAGAGAGTATAGTTGTTTTGATTGGCTCCGCTCACGAGAGTAAAGTTGCCACCACCAGTTCCATAATTTCCACCAGCCGCCTTTCCCGGAATTGATGTAAGTGTAAAATTCAAGCCGCCGCTGAGGGAGATCGGAGTCGGATTGTTCCAGCTCAGTGAAACGGGCACGAGTAGGTGGCTATGATCTGAGGAAAGCTTTGCTCCTGATTGGTCAAGCTGTACTTGGAAATTCGTCAGGATAGCGGGCATAGTCGTGTTTGCGTACTTTGTGATGTTCATTCCCACAAGTGGGACTGCGCTTGCTGCAATCGTAGTTTCGAGTTTGAGATTTGAAGTGTTCAAGAGCATTTGCTGAAGAAGTGTCTTATTTGAAAGGGCCTTGGAGAAGTCAAGGGTCGCGTTCACCGAAAGCGCTCTCACCTGCCCCGGTGGAATCGTGAGCCTGCCGCTGTCAAATCCGGCTAGGCTTGCACCATCGAGCCATATTCTCCCATTTAGGTCAACACTTAGAGGAAAGGTCATGTTGTTTGGAATGACTAGCCCTGAGAGACTGAGAACGTTTCCCGAGAAGTTTGCGCTCATCTGCCCGAGTTCCGATCCCGCTAGCTTTGAGATCGCTGAATACTCCTGATAGGCAGAGTAAGCAGCAGCCCCTCCGAGTGCCACCGTCGAAATAATGAGCGCGAAGGAGACGATCTTCAGCGCCTTCAGAATGAGAGGCGCTTCCTTTGCCAATTTGAATCTCAGCTTTTCTCTGCGACCGTTATCGGATCTTCAAGCTGTTGCTGCAGTTTCGCTTTGTCGCCTGCAACTTCGATGCCTGAGACGACTCCGAGCCCCTTGTCTACCTTGAACGTAACGATTCCAACGCCCCGATCGACCTTCATGAAGTCAACCCCCCGAAGGAGGAATATAGAGCCTACCCAGCCCATGACTGCGACAAACATCACGACGATAGCTGCTAAGAGCAAGTTGTTGAGGCTTGGGACGAAGTTCGAGGAAGAGTTTGAAGAGATGCTGCTTTGAGCGAGCCCATAGTAGACCTGATACAATTGATACGCCACGAAGAATGAAACTGCAAGCATTGCGCCGCCGATTGCAGTAACGATGAGACCCGTAGTTCCTGATTTTTGGAGTTTTCCGCTAAGCAAGAGTGTTTTCGGGTTTCGTGAATATTTTCCTTGATAAATAATTTCTGAAGTCGTGGTACTGTTACTCAGTTGTCAGTCAGTTTGAGCTTGAATTAGGCAATGAACTCAAACACATTTGTTTCTGATTGAATGAATCGCAAGCCCTAATTAGGAATCCAAATTAGAGGTACTTCGTAGAAGCTCATTTCTTGGTTTGGGGCTTTGGGATCTGAGAGAAAGAGCTAGAAGCGATTGGATTAGTGTAAGTTTCTCATCTCTCTCTTTTTTTGGAAGGAAGCGTGTCTCTCTCACCAATGATTCAAGAATTTGGTAGCAATGAAAAGGAGAACAACAACAAGAAGAAGAGAATCATTCTCACCGACCATAATCTTCCAGAAAAAGCAAGAAAAGTGCTTTTGTCGGGTGTTGGCAGAAACTTCGAAATCTGTAACTTCAGTGATTTTCGTAAAGAGCTTTCAAATCGTGTAGAGGTAATACTTTTAGCTTCTCCACGAAGCGGCCTTGTGAGCAAGGATAACCTCTTGCTTTTCAAGAATCTTCGGATGATTCAGACCCTCTCGGCTGGCGTGGATTATCTCGATTTTGAGGCAATACCAAAGGCGGTTGTCGTGTGTGGAAACGTCGGCGCATACGCCGATCAGATAGCTGAGCACGTCTTTGCCATGATACTCTGTTTCTCAAAGAACTTGATCCTTCAGCACCAAAATCTCTCAAAAGGTATTTTCACTCGCAAGCCTGACTCCAGGTTTCTCAAAGGAAAGACGATTGGAATCCTTGGAGCTGGAGGAATAGGTAGAGCAGTCGCGAAGATCGCAAAGGCCTTCGGGATGAGAACGATTGGGATTAACCGCTCGGGAAAGCTTGCCCCGCACTTTGATTCAATGTTTAGAATGAGAAGCCTGAATCGAGTCCTCAGGGTTTCAGATTTTGTCGTAATCGCGCTTCCCCTCACGAAGAAGACGAGAAACCTCATAGATCGGAAAAGACTTGCATTGATGAAGAAGGACTGCATACTTGTGAATATTGCAAGGGGACCGATAATCGTCGAGGAGGATCTATACAACCATCTCAAAGCGAATCCCGATTTCAAATGCGCTCTCGATGTCTGGTGGAAGTATCCAGAAGATAGATGGAACAAAAAGGCGAAGGTGAAATTCTCACAGCACTATCCATTCTTCGATCTTCCCAACTTCCTTGGCACTCCTCATAGCTCAGGCGATGTGCCTGAAGGTGAGGAAATTGCAGCTCTTCAAGCTGCGCGAAACATCGTGAATTTTGTGAAGGGGCGGCCAGTGAAGGGGTGCGCGGACAGATCGGAGTATTTGTGAGTCGCGGAATTTTCTTCCCTTTTATCGGGCTTGCAGCGAGCATTTCTCACATTGAGATAAATCCACCTTCCACTGCGGTTGTGAGACTCCTCGAAGAGGGAGAACAATGAAATCATATCCAAAGCTGAAACACATCGTCGCTTGCGCTCGATTCGAGAAAATATTCCCCCCAAATGTTTGTCTCTGAAATCAAGTAGATTTGAAAATGTCATTCCCCACACAGATCGATTAATAGAGTCCAATTGTCACGAGTAAAGTGCTCTTTACAAGAGTCTAAGAGACAATGAAAAATAGGGAAAAACACTGACCGGTAATGTACAGGTCAGATCTTAGCTGTTCGCAAGCAAGCTTTCATTTCAAGGCGTGAAGAACTCTCTGTTTTGGCAAGAAGCATACATACTAGCTGAGAGGTCAAGTCAATAGCTCGCAAGACTGACGAAGGATCGAGACTATACGCCTTCGGTTCAGTGATCTCAGGGAGAACAACGGCCGCTAGCCACATCGACATATTGATTGTAAGTAACTCAATTCTGGCGAGCGAGCGAGCAAAGGTCAAAACTGATATCAGGCTAAAAGTGAGTCTCTCAGTTCCGCTCGAAACCCACATTTCGAGTACAGGCGAATTCGAGAGGTGCTATTCCAAGTTCATTGAGGAGCTTGAAGAAGTCTGACAAGAAAGTAATCATGCGACATTTTCATATTTTCTGGGTCTAGCAAGTACATCAGGCCTGATCCTTGTAGAGTTACGAGAAAGTGAAATCAATCCTTTATTCGTCCCTCTTGCATTTTACAATGAGCTCAAATAAAGAGGGGCTTCACCCGTGTATCCGCAAAGACCTACGCGAGGTGAGTTCACAATTGGACGTAGATATCGCACGCGACATTTGTGGCTCTTAGAGCAGTTCCTGCAAAGCCACGACCCCTTGTTCTCTTCCCAGATGCACAGCGGGCACACGAGCTCTGCCTTCATTGAAGAGCATTTTCCACAGACAATATCTGGAGGATCATTTCTTGCAAGCAAGATTAATTGACGCGACCTCGACTCCAATTCACTCCCAGCCATCATTCTTCTTCTTCTTATTGAAATAACCTTGATCTCTAGCTTAGTCGTTGTGCCAAAATCGTACTCGTACTTGAGCTGGTCTCCTGCTTTCAAGAATAAAGAATCGCCTAGCTTTACATTCATGCTTCTATCGTCAAACTCTCGGTCGGGAAAGGAAGAGGAAGAATAATTGACTCCTCTAATTTCGAATTTGCTCAAATGTCCACAACATTCGAGCCACGTTGATCTAAAGAACTTGTCAAGGTCTCTGAGTGTTGAATCCTCGCTCAATAGAAGATGAAGCCAGTAGCGTGCGACCGAGTTTTCCGCCCAGACAGAGACGTGAAATTGATCTAAGTGGCGTGAAATTCCTTTGCCCTTCGCCGTCTTTGCGTAAGGAAACGACTCTCCTTTGTTGAGACAAGCCGCGGAGAATGAATCAAGGCAAAGCTCAATGTGACGGCTAGCAAGTGAAAATGATAATTGCTCTTTGCAGATAACGCATTGGCCTCTCGGAATTATCAATGCCCCGCTTTCCTCTTAGAGTTTTAAGAAGCGACGATCATATACTTCTTGCAGTCGATCGATTTGGAAAAGTTTCGCAAAGATATTGAATGATGGTGCATTTCGGCAGATGTGAGAGAAGAGAGCCTTTTAAATTTTAACGTTGTTGTCATCATTGAATCCCAGTGATCAGGCCATCAAATCCCTAATCGAAGCTGATTATCTTTTCGATCCAATTAATCTCCATGAGAGTTAGAGAAACGCAGTCCATAAAACTGAGCGGCTTTTTATCAAACTTCTGAAACTTTCTACAACTAGCTTGAAACTCTTCCAGACCGATGAAGATCTTTTCAATTCTCACAGTTTCAACTTTCAGCGAACCGATTTTCAAAGCCGCATCAGAGTCCTTGCAAGAGCGGTCCTTATAGATTTGTCAATCACGTAGTCTGAAGTGTAGGCTACTCCGCGCTCACCTTTGAGTGCTTGCTCAATCAATGCCTTCCCCCCTTTGTGGTTCTTGTCGCGACGGTCTCCAGCGGCTACAAAGACAGTCGTGCCGATGAACACTTACAACTTTACTCAGCCCTGCCGTATAGATATTCTTCAACTCGTTCAGATGCATCTTTTACCTTCCAATCGTCTGGATGTTGCAAGATGACCCAAGCAGGATCCTTTTCCAGTGGAGGCAATCTTCTCAGCCTCTCTACGAGTTTTTCCTTGTTTTCGAGCGAATAATCTACCATCAAACCAAGTACTTCTTGCAATGTCACTTTGATCCGCTTTTCGAGGATGAGTGATGCGACAAATCTTTCGAGACTCTCTTTCCTCTTCTTATCCGATATCGCATTGAAAAGTTCATTTGATAACATGAATCATGGGTAGGAATACGTCACGATCCCAACGAGGCCCAAAATTCCTAAAGTAGAAAGTCGTATGTTGATCGACCGTTTTCTAAAGAATCCTCAAGACTATCTGCAATCGCAACGAACCTTGCCTTTGGAATATTCAAAGCGAAATTTACTGCGTGTACTCTTCTCATTGAGCCCTCTTCAACGACAAAAAATCCAAACTTCCTTTTAGTTTCGAGTAATTTCTCTTCCGCGTTTCCAAGCAATCATGCCTTTGTGATACTGTTTTAAGGGTTCAAGACAGCATTCTTGGACAGATCGTAACCAAATTGGTAAGAATTGGAATGATTGGAGGAGGGCAAATAGCCAGAGCCCACGTCCTAGGATATTGCTCCCTTCCCCTGCTCCATGGCTTGGATTCTCTAAAGCCAAATTTTTCGATCATAGCTGAGATTAACACAAATCTTGCAAAGCAAGCAGCAAAGAGATTAGGGTTTGAGAAATGGTCTGACAATTGGAAGTCAGTGACGAGATCTGGTAACGTGGATCTAGTTGACGTCGTTACGCCAACCCATCTTCACTACGAACCTGTGATAGATGCGGTGGATCATGAAAAGCATGTCATTTGTGAAAAACCTCTCGCTACTGACTCTAAGAAAGCTAGAGAAATGTACGAAGCCGCAAAGAAAGCGGGAATCGTCCACATGACTGGTTTCAATTACCGGAGACTGGCGGCTGTGACCTTTGCAAAGAAACTAATCGAAGCCGGGAAACTAGGTAAGAAGATCTATCAGTTCAGAGCTAGTTTTCAAGAAGATTGGGGCGCTAATCCCAAAATGTATTACACTTGGAGGTACGATGCTGTAAAAGCCGGGGCTGGCGCCCTAGCTGATCTTGGTTCCCACGTCATCGATCTCGCTAGGTACTTAATCGGTGAGATAAAAATGGTCTGTGGTGCCCAAGGGACTTTCATTAAGGAGAGATTGCTAGCACCCAACAAAGAACAATCAAATTTGAAGCCGCCTGGCAAAGGGAAGGTCGATGTTGACGATTCAACGATGGCGCTACTACGATTTGAAAATGAGACATTAGGGAGAATCGAGGCAAGTTGGAGTGCCCAAGGGAGAAAGGTTTCACTCGAATTTGAGGTCAACGGAAGTGATGGTTCAATTTACTACAACCTTGAGAGACCGAACGAGATAAAAATTTTCACAAATGATGGATCAGTTGATCAACAAGGTTTTAGAACAGTTTTGATTGGTCCTTACCACCCCTATGGCTCATCGATGGTATTTCCTGCCCCAGGTGTAGGACTGGGTTTTGAGGAGTCGATAATCAATGAATTGTACGAGCTCGTGAGGGGAATCGAGCAAGAGAAAGGGAGTGGAGTTACTCCTTCTTTCTACGATGGATGGAAAGTCAACCAGGTTATAGAGGCTATCCAAAATTCAAACTTGGAACAACGCTGGGTAAATGTCCCAGCCCAGTAATTTTTAACTGGTCAAAAGACTGAGCACCACACTAGACCATTCGAAAGAATTGCATCTAAGAGCTAGTCGTTTCCCTCCTTCGTCTAAGAAGAAGGTATGTTCGTCCACCTCTCAGATTTCGCAGATTCCATTATTGCATCCATTATAAGGCAGTTTCTGTACCCGTCGTAGAAGGTAGCACCTTGGGGAGAAATAGGCATATCTTCTGCAAGACAATTCACGAAATGATTCAGTTCGTTTACGAATGTGTGTTCCCATCCAAATCCGCCGCCTTGATTCCACCAGAAATTCTTTAGGAAAGGATGGGCCTTGTTTACCACTAGTACGTTTCTGAAACCCGAGGTTCTCTTTGGGTCACTTGAAAAATAAATGTCAAGCTCATTGATCCTTTCTAAATTGTACCTTACAGTTCCCTTGCTACCGTAGACTTCAAACCTAAGAAAATCCGTTCTACCAGCCATCACCCATCCGGCTTCTAGTATACCCAGTGCTCCATTCTTGAATTTCAAGCAGGAGATCGTGACATCATCCACACCAACAGTTCCCTTTTTGGTTGATCCTTCTTCCAAGGGTCTTTCCTTGATAAAGGTCGCAGACGCCGCTGAGACTGAAGTTATTTCACCGACAAGAAACCTTGCTAGATCTAGAGCATGCGTTCCAAGATCGCTGAGCGCGCCATAGCCTGCAACATTTGGATCGTGGTGCCATCCAAAGGGAAAATTTGGATCATCATATCCTTCGTTCACGTTCAAATATGCAGTTTTGAAATAGTAAATTTCGCCTAACGTTCCGTCTTGGATCATTTCCCTTACTAAATTCACAGCAGGAAGGAAACGATAATTGTATCCGGTAAGGTGCTTAACTCCTGCTTTTTCAGCTGCTTCCAACATTGCTTTTGCCTCTTTCGCATTCCGTGCGAGAGGTTTTTCGCATACTAAGTTCTTTCCCAGCTTAGCCGCCATTATCATGGGCTCTGCATGAATTGACGGAGGTGCGCAATTATCTACGACGGTAACTTCTTCATCATTCACAAGTTTCTCCCATTCAGAGTATGTCTTTTCAATTTCAAACTTTTTTGCTTCCAGCTCTACTTTGTCCTTTATCCTTCCAGAGATTGCAACTAGCTTCGGCTTTAGCTTTGAAGGATAGTAGTACCTACTAAGGCTCGTCCAGGCATTTGCATGTGCCTTTCCGATTGAGTAACCAATTATTCCAATGCCTATTTGTTTCTCTTTGTTGTTGTTCGTCTTCATTGCCGCAGTGGTGGCTGAGATCTCTGACATTTGTGGCAAGATATTCCTTAGGTCTAAGATAAAAGATTTGGTCACAAGTTCTGACTATGTTAGGAGAGAAAAAGGATCAAATAACCATTAGGGCAAGTGCGCTATTCAGGTGGGATCTCGCTGTACACTTTCTTCAAATCGAGTCCAGAAGATCTTGCCCTTGCCTGCGCCACTCCATAGACTACAAGACCGAGAATCACAAGTCCCGCCACAAGTGAATACGCTAAAGTCAGTCCCGCGCCGAGAAAAACTCCGGAGAGTATTGGAACAGACAAAGCCGCAAGATAAAAGGCGAAGGAAGCAACTCCGATCAAAGATGCAATAACTAGAGCCGCGCGGCTGGTGACATTTGCTGCAGTAGCTTTGAAGAGCTGTGGCTTAACAAATGGGAACAACAAAGTCGCAAACAAAGGCAACAAATAGCCCAACGGGGCCACAAGACCGAAATTAAGCCAAGTTGTGAAGAATGAGTTGCTGTTCCAATATATTGAGATGAAGAAAAGACACAAGACTCCAACAAGAGCAACAGCCCATTGAGGTGAGTGGAATCTATCACTCACTTCTGAGAATTTGGATGGAAGGAGTCTATCGAATGAGCTTGCGAAAATCATCCGTGATATCGTGACAATGTAAGCAACGCAAACCACTATCCATCCGATAAAGAGCGACAATCCCACGAAGATTGCTGCTGGAGTGCTGCTGAGGGAAGCAAGGAAAGAAGTCGTTGGAAGAGTTGGAAGTTCCGAGGCATTGTTCGCTTGGACGTAACTTGCAGAATTTAGAAATGTTGAACCAAAATCATTGTAGACGAGCTGAGCCAAGATTACGAGAAGAACAATAGTGACAATGACAGAGAGGAACAACGCCCTATACATCGAGGATTTTACGCTCTTCGTCTCTCCGGCAAGATAAGTACCATAATTGAATCCGGTAAACGTAAGAAATCCCCAAGGGATCGCAGCGAGCACACTGTTTGTCAAGCTGAAACTTGTATTTGAGCTGCCAGCAGCTTGATCAATTATGCTCGAGTATGTGACGCTCGCATAACTTCCTCCAGCAACTTGCATCGCATGGTTGAATAGCCCTGGGATAGTGCTAGAATTTATTGAAAGTAGGACTGCTATGAATCCTGCAGTTGTTACGTAATAGAGCACTATCATACCTCGTTGGAACCAAGAGTATACTCGTAACCCGAGCAAAGCAACTGAAGTGAAGAAGATTATGAGAATTACAGCTATAGCATATCCAATGCTGAGCCCGGGTTTTGCGAACGAGATCGCGAGTTGAACCAACCCGGAATTATTTGTCGTCACGCCAACTGCAAAGAGAAGTTGGGATAATGCAATTGACAATTCTGACCAAGTACTAAGCGTCACTCCAACTATGATAGTGGTGACAAGCAAAAAGACAAACTGGACACTTCCGAAGATTGGTCCGAGAATTCTTGTCGACCAAACATAGTCTCCTCCAGATCTAGGCATTGCCGCACTCATCTTTGAATAAACATATGCCATGGCAAAGGCAGGGATCGAACCAAGAACGAATACTAAGGAAAGGTTTGCTCCGGGAAAGAAGACGGGCGCAAATAATGCTGTTAGGACAAACCCATTCACGAGAACAATTATCGCTTGGGACACAACAAACTGATCAAAGAAACTAAGGGTACGAACTAATCCAGTCGCATCACGTGTGAAGATCTTTGATGAAGTTGTCACGAAACCGCTTGGCAGTACTCACTTCTTAAAAGGCTTTGCAAGCGAACTTCTGCCGATCAGGTTGTCGCAAGCCGATACGTCCTTTAAATAGCCATTATACACTCCACAATTTGCAAGCCCATATCTACTGGCCAAGCCATCGCAGGTGCAACTGCAAGCGTTCTTCTTATGTTGCTATTTCTTTTCCTGCAATCGTCTCGGCTCTTTCTTTTTGAGTATCGAGGCAGGGCGTATCTGACGCATGCAAAGAAGAGGAGAGCATTTGTTTGTGGTACAGAGTGGAGTGTTTGGGGTTGGAATCAGTTTTAGAAAAGTATGAGCACCTGTATCAATATGAGGAGATAGACGGCCGCCGATCACCCTTCTTCCATTACCATTCAATGCGTGGGGGGAGTTCATCAGGATGTTAGAGATAGAGCTCAGCGAGAAAATAGCATCACTCAACGTTTGTGCAATCAGGCTGAATGAGGTGCTGGCTTCACTTGACGAAAATGAGGAATGGATTTGAAAGGAAGCGCTCATGCAGCAGAGGAAGTCAATTCATGAGAAGATTGAAAGCTTGATTAGGATTGAAAATGAAGAGAAAGCGACTTCTCGAACTTCCAGCTAACCTACACGTGCGATCTGTTTCCCTGAGCTCATTCATACATTTGATAAGCCTACGACTCCTAGAAGGGGCGTGAAGCTCTAAAGATGTGCGTAGTAAAGGATCAAGTACAATCTTGATGAGTTTTCCCTATAACGTGACTGGTCACCTTCATCTCTTCATGCTAGCTTTCTGCCGAAAGCATTGACTGCTGAAGATCTCAACAAAAAACCCAGCAGAGTCGTAAAGATTTTTACAATGAAGGTCATGTGAACAAAACAATGGCAAAGACTGTTCGAGCCGCGGTCATGCAAAGGCCCGGCGAGATTTCTGTGAAAGAATTTCCTACTCCTGAAATAAAGGAGGGCTGTGCTCTTGTTAGAATGGTGATGTCGGGTATCTGTGGAACCGACATACACATGTTTTGGGGAGAAACCACCCATCCGGGAGGGCAAGAAAGTACTTTTCCACTCATTCCAGGGCATGAGAATCTCTCCTATATCGAGAAATTAGGAAAGCGAAACGATCCTTGGCGCGATGCAAACGGCGAACTCCTAAAGGAGGGAGACAGAGTTGTTCCAGCCTGCGATGTTAACTGCGGAGAGTGTTTTAACTGCAGGAACTACTACGGATGGTGCTGGTGTGAAAAAGTGTTTGGATACGGCACTACAATATCTTGCAAGGATCCTCCTCATCTTTTCGGTGGATGGGCAGAAGAAATGTACATTCTTCCGAAAGTCTATCTGTTCAAGGTTCCGGAGGATCTTCCAGACAATGTTGCAGTACTTGCAGAGCCGATGGCCGTAGCGTATTCCTCGTTTGCGCGTGCTATGAATCCGTATTGGCTCGTAAAGGAAGGAACAGGTCCCGGTGATACAGTTGTCATTCAAGGCTCTGGGCCTCTTGGATTATCTCATGCCGTCATGGCAAAGATGGTAGGTGCGGGAAGAGTTATCGTGATAGGTGCACCAAAGGAAAGGTTGGATCTTGCAAAGAAATTTGGAGCAGACTATGTCATAGACATCGAGAGATACAAGACGCCCAAAGAGAGAATTGAGGAAGTAAAGCGCCTTACAAATTCAAGAGGGGGAGATCTAGTTATTGAATGCGTCGGAGTACCCGACGCGGTATCGGAAGGACTCGATATGGTTTCGATGGCCGGCACTTATCTAATTGTAGGAAACTACATTGACATCGGAAGTGCGCCAATCAACCCGCAGAAACAAATTCTAAGCCGTGTCCTCAGAATAATTGGCGTGAACGGGATGCCCTATCAAGCCTATGCAAGAGCTATTGGACTAATGCGACTTCATTGGAAAAGGTATAATCTTGGCGAATTCGTAACCCATTCTTTCAGCATCTATGAAGCTGAAGATGCGCTAAAGAAAGCTAGATCAATGAAAGGCCTCAAAGTTCTAGTAAAGCCACAATGAAAGTGTGGACTAAAGGTAAACTGGTGCTCTTTCCTTTGCCGATTGGCTAGCTGCGAGTCCGATCCGTATGGCTTCTTTGCCATCCTTTCCAGTGACCCTCGGCTCTCGATCTTCTAATACACAGGAAACAAAATCTGCTATCTCGTCACGATAGGCTTGCCCAAATCTCTCCTGAAAAGTTTGTGGAAGATCCTGATTACTTTGCCCCTTCTTGAGTATCTCTGCCGCCGAGTTTACTCCCATTCTTGCAATGGCCGCCCCCTTGGTTCCAAGAATCTCGATTCCGGCATCATACCCATATACCGTGTAGCCGCATGAATCGACTTGAGCTAGAGCACCGTTGTCTAGTTCTAAAGTTGCTAGCACATTGTCAAAGTCTCCATGCGGCCTAAGCTGTTCGTACACAAGATTTGCACCCACAGCGTAAACTCTTGTGACACTTGCTTTTGTAAGAAAGCGGATCGCATCAAAATCATGGCTACAAGTATCAAGCCAGATTCCACCGCTAAGTTTAGGATCTGTGGACCAGCCCTGAGGATTGCCAGGAGGATCTCGTGTCCAAGATCTAACCAAAAGCATCCTTCCGATGTCACCTTGAGCAATTGACTTTTCCAACCGGACAAATGCGTTATCAAAACGCCTTTGGTATCCTACTTGGAGTTTCAATCCTCGAGTTGCGTTGATAATGTCATCAGCTTCTTCGAGCGAAAGAGCCATGGGCTTTTCTACGAAAATATGTTTTCCTTTTCTTGCGGCTTCAATTATCATATCTCGTTTCAAAAATGTGGGGACAGAAATAACAAGCCCTTCCACACTTCTATCTTCTAGCATCTCTCTATAATCCGAATATACGTGTTTGACACCCCACCGGGTTGCCACATTGTTTGCGGCTTCGATATTCACATCAGACAACGCTACAAGCTCTGCATTGGGAGTTCTCTGAGCGACATTTTCCGCGTGAAGTACTCCGATCGCTCCCACTCCGACTACTCCTAACCCAAGTTTGTTCATTTTTTATCTCTCCCTCTTTTTCAATTTCAGAAGTTCGAGACAAGTCTAGAAAGTCGATCATAGTTTATCTGAGCTGACTGCGATGGCGTCCGCGACGGCGGATGATCGACTTCAACTACAAGCCATTTGTGAAACCCCACTCCTTTGAAGGCTTTGATCAACCCATCAAAGTCAACAACACCATCACCGATATCAGCAAAATCGCGATTGTAATTAACCTCGGATGGCATCATTAATTTTCTCAGATCCTTTATGTGGGCGATTGAGATTTTCCTGTGAAATAACTTTACAAAGTTAGCCAGATCCCATCCTAGCGCAGTAAAGTGAGCACTATCGAATACGAGCGAAAGAGTCCCATCATTTTTTGGAGAAAGATCTAGTATTTCTTCGACGGATTGTATTGTGTCCACATTGCTACGAACGTGAGGGTGGACTGCGAGGTTGACGTCCAGACTTGCGCACAATCTCAATAGTCTCCTAGTTTTCTTCTTCGCGATTTGAAAATTCCCTTCAAAGAGGCAGAGCGTTGCAATCTTTGATCCTACTTCGCTGCTAAAGCGCACATCATAAAGATCGGTTGTCACGGCAACGGCGACAATCTCTAGCCCCTCGCTTCTCACGAGATCCTTCACAACTTTAGGCTTATGCTGTAGATTGTCTGGAAGGAGTTTGTGCTCGATCTGAACGCCTGCATATCCAGCTTGGCTTATTGAACGTAAGACGCTGACAAAATCCTTCTCGGTTTTAGTCTTTCCAAACGTAAGTGTGCTACAGCCTAAGTGCATAGCGATCCTTTGACTCGCACTCGAAGGACTGTGCTATTATGGGTTTAGAAGTAAAAAGAAAGAAGCAAGAAGGAGATACCGTCTGCCCGGGCAGACCGCGTAATTACTCTCTCCTGATGCTACTCTTGTTTCCGACACTCTCCCAAGGATCTGTGTTAGCTCCGCTAGGACGAGAGCAGTGTTCGTGCCGAATTTTCCATTCTTCGTCATTTTTCCAGAAGAATGACAGTTCCACCCTCTAGCACCTTGGGCGATCCCCGATGGAATAACCGAGCGTTGGTCAAGCTGGATGTAACTAGTGCAAAGACTCAGTGGGGAATAAGTCGCTCAATTTTCCAGTCAAAGTGGGAGCTACCCAATAGGTCCAAGTTTCTAATCTTCGAAATCGGACACTTTATCTCGATTTTCTAAAAAAAGGAAGGCGTTGAATAAGCCGAACGATTCGTCAAACGTCTTCATCTCCTAAATTGGGTCGAAATGACTAATGTGGACAAATCGGGCCTTCTTTTGCAATCAGATCCAGTATCTGTTCCTTTTGTCTTTGAGAGTTCAATAAAAATGAAGAAGCGGAGGAGGAACGCTCAAAATAGATAGGACTGAACGCAATCTTAACGTCGAGGTCGATCTCATTGTTATCTCCTCGTTTGAACCAAATTCAAAGCCTCCCAGCTATGTCAGCAAGTTCTCTGGCTGGGATATTTTCCTTCGCGAGCATTTCAAGTAAATCACGGAGCAGATCCTTATCTTTCCTTAGAAGTAGAATTCGAATATGATGCTCTTTGAATCCGTGCATTAAATCTGCTAATTCGGATTATTGAGTATAGTAATTAGCATCATCAAACGAATCCAAAATTCATATCTAGTTTCCAACGTGCTACCTTTGAAATTCCAAGCAGCTAGCCGATCTTTGTTATTGAGGCGAAAGTCTTTGTTGAGCTTTCTAAGCATTATTATTTTTTGTAATGCGATTACTATTCTCTTTCGAGATTTTCGATTGGAGGCGTTAGGATCCTCTGCGTTTCATCGACTTGTACTAGCTATGCCCTAAACTCTTCTATATCAGATTCTTTTCGGCATGGAATCGACGTTGCCTTCAGACAAGTTCGTACTTGCCGCTGTGCCTTGGACCTGCTCTGTTTAGTACAAGTTGTCCATGGTGTCGGAGAGAAAGGTCTACTCGCATGATTTTCGAATGAATAGTGGAACCTCAAGCCGTAGGAGGCTTCATTCAATCGATTCGAATGAGATCTCATTCTCCAAAGATTTTCTTCTGGTTGTGTTTGAGATAAGAAGGAGTTCTAATCAAGATTCGACCCTTTGTTAGTTAAATCACTTAAGGAACTCAATCCAATGACTAATTCTCACAAGACTTTGTCAATGATATCGATATTCTTTGAAGAAATCGATGTACGTCTCTTTCGAAGGATGCTTCTCTATCTCTTCATAATCCAGTTGCACACCCAGGCCAGGTCTGTCGGAAGGAGTAATGAATCCTCTCGATACTTGCTCTCCTCCTTTGATCAGTTTGGATCTCCAAGGTATGTCAACCCAATATTCTAGGATTAGGCCGTTAGGAATCGCGGTTAGAAGGTGTGTAGAGGCTGCAGTTGATATGGGACCATTAGAGTTGTGCGGAGCAACAAGGATATCCTTTATCTCGGCAATCGCAGCTATTTTTCTTAGCTCTGAGATACCACCGACATGGCATACGTCCGGTTGAATTATGTCTACTCCGACATCTGAACTCAGGAGGTTCCAATAGTCGAATCTAGTAAACAAACGTTCGCCAGTAGCTATTGGGATGTTTACACCATTGGCAACTCTTTCAAGCCCTGCCAAATCCTCTGGCGGCACTGGTTCCTCAAACCACAAAGGGTCAAAGCGCTCTAACTTCTTGCCCAATCTTATGGCAATTCTTGGTGTGAACCGTCCATGTGCTTCGATAATAATATCAACTTTTGTCCCTATCTGACTTCTTACTTCCTTCACAATATTGTAGGCGTTTTCTTCCATTGAAGGCTCAATTATCATGTCTGAAGTTCCAAACGGGTCAAATTTCAAAGCGGTGAACCCCTGCTTCACTATTCTCTTGGCAGCATTTGCGTATTGTGTAGGCGTTCCAATCCCGGAAAACCATCCGTTTGCATACAATCTAACTGAGTTGCGATATTTTCCTCCTATAATCTTGTAGAGTGGAAGTTTTGAAACCTTTCCCACAATGTCCCATAGAGCCTGATCGATAGCGCTGATCGCAGTTGTAAATATGGCACCTCCCCGCCAGAATGGACCTCGATGCATATCTCTCCAAATTTTCTCAACATCCAAAGGATCTCTTCCAATTACATATTTCCGAAGATCTTGAATGGCTCCAAGAACGCCATATTGATTGTTTGCCAGTGTTGCCTCGCCATATCCAACGATTCCATTATCATCTGTCTTAAGCTCAAGGAAGATGTAATTTCTCCAATTGGCGTGCATAACATAGGTTTTCAGATTTAAAATCTTCATTGCGAATTAACTCTCATTCTGATTTCTTTCTTTGAAAGCTGTAGACATACAAAGATAGCAATAGAAGCACGTATGAGTACGATACCACTGTGCAGGAAACTCACAGGGAGCGGGTAAGATGTCTTTGTATCACACCTTACGAAGATGAAGCTCATTGGCGAATTAGGAAGGATAAAAACCGATAGAATAGACTTACGTTGTACCCTAATCCTGAGGGATAGTCTTTAGCTTTCTTGGATTTACCCTAAAGGACACGCCTCGCGGGATATCCTAGCACGATTATAACGAGTCTCTTCTTAAGAGAGACGAAGGGATCTTGCTCGATCCTGCATTCGCAAATAATTGGAAGAAGGAGCTCAAGTCTATGAACAAGTGCAAGGTGGGAAGACGATTTGATTTTCCAGACTCGTTCATCGAGTTTCCCCGATTTATCAAAGGCGGTACCACGCACGTTACAGGACAGTGGAAGGAGACATCGAAGCTCTTTCAGAGTTCATTTCGTTTGTCAAGTACATGTGTTTCACACAAATCACAAGTGGGAATACTTCGACTCACCAGATGGGAAGCCTGTCGTCTGCTTTTCGCAAGATCGAGACTCTCATTTGAAAGCTAAATCTGACTTGAACGATTCTAAGCTTGCAATTCTTGTCTCTGCTATCAATCTTTAGTTGAAAGAATATTTCCAATGCAACTCTGTACACGCGAGGTGGAGAGAAAGCCAGATTTCAAAGATCAGTCACAACCCAAGTTGCTCCCCATCCGTTGCAGCGACGACAGAAGAGCAACTGATCAACCGTTTACTTCTCATTAAAGAAGTGTGGTGACCCAAGCTTGGCACTCTTCTTGTTGTACAGTTTTAAGGCGCTTCAAAGTCACACCGCAAGAGTGTATTTCCCAAACCATCAAGTTAAAACTCCGGTTCTCCAATCTTAGGCAAATCTTTGGCAGGGAGAGCAATTTCGATTCTATTCTCAATATCGGGCGTTTTGTCGGGTCAAAATTAGGCACATATATAATTCAGCTAATCCAATGCAGGTTTCTAATCGATCCTTCCTTCCTTGCTTCATTAAGAGGATGATTATGCTTGCAGCTAGAGCGCACGCAACGTAGCGTTGGAGAAATAACATGGGTTCATCCGTTTCTTTCCTTTTTGATCAATTGGATTCCAAAAAGCGGCATTAAATCGGCATTGGATGTAGGAATATGTTATGGGAATAGTGGTTTTTTGCTTAAAAGAACTATTCCAATTCTCGAAAGACTCGAAGGAATAGAAATATGGCCACCATATGCAAACGATGCTCTAA
>CADDZS010000043.1 GCA_902812485.1 archaeon
TACGTTCGAATTTCCTTTTGTTCAATTTGGGGTTACTTCCTCTGTCTTGTATCGCTTACACACGACACAGACGGAGGCAGGTGGCCCCCTTTACACTAACCCATCATTGAACGGCACCAATATTTTATTCACTTAGGAGTCAGCCGAGTGGAAATCTAAGTATCATTTCATTTCTCCGAAGGCGTAGCCTCAGGGGAGGGAATTTGATTCCTCTGGAATCGAGTATACACGAAGAAAAGTAAAAGACCAAAAGCCATCCAGATGCTTCCAAATGTTCTTCCAAGTGGATGAAGTATTACGACTAAAATCCAGATTATCAGATCGGCTATGACGCAAGCTAACCCAATCACAGGAATAACGTACTTTTCTTTCTCGCGGGCAACCTGAGCATTGTCATTTCTCCTCGTCTTCCAGAAGGGTCGGATCGAAAAAGCAAATGGCGTTTTGAAGGGCCTCATCAATTCCTTCTCTTTGTTCCTCAGAGAGATGAGGCTAAGCCCTACAATTATGTAAGCAAGTAAGGCACCGAAATTATAAAGCTCTGCAACGAGTGCCAGCTGTCCAGAAAAGGCTAGACCCATGGAGATAGCAGAAAAGATGATGATTGAGACGAATGGTGTATTATACTTCTTGTGCAGACGCCCAAAGATCTTTGGAATTACTCGCTCCTCACTCATTGCGTAACTTATTCTAGAAGATCCAACTATTCCAGCGTTTGATGCGACTAGGAGTACTGACATTCCGAGGAGAGCGGCAAGCCCCGCAAGAGCCCAGCCATTTGGAAGCTTTAGAGCGATGAAGGCGACAGGATCGTTGATGCTTGTGGGATTCGCTATAAAATCTTGGTAGTGTCTTACCCCCAACGCAAGTGTGGAAAAAGCAAGTGTAGCTGTGACAGTTGCCCCACTGATGAGAAAGACAGCTCGAGGGATATTCTTTGCGGGTCTTCTAGTCTCCCCGGCGCTTTGCGAGATAACTTCGATTCCAAGATATGAAGACATTGCGATCGTGATGGCGTAAAGGAAACCTGGATAAGTTGGTGCAGTTCCAAAGTGAATAGGATTGAGCTCAGGTCTGTAGGAAAACAGATACCCGACTATGACAATAAGAGCCTCTCCGATCACACCGAAAAGTACGAGAAAGTAGGAGAATTTTGCAGATTCGGACAGCCCCAAGATATTGAGCACCATGAGACAGAAAAGGGCAACGAAGGTTGCAATGCTCATGAAAAATGGTTCGTTTAAAATTGGAATGAAATATCCAAGGTACCCCACTGCTGCAAGGGAGGAGATCGCTGTCGTGACCACGTAATCCAAGAGAAGAGCCCATGCTGCGAAGAAAGCAACATTCTTACCAAAAGCTCGATTAGCGTAAGCGAATGCTCCTCCCGTATGGTGATAGGTGCTTGCAAGCTCTGCATAGCACAGAGCTGTTAGAACATATGCTATCGTCGCAAAGAGATACGCGTAAGGTGCCGCTCCTCCAGCGTTGATTATGACTATTCCAAGGGTGAAGTAGATTCCCTCAGCTACGTCGGCGTAACCAAATGCGAAATTTCCGAGGATGCCTATGTTACGCCTTAATCGCCCTTCTCGTCTGATATTCATGGAATCCACTGAGCTCTAAGGAAAAGTACTGAATCAGGCAAGAAATCAGCAAACATTAAGCTTATCGCATTACGTTACATATTCGATAGCTTCGTCATTGGCCTCTGCTTGAGACTCTTGCGAATTTTCCTTTTTGCGCGCCTCTTGCAAAGCAAAGAAAGAGGATAATCCCTATTCACGGAGACACTATTAGCATTCTTGCCCCATGTATTACATATTCCTTCCTAGTAGAGGAGAACATTTAGGGCGTCAAGAGCACAAAGAGAAAAGCTGGCACGGACCCTCAACCTTCGCCATGTCCCAAAAATCCTAGGACTTGCTTATTACTGCCAATTCTTCTCCCGCGTTATCGTATATTTCTCTTTCCTACATGGTTAAGAAAATCATCAAAAGCCGAAAATTTTCAAAAGACACTGTAGATTCGCCTTTGAATTCCTAATTCGTACTGAAAATCCTGAAACTTTCTTAGTGCGAACAAGCAAGTTATTATATCGAAACAGGACAGCGTGAGCGTTTGATTGTAAACGCTCATGCCGCTAAAAGTCAGGACAGCGGGAAGACCAAAGGGAGTTTCTTCGAAAGAGAATCGATCCACAAAATGCCAACGCCTAATCTTGTACAGCTTTTGAATATTTGCGAAGATGAAGTGGAAGCTCTTCGAATCCAAATCGAAGAAATTGGAGAAATTATTGAGCATGGAGATCTGCAAGAGCAGCTTTGCAGACAAAATTCCCTCGAGGAAAGGGCTCGGTTGATACGCTACGAATTAGGCAAAAGGAAATTTTAGTTAAGGGGCTAAACTTGTTACTCGCCTAATTTTATGCTCCTATTGGTTGTCCCCGCCTTATTCTTCTTCTTCCTCCTCCTCGTCGTGAGATTGCAACCGGCTTTTCCCCGAATTTGTCTGTTGCTCAGTCATGATGTCACTAGGCGACCTTCGAGAGATTATCCCAAAGATCACAAGCAAAACAGGGATGATCGCAACTACCAAGCCGATCTCCCATGAGGAGAGTCCAGAAAGAGAAATGCAAGAGGTCACACAAATATTCTGACCAGCGTACGCTTCAGCTCCGAACCATCCCAGGATGAGGATGGCAGCAACAAACAAAATATTTGATCGACGCATGTTGATACATTAACTCACAGGTAAGATGGATTTTAGCACTTCGCTCTACTTTAAGAGCAAAGATGCGCTCCTTTCATCCATAAAACTCAATGTTCTGTTAACTCGCCATGAAAATTCAGTTTCAACATTCTCCTTTTCTTATTTGGGGGGAGTATTCAATTAATAGCCTCTTTCTTAGACGCCGACTCAACCAACGCTCACCTTCATTTTGATCTTCGAATCACAGCAAAGGATAAATAAACAGAATACTGTAAGATTACAGTAATTATCGAAAGTTCAAGGAGAAGTGAAGCAGGGAAAGATGCCAAAGGATGGCTTTAGTGTCATAACGATAACGGAGCAAGTTCATGATAAAGCAAAACAAAGGTATGCTCAGAAAGTCAAATCGGGCCAAGTTGACAAAAACAAGAGTTTCTCGCGCTACATCAATGATTTGATAATGGAGGTCATAGAAGCGGACGAGAGTTTCGCACTTCAGGCCCCATTCATGCAAAAAATAGGTCTTCAAGACAATTCGATAATGATCAAGGACAACAAGATTGGTAGAATCGTCGAGGTACAAGTCCATGGAAAGGACTTGATCTGTATGCATGACGAGCGAAAGGACTGCGCACATGTTGGGTATGCATATGCAATTCCTGAGGTCTATCGCTTGATGGCCGAAAGGCGCGGCACTAAATGATCTTTTTCCAGTGCAGCTTCGGCCAAACTTACTTAGTTGAGCTCCAGAATAGAGAAGAGGAAGAGGCTTCCTTTTCTTCTTCTTTCCCTGATTGACCTAGAAGAACTTCCAATCTGTTTCCTGAAAATCTGGAAAAGAACCTTCAACTCTTTCGTTCAGCAATCTCCTAATATTCACGCCCTTTTCCCCTCCCCCAGCTGATTCTCGGGAATCTCTCGCTTCTTGAGCGAGCGAAACCGAAAATAATCACCTCGTAAGGTGTTTGCTCCCATGCAGACAAACAACACAGACAAGAGGGCAATCATCCTCTCTGGCGGCGAGATAGCAGAGCTCATAAAATCAACTTTCAAAGATAAATCTGGAGAGCAGGAGCAGCCCGCTGGGTTCGACTTGACAGTAAGCAAGGTGTATTCATTTCGAAAGACGCAATACTCGCTCGAGACTTCGAAGACTGAAAACTCTGAGCTGGTAGAATTACCAGCCCCAGAAGATTGGTTTGATCTTTCAGAGGGGGCCTACGTCGCAGAGCTCAACGAGATAACTACAATACCAGGGGATGCTATAGGGATTCTCTTTCCAAGATCCACACTCTTGAGGAACGGTCTTGATTTGAGGACTGCACTGTTTGACCCGGGCTATTCCGGTCAACCAAAGGTGCTTCTTGTTTGCTACAGGCCAGCCAAAATCAAGAGATTTGCAAGGGTAGGACAGCTCGTAATAATAAGATCTAACAAGGAGTTCGAAAGACAGTACGCCGGCCGCTATCAGGGAGAACGCGGGCTGTCAAACTCTCTTTCAAGTGCATGATGAGAAAGGCGAACTTTTTCCCAAAATCAGAAATGGCCTCCTCATCACATGTGTTGCCATTGTGAAATCAGGGAGAAGGAGAAAGCGCGCAGGCACTAATTTGCGGAAAAGAAGAGGCAAAATGAAAGCAGTTTTTTGGAGATTTGCCATCGCCGGAACATGAGGATCAAACGTATAAATCCCTGAGAATCCCAAGTAATTCTTTCTATCCTAGAGAAAGAAAGGTAGCACATGTAAGAGAAAGGGTGACATTCTTCGAAAAATGACAGAGAACAATCAGGTCAAGCAAACTAGGGAGCAGTATGAGGCACTTTTGGAAAGGCTTCGAAAGGCACGGCCCGAGAGTGAGATCCAGTCTGCAGAAGAAAGACTCAAGCTCCCTCAACCCAAGATACTCGTGACTGGAAAGAAGACCATTTTCATCAATTTTAGCGACTTTCCTCGCTTGCTAAGAAGGGATGAAAATGAGTTTCTGAATTACTTCCGCAGCCAACTCGCCATAAATGCCTCAATTGAGAATGGGAGAGCCATCTTCATGGGAAGGCCAGACAAATCATCCTTCTCCGCGCTCATATCTCGCTATCTCAAGGAGCGAGTGATATGTCCTGTGTGTAACAGCCCTGACACGCATCTTGAGAAGAGCAAGCAAACGACTCTCATAGTATGCGAGGCCTGTGGAGCAAGATCCGCCGCTAAAGGATAATGGAAAAAATGGGGAAGAGGTGATTCAGAGGTTTGTTACAAAAGAGATGGCGAGACTGATTGTCCTAAATAAAGGATAATGAATCATTTTAGAAAGCCTTCATAACTTGCCGCGGCAAGCCTAGAGCTGGTGAACATCGCAGGGTTGCTCTCGAAGACCGACAAGTTCTGGATGATTCTGGCTATTTGTCTTTTCATCCTGCTTTTCGTTTTCATCGTAATCTTTGGTCTAGATTTCATAGGCATCTGATTGTCTTCTCCAACAGTTGGATTACCAAGTACAAAATGCTCGGCATCGTTGTGCCTCTCTTTTCTTTCGATCTCTTTTCCACCTTCGGAGACTGGTGATTTTATCTGCGCCAAGAACCAAATATTACTGCGAGTCCCATGATCACCAACAGGATTGCGATGAGATAGCCCGATAGTCCATAGTAAAAAACGAAAGAAAGCCCGAGAATCAACAGGCCAAATATTAGACTCAACTTTCCCACGACGTATGGCCTTCTTCGCAAAACTGACCTGATCAAAAGGAGAGATCCGAACATGAATCCGAATGCAACAATCCCAGTGAGGCCGTATGGCCTTCTCTCACCGATTATCCAAGCGAGCCCGAGCTCAACGAGAACGATCCCTACGAAGACGCGGCCTGAAATATAGCTCTCACCAGAATTCACGAGCCTAATATTTGCCAAACCGATCCACTTTCTTTTCTATTCAGTAAAATGATGATTATGAGTTGCTTGAGACTCATCTTGTAGTCCTTGGTTATTATGATTGCATTTGGTATGCCAAAGGATGATAAAGATCATCCTGCAAAAGAGAGGAACAAAGGAGAGCGCCATTGTCTCATGCATGAGGCAGAGAGAGGTTGTACCCTCGATAGGCCTCGGTAGCAGGCGAGGTAGCCCCCTATATCGTAACGAGCTCATGTAATGCGCGGGCAACTAGCAATCCGAAGAGTGACTTTGCATCAAAGGAGACAAAGAAATAGAAAGTGCCTACAAAGCATCCTTCACCAAGTTCAAGAAACGACGATCAAGCCGGAGAAATGCCGAAAGCACTAGAAGGAGAAAGAGTAGACAGCATGATCGAAGGGGTTCTTCCCCCGAGAAAGCAGGTCAAGACACCGATTGACCTGAGGAATGTGATGAGATATTTCCCCTCCGCAGTTACTGTTGTGACAAGTGCTCTAGATACTGGAGAACTTTTCGGGCTCACGGTGTCCGCGTTCATCTCTGTCTCTCTTGAGCCTCCGCTTGTTCTCATTTCAATCAGGAACGAGAGCACCGCTAAGGATCTTTTGATAAAATCTGGAAAGTACTGCGTAAACATTCTCTCGGCAACCCAGCAGGACATAGCGGTAAAGTTCTCGCTCACTGGTGAAGCGGGAAGATTCTTGGGTCTTGATTACTATATTGGAAAGAACGGAAATCCGATCATAAGAAATTGCATAGGTTATTTGGATTGCAGGATTACTCAAGTGATACCCGCTGGAGATCACACTCTGTTCTTGGCCGAAGTCGTCGATCTCTTTGGACAAAAGAAGGAACCTCTCCTATATGTCGATAGAGAATATGTGCGTCTTGAGAATAGAATCGACTGACTACTTTTTCGCATCAGATCTTTTTCCTTCCAGTCCCAGCAGGAACCCCTTCCTCTAGTGCCAACCACCTAGTTTCATTGCTGAAACTACTCTATTGACCGCTATCACCAAGGCGGCCCGCCTCAAGTCGCAGTTTTGCTTCTCTGAAAAATCAAGCACATCCTTGAAAGCTCTCACCATTTTCGATTCAAGTCTGCCATTTACCTCATCTTCGAGCCAGTGATCCCTGTTGAGATTCTGAACCCATTCGAAATACGAGACGAGAACTCCTCCAGAATTTGCAAGGATATCAGGAACGACCTTCACTCTCATGCTCTCAAGTATTTTGTCAGCCATTGGAGTCGTAGGGCCGTTTGCGGCTTCGACGATTATCTTCGACTTGATCTTTCTTGCGTTGGCTTCTGTAATCTGATTTTCTAGCGCTGCAGGCACGAGAACGTCAACGTCTAATTCCAGTAGCTCGGCATTTGAGATGATCTCTGCTCCTGGAATCTTTGTCACGGAGCCGAGCCTATTCGAGGCTTCGAGAAGTTTCTCGAATGGAACCTCAAAGTATCCCTTCTCCCCCTTGGCCTTTGCAGCGCCGAAAACATCACTGATAGCCACGACCTTGGCGTGCATTTCCATGAGCGATTTTGCGGCGAAGCTTCCAACGTTCCCAAAGCCTTGGATCGCGACTGTGACATCTTTCACATCCTTTTGAAGGAAGCGCTTCACACTTTCCCTGATGCAGATCGCAACACCCCTCCCAGTTGCAGAAATTCTGCCTTCGGAACCTCCGAGCTCGACAGGTTTACCAGTCACGACTGCTGGAACGTTGTGTCCCTTGAGCTTCGAGTACTCGTTCATTATCCATGCCATAGTTTGAGAGTTGGTGTTGACATCTGGTGCTGGAATGTCACTTTCGGGCCCAATGTCCTTTTCTATTGCATTGACATACTTCCTTGTGAGCCTCTCGAGATCATCTAAGGTCAGTTTCTTTGGATCAACCGTGATTCCGCCCTTCGCTCCGCCAAAGGGGATGTCGATTATCGCAGCCTTCCAAGTCATCCACATCGCGAGTGCTTTGACCTCATCTAGCGTAACGTTCGGATGGTATCTTATCCCGCCTTTGTACGGACCTCGCGCATTGTTATGTTGTACTCTGTATCCAATGAAAGTCGAAACGGAGCCATCAGAGAGTTTGAGGGGGAGTGAGACTGTGATCTCCTTCTCAGGGCTCTTCAGCATCTCGTAATATTCAGGCTCTATTGATAGCATGTCTGTAACTGACGCAAGCTGAGCGAGCGCGTTGTTGAAGGGATTGTCTGACTCGATTTTGTTGAATTCTTGATGTTGTCGCTGCAATCGACTATCTTTCGCCTCTATCCTACAACGAAACGATCAAAAAAAGGGGGAAGCGCAAACAGTTGAAAAAAGAAGAAGAGGAAGAAAATGACATTCTGCTCCTTATTGCTCTCACACCATCTTCTCGAATTTTTTCCCTGCTCGGGTAAGTTTCAAAGAGTTGCCCATGCAAAGATTGCCGTATTAACTTACCCCCCTCTCTCTCCCTCCTCTTCTTCGAGTCCAAGATAAAGACTGCTCCTCAAGGATGATACATTCCCCCTTTCTTACAAGAGGAGTTGGGGAGAGAGACGCTTTTGGGCGGAATGACGCACTTCCTCGCAAGCTTTCGCGTCTTCCCCCTCTCTCAACCTCCTTTTTTCCATTTTACAGCTTGATGTCTTCAAAGTGGGAAAGGATCAAAAAAACCCGCCTAAGCATAGCGGGTTTCGAGAGCGAGCAACAGAGCGCCCCCTATTTGTCACAAAATGCTAGATAGATGGGCAAGCAAGAGGGATAGGAACAAAGTTTTGAGAAGGAAGGAAATAAGTGAGCAGGCGGGGTAGAACGTGCAGAGAAGTTACTAACATTAGGAAACTAACTGATAACGAAAAATTTATGAAGTCCTCCTAGGCATTTCGCATTTGCATTACATCCTAGAGGGTATAATAATAGGGAAAAGAAAGAAAGAAGGTGAGTTATGAGTATGTCAGCAACAGCAATTCCAGCAACTACTTCATCGGGGCAACCCGTTCTGATTCTTAAGGAAGGTTCTTCCCAGCTCAGGGGAAACGAAGCTCAGAGGAATAACATATTCGCGGCAAGGCTCATCGCAGAGATTGTCAAGTCAAGCTTGGGGCCAAGAGGAATGGACAAGATGCTAGTCGACAGCTTGGGAGATGTCACAATCACAAACGATGGAGCTACAATACTCAAGGAGATAGATGTTCAGCATCCAGCTGCAAAGATGCTTGTGGAGATTTCAAAGACTACAGATAATGAAGTCGGAGATGGAACAACTTCAGCTGTAGTACTAGCTGGAGCTCTACTTGACAAGGCAGAAGAGCTGATTTCAAAGGATGTCCATCCGACAATCATCGTCGACGGGTACAGGAAAGCTGCAGACAAGGCAGTCGAGTTCTTGGACGAAATCTCCGTCAAGGTGAAACCAGGAGATAAGGATGCCCTAAATCACGTGGCGCGCACGAGCATGCTCACAAAGCTCGTAGCTGAGAACAGCGAGGAACTAGCTTCACTCGTGGTCGAGGCTTTGCTCCAAGTCGCAGACAAGACGACTGAGAACGGCACCACAACTTACAAGGTGGACATTGACAACATAAAAGTCGAGAAGAAACCAGGAGGATCAACTGCAGACACGAAACTAATCAAAGGAATAGTTCTAGATAAGGAAGTAGTTCACGCAGGTATGCCAAAGAGAGTGGAGAATGCAAAGATAGCACTCATCAACTCTCCGCTCGAGATAGAAAAGACGGAGTTTTCAGCTGAGATCAGAATAAACGACCCGACTCAGATGAAGAAGTTCCTCGACGAGGAAAATGAAATGCTAAAAGCGATGGTGGATAAGCTCGCAGCCGTCGGAGCAAACGTTCTCATCTGCCAAAAGGGCATTGATGACATTGCCCAGCACTTCTTGGCAAAGAAAGGCATCCTTGCCGTGAGGAGAGCGAAAGAATCCGACATGACAAAGCTTGCAAAGGCAACAGGGGCAAGGATAGTGACGAACCTCGATGACCTCACCGAAAAAGATCTTGGCTCGGCGCAGCTAGTCGAGGAGAGAAGAGTCGAGCAGGACAAGTGGGTCTTCGTCGAAGGATGCAAGAATCCAAAGGCAGTCTCTATCCTTGTGAGAGGCGGCTCACAGAGAGTAGTCGATGAAGCGGAGCGAAGCGTGCACGATGCGATCATGGTCGTCAAGGACGTCTTGGAGAGGCCTGCGATAGTGGCTGGGGGTGGAGCTCCAGAGGCTGAAATTGCGGGGAAGCTAAGGGAATATGCAACGAAGCTCTCAGGCAGGGAGCAGCTTGCGGTCCTCAAGTTCGCAGACGCTCTTGAGTCAATACCTCTAACCCTAGCCGAGAACGCAGGAATGGATCCTATAGACACGCAGGTTGAGCTCAGGGCAAAGCATGGGCAGGGGAAGAAGTGGTTTGGCGTCAATGCCCGCACGAGCAAGGTCTCAGACATGATGAGCGACGACGTAGTGGAGCCTGCGGCTGTCAAGGAGCAGATAATAAGGTCTGCAACCGAGGCTGCTTGCATGCTTCTGCGTATTGACGACGTCGTAGCTGTCGGAAAGACAAAGCCACCCTCTCCACCGCCAGGCGGAGGGGGCGGAATGGGCGGAGAATATTAGCGAAAAGCCCACAAATCTTCTTTTCTTTTGTGAGAGAAGGCCTACGCAAGCAAGTAGGAAAAAAAGGAATCGAGGTTTTGAGAGTAGTAGCGCAACGCTCTCAAACCACTCTTCCCTTCTCTTCTTTTCTTAGGCTTTTACCAAGTTTCTTCTTTTTTTCCACCCTGAATTTTTGGTTATAGCTTGTGGTAATCTTTCAGTTTCAACGAGAAAAGGTTCCTTCAGGATTTCCCTCCTTTCCCAATTCCTTTTTGTCTAGGTTCTTATTTTGCACTCTTTGACGGGAAGGAGCAAGGGTGTGGATCCTCTGCCTCCGAGCATCGGATCAGTAGGTTTCCAAAGCCCACAAATCACAAATACCTCAATCCCAAAAGCTATCGGTACAACCTCTCTGTCTTTCTGCTTTGAGAAAAATCCCCTCTGCAATGTAGCGTCTTTTTTTCCTGCGCAGGTTGAGAAGGGGGGAGAAGAGAGAGGGAGAGAGTTCAAGGTTTGGATAGGGAAGGGCTCGCGTAAAGGAACGACGAGAAGAAGAAGGTAGCAAAGGACAGATAGAGAGAATACCAATATTCTCTTTTTTTTTGAGACTATAGAAAAAGGGCGTCATCACTTATTTTGACAAGCAACGAAGGCAAAAGCCGCGAGAGCAGTCGGGGAAGAGGAAGAACAAGTAGTAATAGGAGGAGGTATTTGTCCTATCTCATCTACCTGACCCCGATTGTGGCTATACTCCTGAGCTATTTCGCGATCTCTTTTGTCACCCAAGAGCCCAATCCCTTCACGATTGTGACGGGAACGAGCATGACTCCCACTATTCCCCCTGGGACTGTGGCCGTGATAAGCAAGGTGCCTTTCGATCAGCTGAAAGTTGGAGACGTGATAGTTTTCATTCCACTCGTGGTTGAGCAAAATGGTGGCTCCTGCGTCAGCTCTGCTGGATCCAACTTGGTTTACGAAACTAGCACCCCTTGCTTTGTGATACACAGAATAGTCAGGATCGATAACACCTCAAGGGGGGAGATTATCACGACAAAGGGGGACAACAACCCCACTTCAATCGGGCCGCCGGATTCTCCGCCTGTTGACGTTGACATCAATCAATCGATGTATGTGGGGAAGGTTGTACTGATTCTCCCCTATGTCGGTTATCTCACAGTTTCTCCGTACAATGAATACGCTGCCGCTGTGATACTTCTCGCGCTTGTTGCGGAGCTTTTCTGGGAAAGAAAGGGTGGCAGTAGTAGTAGCACTCAGTCGTGATCATTGATCCCTCCAAGCTAGCTAGAAATATCTGTCCCATCTAAAACTCCTTTACTCGTTTTTCTCTCTCCTCCAAGAAGAATAGGTAAGCAAAGAGGATCGAGAGTGGCGATTGCCCCAAGCCCGCTCCTCCCATTCCTTGCCCCTTATTCACCTTTCAAAAAGTCGATGAGTTGTTCTCCTTGGTCGAAGGGCTTTCTTCGTCGTGATGCGTCGTTTCTTCCTCCATCTTACCGTTTTCACCATCCGAAGGAGAAGGAGTTGTTGTTGTCTTCTCGATTATCGTCTGGATTGGCTTTTCCATTCTGTTGATTCTAAGGACTTGCATCGCCTTCGACATTGGTAGGGTCACGAGAGTCGAGTAAAGGCCTGCCGCCCTTGAGCGGAGTATTTCAGTTGTCCCGACGGCGGAACTGATTTGATTTAAAACCTCTGTGAGCTCGTCCTTGTCTCTCTCAAGCTGGGATGCAAAATCGTCGCCGGAGATCTTTCCTTCTTCTTTGAGTTTCTGAAGGTACTCGATTGCCGCAATTGATCTTCTTAGGCGTACGTCGAGCTCTTCAACCTCTGATCTCTGCTCTTCGGGGAAACTTGTTCTCACGTAGCGGAAGAGAGCGGCGGCTTGAAGGCTGATCGAGATGAACGCCACTCCTAGAACAAGCGTGTGAATAGTGTTTGTAGTTGAGGGGGAAACGTAGGATGCGGGAATAGAAGCGGCGAGAGCGATCGAGAGCGCTCCGCGCATCCCCCCAAGGGTCGCGACGTTTCTCCACTTCATCGGAATCTTTTCTCTTCCGAATCTGTTGAACAGCGTCAGGATAGGATAAACAGATGCGACCCTGGCAGCGGTCACGGCGAGGAAGGCGGCGATTATCTGGTATATGCTAGAAGCGAATTCGAAGAAATTCGTCGAAAAGCCTATGAAGAGAAAGGCGATTGAATTGGAGAGAAAAGCCGCTATCTGCCAGAAGAGAGTGACGGCCTCTCTTGTGGCTGGTCCCATCGCAGAACGTATGGTTAGATTCCCGAAGTAGAGCCCGGCGACCGAGACGGCTATCAATCCAGAAAAGCCGAATGTGCTAGCAAGCGCGTAAGATCCGTACACTGCGGATATCGTGAGCAGTGTTTCGGAGAGTTTTTCTGTTATCAAACTTGCGAGCAATTCAGCTATGAAGGAGACGAGAAGTCCCACGACGACTCCACCGCCGAAGATCTCCACAAACTTGAATGTAGTTGCAAGAAGTGAAACTTTTGGGACGACGAGTGATTCAAGCACTATCGAGAAGATCATTATTCCGGTGGCGTCGTTGAAAGCTGCTTCGACATCCATTAGGGTCGCAAGCTTCGAGGGAACCTTGGTTCTCCTGAAAATTTCGAGGACAGTCGCCGCGTCTGTTGGGGCGATGGCAGCAGCAAACAAGAATGAGGTTGTCGCGGGAACACCGACTATCTTCCAGAGCGCGAGCCCTCCGACGATTGTCGCAATGACAACACCAACGGTTGCGAGGACCACGGAAGGCCTGATCACGGAACGAAGATCGGTGGACTTTGTGTGCATCATAGCTTCGAAGATCAGCGGGGGAACTATGAGCCCAACGAAAAGGGAACTCCCCGATTGGCTCGTGAAAGGATCAAAAATCGAAGACTTTACACTTTGGATGATTGTGGGTATCTGGTGCCCTGCAAGAGAAACTGCGGTGATTGCCATCCCGAAGAAGACAAGGACGAGAGTGTAGGGCACTTTGGCACGAAGCGAAACAAGCGATGCAAACATTATGATCGCAAGGAAAACAGAAATCAAGAGTTCTATTGAGATCGTGATAGCCAAGGAGGAGAGATGAACACCTTTTTGTCCTTTCTATTTTTTCTCCCTTCTTCCGCTTCTTGTGGTTTGTGTCTTTCTTACTTTCTTTCTCTCTTTGAGCTGTTTGATTCGCTTGAAATCGGAATGTGGTAGCCCTTAACTGAAATAACTTGCTACTTGAAAGAAGGTCATCAAATCCTTTTACTCAAATGAAACGGATGGTACTGGTCGAGAGTCCATACCTCAATTCCAGCGCGTTTTGCTGCACTTATAACGAATTCGTGAGCTCTAAAGCAAACTATTCCTGCACGGACCCCTTCTTCGGCTCTCTTGCCTTTCTTTGTTTCATTTTGAGCTAATAGCTCATCAGTCTCGATTTTTCTTCTGTTTTGGAGGCGTCTTCCTCTTTTACCTTCGAAAGCCGCGGCGAGTCTTAAAATCTGCCCGATTGAAGAGTCCGTTGCTTCTCGCTCTGCTTCTATGACAAGAAAATTTCCCCCTTGATCTTTGAAAATCGCATCGGCAAAGCCCGCCCCCGTGTCCACTTCGACTCCTACAAGACAAAGCCCCGGCTCCAGAAGAGCTGGTCTCTCCGAGATCTGGTTGATTATCGCATCCTCTTCGTTTTGAACCTTGAGCGGATCAAGCCTCGGCCAAGAAGCTTCTATGTGACGTAGGCCGCTCTCAAGATCCATGTATCTTTCGCCTACCAAGCAAGGAAAGACGTAGATCGCCCGCGACCCCTTCTTTACAATCAAGATCGGTGTGTTGCCCGTGTTAAGCTTCTTTGTCTTTGAAAGCGGGAGTATGTGCCCCCTCGAGCTTACGATCGACCCTCTTTCCTGGGGGAGTATGGAACGTATCGAGTCTATCAAAAGCGAGTTTTCCTGCCTGTCCTTGATCGATTTTATCTCAAGAAGATCTAGATGGATTCCGAGTTTCTTTGAGAGCTTGCTTGCGCTCTCGAGTATTTCCGGGAGTCTCTCTCGGTAGCTCGGAGCCGAGTCGTCGAAGATGAGCTGCATATTCGCATTCTTTTCGAGTGTTTCGCTCAAATCGGATGAATTCAACTTCCTAGAACCACCAATAGGGCAGACAAATCGCAAGAAGAGCAAAGATCAGAAGAGATTTTGGAAAACTCTTAACACATACTCCTCTCCTCTGATCAATCTCAAGTGAAGAATTTTCTAAATGAAGCAAAAAATCTATCCCCAAGGACTCGATGTAGACACCCTCACAAAGAAGCTTGAAGAGACTTTTCGAGCGCAGGGCTACGACGTTCAAAGCTTCGAAAAGGATGGAGACAAATACGTACAGATAAAGAAGGGAGGGCTCAGGACAATTGTAGGTATGAGTCAAGCATTAACGGTGCACATGCACCGCAACGGCGCGACGACGACGATTTCTCTAGGCCAGGCGAGATGGGTCGATAAGGCTGCCGTTGAGGCGATTGGATTTTTGGTGTTTTTACCGCTCATGATCCCAGGCGCCGTTGGAATCTATGAGGAGCACCAGCTTCCTGGAAAGATTTGGCGCGTGATAGACGATTTCGCGTCTTCACAGGGTATGAGCCACAGCGAAGAGAGGATAATCGAAGCGGTTCACTGCCCTAATTGCGGGGTGACGAACAGCTCGGAGGCAAAGTTCTGTAGCGCTTGTGGCGCAGCGCTGAAATAATGACCGAGAAGAAGATTCTTTTTCAGAAAGTCATGATGGGAGCATATATCTCACCAAAGCGGGAACTCGATGTATTCTCTCTGGAGTCACCCATCCAAAGTGGACAGGAAGGGAAAAAAGAACAACACACTATTTGGAGGGTGAGGAGTGGGAAGAGAAGGAAATCTCCGGGGTTCCAGGTATTACGCTCGGTTCGAGCTTCTGCTTTCCTCTGACAATGGGGCTGGCACCCAAGTCGATTCGGGGCTTTATGATCGCGCTTCTGATTAATCTGAGCTCGGAAACAGAAGTGATCAGAGTGTCGCAGTGCATGCATCTAGCTGCAACGTACCTGTCAGACCTATAGATCTTGAGTATCTTGTGCTCACATGAGGCGATACTACCCTGTCGCTGAGAGGAAGAAGGTTCATTTTGTTGTTGCTGTTGCTGCTGCTGCACTTGTTTCTTCTCCCTATATCCCACAAGGCCATACTTCCAGGCTATGACTTCCTTTGTCTTTATGACTGATTTCCAGCACTTTATGCAGCTTCCAGAAACGTCTGGCCCACTTCTCATCAGGCTGAGCGTCGGGTGCTGGCAGTCGCGGTGCAATTTTCTTCCTCTATGCCCAATTTCTATTGTTGAGGCTTAACGCAAATAAAAGAATAGGATCCTTTTCAAGGAATTGCCAAAAAAAGAAGGAACAAGAAGGGCAAACTCTCATGAAAATCTTCAAGATTTCTTGTGATCGTCTCTTCTTGAGACAATGACTCGGATATAATTCTTGCCCAAAGAGAGGTGGAGGGGAATGAGGGAGGGAAAGTCGTTTGGTTTCTCCCTTCTCCCGCCCCTTATTGTCGGAAGCAAAAAGGGGGATTTTCAAGGAGCAATTCAAACTAGGAATGGTTGAGGAGAGTCATGGAGATAGTGGTTCTTTGCGGGGTGCCCGGGAGCGGCAAATCGACCCTTTCGAGAACAATGTTTTCCGATTACGTAAGGATAAACCTCGACACCCTTCGAACGAGGCATAGAGAGGATGTCGCCATTTCTCAGGCGATTTCGAGGCAAAGGAGCATGGTCATCGACAATACCAATGTGACTTCAAGAGTGCGGAGGAAGTACATAGAAATCGCAAGGAAGCACGGATTTCGGGTGAGGGCAGTCTGTCTTGTTTGTCCACCTTCTCTTGCGATCTCGAGAAATTCAAAGAGGAAGGGAACAAAGGAATATGTTCCGGTCTCGGCCATAATGAGATATTACGGGATTTTCGAGATTCCCACAAAGGAAGAAGGGTTTGACAGCGTGGAGTTTGTACTCCAGATGCCCGAAGAAATGCAGGCAAATGCCAAGTCGGAACGGAGTGGCGATTCCGCCTAGAAAGTTCTCCTCGACTTTTCAGAAGGAGGATCTCTTTGTCGAAGCGCACAGAGCGAAGTTCTTGGCTAAAACATGCGTCTTCGCTTTCCGATTGCGTACCCCATTACGAAACCAAGGACTGCTCCGCCAAGATGAGCCAAAATGTCAACTGATCCGCCCAAGCTGCTCAGAATGAAGATGAAGATGAACCAGCCGATAAGAGAGGGGTTAAATCTCCTGTTGACAGCGTAGTCAATCGTCACTACTCCTGCGATGAGACCGAATATGCCTCCGGATGCTCCGAAACTTACGACGCCGGGGCCGTTGAGTAGGCTTATGATGTTCCCAAAGACTCCAGTCGCTAAGAAAACTGCGTAATACTGTTTTGGAGAATAAGCTTGGGAGAGGAGTCCGTCAAGCCAGACTAGGGCAATCGCATTAAACAAGACGTCGACGAATCCGAGTATGCCAAACGGGGAAATGATCAAGGAGGTGACGAGCTGCCAAATCCATCCTCGATAGACGAGATCATCTACCTCTAGGAATAGGTAGACTAGAGCTTGCCCGCCGAGAAAGTCGTCGACTGCGATGAAAGTCAAGGCGGATCCGATTATAAAACCTAGTCCTATTGCTATGAGCAGGTTCTTGCCTTGCTTCGAGATGTTTATTCCGAATGAAGAGCCCGTTCTCCTCGAATACCCATATCGGGGAGTCGAAGAATAAGAATAGGAGCCTGCCCCGCTGCTCGAAGTCGCCGACTCCCCAGTCGGTATGACTCTCCTTGCACTTGCGCTCTTGCAAAGATGGTTCTCAGGGAGGCGGTGGTCGTAGCAGAACTTTCCGCCGCAATACTTGCATCTGAATATCTCGGAGTACGGGACTAGATTTGCGCAATAGTCGCATTTGTTCCCTTCGTGTGCTGCTTGCTCCGTACCAGCCGTTTCAAAACCTGAAGATAATCCAAGGCCATCTCCCCCTGAGGGATTTAGCTTGCTTCCACAGAAAGTACAAAACTCTGCGTTGTCGTCTGGTTGCTTCCGCCCGCAGTTTGTGCAATATACCAAGATTATTATCTGGCTCGCTTCGCTTCTCTTCTTCTTCTTGGAAGTTGGGTCGTTCCCTGCCGACCTAACGAATCGAAATGTCCTGCCTTTTCTTTCATCCTTAGTGAGTTTTGAGGATATTCAGTGACTGCCTGCTTAGATTAGGTTTTCCACATATAAATCGGTGCTGGCTTTTT
>CADDZS010000044.1 GCA_902812485.1 archaeon
TAGTTGATGACCCTTAGTGCTAACTACGCTTTTGTTCGTTGATCTAAAATCAAGCGCTTGAGGTTTAGAACTCAAGATCTGAAATTGGAAGTTTTCTGGAACAATGGAAAGAAGTTACACTCCGAGTGGGATTTTTCTGATTGTCCATAGATGTCAAATTGATGGCTGCAAACAGAATTCAAGTCGCTTTACAATCCAAGACTCAAATGAAATCGGAGCAAAGATTTTGAGTGCAGATTCTAGGCACTGGACAGCTCATAGATCTGCCTGAAGAGGAAGAAGAATGAGGCGGGCAAAAGATTCTAATAGTGCTCCACAAGATCTTTATGATTTATGCAGAAGTCTCAGGAAAAAATTTTGACACTCACTCCGCTCGCAGTGGAGCGCGTAAGGCAGTTCATAGCAAAAGACAAATCAAAAGCAAATGGACTCAGGGTTTTCGTGATGCCTGGAGGATGTTCTGGTTATCAATACGGGATGGTTCTTGAAAAGGAAGCAAAGGAGGACGACATTACATTCGAGGAAAGCGGACTAAACATATACATTGACAATGAGAGCGCGCGACTCCTTGCGGGATCCAGCATTGATTTCGTTGAAACGATACAGGGCTCGGGTTTCAAAATCAACAATCCGAACGCAGTTTCTTCCTGCGGATGCGGAAATTCATTCAGCACAGCAGAAGGAGGATCTCATTCTCATTCCCATTCCGAAGAATTCGAGAATTCAGAATCAGAAGCCGATGATGAATGTTCTTGTGGCTGCGGCTGTCATTGAAGGAATTTTCCCTAACAAATCACGTTTGTATTGAGTGAAGGAAAAGTCATCGGGAATTTCTATCCAACAACCTGTCAAAGAATGACCGAGATCTAGATTCGATAGAGAATCTATCTAGACCCATTTTCAAACTCTAGGCTTTGAGGCCAGTTTTATTTCACCATTTCAGAGCATTTAGAAAAGCTCGTTGGGAGAATCGGTTGAACTTTCCAAAAAATCCTCGGATTGGAGGAAGGTCCGAGTTGAGTTCTTGAGTGCGAGAAGACCCAATTGTTAGCTTTTGAGTACACGCATTTATTTTGAAGTAACTGAATTCTTCGAGTATTCTTCTGCCTGCTGGTGCAAGATTTCTTCGAATTTTTGAAAATACAACCTCGTAGCGAAAGGCATGGAATTGAGATTGTTCTCAATGGCCTCAATAACGTAGGGAACCGCGCGCTTCGACGACTTAAATTCGAATTTCATTGGAAGCTCGGGATTCTGAATTACCTTTATGCTCTGTTTTAACTCCTGCGTTGGACACAGCTCTCGTGCCTCCGCTTCCAAGATCTCGTACCATCTCGCAATTATCTCAGGATCAAGCCCAGTTCGCACATCTTGTATGGTCTCAGCAAGCCTGTTCAGAACGCTAATCTCTACGCTCTCAGAAGGCTCTGATAATGTCATTCCTCCTAGTCACTCCCCGAAAATGCACTTGCAGTATAATTGGGACCAATTTCTATTACTCTCGAAAGCCAAAAAATGCCGTTCAAAAACTCTAAAGAAATAGAGCAAATCCTTTCCCACGTCAGACAGAAGGAAGGATCAATCTGAGAGAACTGGGTGAATTTTCTCCTTGAATGGTGGAAGAAAGAAAGCGATATGCTTTGGACTCGGACCAATAGGATGCTCGATCGCAAAGCTTGCTCTCATGCGTAAAGATCGCATCGAAGTCGTAGGCGCAATAGACATAGATCCAAACATCGTCGGAAAGGATCTTGCCTCAGTAATTGGAATTGATGGGCCAACTGGAGTGATTGTGAAAAGCGATCTAAGAGGCGTAACTCATGACGCAGACATAGTATTGCATGCAACAGGCTCGTTTCTAAGCTCTACAAGGAGCGACTTGATTGAATTTTGTAAAAAAGGATTGGATGTTGTAAGCACAACCGAAGAGCTTGCTTTTCCTTGGTATCGTCATGCTGATTACGCGGCCGAGATTGATACTCTCGCAAAGCAAAATGGAGTCACGATTCTCGCCGTAGGGGTCAATCCTGGATTCGTACTTGACTTTATTCCAATTGCGTTGAGCGGTGTTTGCTCTTCAGTAAAGAAGGTGAAGGGCGAACGAGTTCTCGATTCGCTAACAAGAAGACTTCCGTTCCAGAGAAAAACTGGACTGGGCTTGACTGTGGACGAGTTTGAAAAAGGCGTGCGGGAAGGTAGACTTGGGCATGTCGGACTGGAAGAATCGATTGCTATGGTTGCTTCTGCTCTTAATTGCCACATTGACAAGGTCGAACAGATCGTCTCCCCTAAAATTTCACAAGGGATGACCCTCAGCGGTTCGCATTCCACGATCGAGAAAGGCAAAGTGCTTGGAATAATACAGACTGCTCGCGGCCTGTTCGATCAAAAGGAGGTAATATCTTATCGAATGGAGATGTATGCAGGAGCCGAGAATCCGCACGATTCCATAACCATAGTTGGCGAGCCAGAAATCACACTATGCATTCCCAATGGGACTCCAGGAGATCTGGCAACTGCTTCCTTGGTTGTAAATTCGATTGAAAGAGTCGTTGAAGCTTGTCCAGGACTTGTCAGCACAAAAGACCTTAGGCCTGCAAGTAGTGTTCTCATTCCTTGATGCAACCTTCTCCCAATATCTCACACAGTTGTATGAATAATCGGGTTAGATTCCTTGAAGAGAGGGGAAAAAGTGAAGAAAAGAAAGGGATTCTTGTTCTCCCTCATAAGGGAGAACAATTTTAGGAAGAGCGGGCTCTCTTTTTCACACTTGCAGAGTCTTCATGAGGTAGTAGGGATTATCTAATCGAAATAGAAGGGCGCTATTGTTTTTAGTACTTAAATTGCGATCTGCTAATTGTTACTCCAACTCTTTCTGATTTTTTCTTTTTTCACATTCATTTGTATCTTTTCAGCCTCAAACAGCAGTTTTGCAATCATAGCAGCCCTTTGGATCGAAAGAAACACAGGGATCCCCTTCGATTCGAATATTGATCTTTTTCTTAGGCACATGTCCCCTGTAACGCTTGCGACAACCACTGGTTTCCCAGAGCGAGCGATTGCTCTTTTAACTATCGCTACTATTTTGTCTGAGCTCTGAGGGAGGCCCCACAACGCTAGGTAGATTGCAATATCAGCAAAGGAATCTTCTCTGATGAAAGCTTCCTCAAACACTCGCGACGCTTGTTCATCAGATCCACTTGCAGTGAGATCGACTGGATTGTTAATTGAGGCAAAAGGAAATGTCAGGCTACGCACCCTTTTGAAAAGATCCCCGCTGATCTTGGGGACCTCAAGCCCTGCTTCAACGCAATGATCTGCCAAGAGAAGCCCGAGACCTCCTGCGTGACCAATTATCAGGACTTTCCTTCCTCTTGCCCTTGGAAGGCAGGTGAGCGCCTTTAGAGAATCGACAAATAATTCAAGTGAATCAACTTCAAGTATACCAGATTTACGAAACGCAGCTTTGTAAACTGAATAGCTTCCTGATAAACTGCCTGTGTGCGAAGCGACGCTTGTCTCAAGCTCTTCCGACTTGCCTGTTTTGAGAACTACCACTGGTTTGAAAGAAGAGCAATAGCGAGCTGCACGTACAAAATTTCTCCCGTTTTCGACACCTTCTATGTATAGGCCAATGGCCTTAGTATGTCTATCGCGGGCTAGGAAGTAGAGTGAATCGACTTCGTTTATGTCGAGCTTGTTGCCGTAAGAAATCACTCGAGAAAGTCCTAAGTTTTCAAAAGCCGCGATATCCATAGCATGACCTGCAAAAGAACCACTTTGAGAAACGATGGCTACTCTCCCGGGAACAGGCCGCCTGACAAGCGAGTCTGGAATGAAGAACGTGTCTAGATGAGACACATTGTCAAATATCCCAAGACAATTAGGGCCTAGAATTCTCATTCCGAAATCCTTGGCAGTCCTCAAGATCTTCCTTTCTAGCTCCCTTCCCTTCTCGCCTGTCTCGCTGAAACCAGCACTTAGAATGATTACATTTTTGATCCCTTTGGAGGCATGCTCCTTGACGAGCTCAGGCACTTGTTTTGATGGAACTAGTACAATAGAGAGATCTGGGATGCCTGGAACATCCGCAATGTTCCGGAAGCATTTTATTCCCAAAATCGAACGGAATTTCGGGTTTACCGGAAAGACTTCGCCTTGGAATCCTCTTTTGAGAATATTTTCAAGAATTATTCTTCCGAGACTACCACGATCTCCAGAAGCCCCCACCACTGACAGAGATTTTGGAGAGAAAAAACTCTCAATTCCTATTAAGCGGCCAGACGAAAGAACCACCGACCGAAAACAAATTCATACTTGGTTACTTATTGAGATTTCAACCTTTGTTTTATCTTAAGTCGTCTAGCGACTTCCCGGGAAGATTCCACAAAATATTCAATATCGCTTTGCTCATGTGCATCAGATATGGCTCCGATATGGCCAGGGATAAAGAAAATGTTGTATTTTGAAACTAGAGAGAAATAGTACTCTCTTTCTAAATCTCGCCTTGATAGATCTACATCCTCGGCGCAAGTTATCACATCTTGCCCGTCCGCAAGAAAATGAGTTACAAAAAGCGAACCAACTCCTGTTGACTGTGTTCTTATACCATTTTCCGCAAAAGCTTCGTCGACTTTCTTCCTCAACTCCGTTCCAAATTTTCCTATCCGGTTGTAAAGGTCTTTGGCGTGCGCTTCAAGGTAGCGCAGAGTAGCGATCCCAGCCCTCATCGCAAGCGCGTTCTCTGAAAAGGTTCCGCCTCCGATCCAGCATCGTTGTTTCTTTGAAGGAAACAAGGATGTATCTGCGAATTTCATTGTGTCCTTCTTTCCCGCGATTGCAGACGCAGGTAGGCCTCCTCCAATTATCTTGCCAAGAGTACAAAGATCTGGCAAAACGCGATAGTAGCCCTGCCCTCCTTGGAGTCCCAGCCGGAAACCTGTTATTATTTCATCGAATATCAAAAGCGATCCAATCCTATCGCATTTTTCGCGCAGAAAGACAAGGAAGTCTCTCTCCGCCGGTACTACACCACCGCCTCCGAGCACTGGCTCCACAATAACAGCAGCTATGTCTTGGGATTCCGAGGAAAGGACTCTGTCAGCTTCTTCAATGTCATTGAAAGAGATCAACCTCGTGTACTTTTCCTCGCCAGGAACTAGTCCGGCGCTCTCAGGTTCTTCAAAAGGAGAGCTGACACCAAAAACAAGAGTAGAATTGTATCCGTGCCACCCACCAGTGATCTTTACAACGATATTTCTACCAGAAGCTGCTCGTGCCAATCTCACAGCGTACATCGTAGCTTCGGCTCCCGTCGTGCAAAATCGGATTGATTCAGCACATGGAACATTCTTGTGTATGAGCTCGCCTAGCTCGTAGGCATAGATGTTTGGTGAACCAAAGAAAAGCCCATTTTCGATCTGGTCTCTGAGCTCATCCGTCACTACCTTTGGGGAATGGCCAAGAATCAATGCGGTGTGACCCATCCAATAGTCAACAAACCTGTTTCCGTCAACATCCCAAATGTATTTTCCACTTGACCGAGCTGCGAAGAAGGGATAAGGTTTGAAAAATCTCGCATTATGACTTTGCCCTCCAACAAAGAACTCACTCGCTTTCGAAAATAGCTTCGCTGAGCCTTTGGTTTTCGAAAGATAAGCATCTAGGTCGGTTATGCTGTCGTCTCCTTCTTTTTCTGCTGCTGATGCTTTCGACTCGCTTTCTTTCCTGAATTGAGATTTTCCACTAATCAACAATTGTTCCCATCCACAAGAGGTCTCGAAAAAAATGCCAGTGTCTTTGTTCTTTTCTCCTATCACTTCAGATTTTATGCCTTATCTCACGCTCATGATCGGCAATGACTGGTAAACCGGCGGATTTTAGAATTAGAACACCTCGGATTAACTCCTTTCTATGTGCCTCCTATGATTGCTCATATGAATGCCATTTCCTGTTCTTTTCTCAGTTATCTACTCTCTTAGAACCAAGCAATAAATAAAATATCGATTACTGCATTCTTCCTTCAAACGAGTTGCCCCGAAATTTTCTGACAGAACGCTTCACCTTCGGAATAAGCATAGACGATTCATGGACCTTTGCTGGTTTTCCAGCTCCAAAATCGATCATAATCCCACATTTGTTATCAGTCAATCTTCCGAGAGGTCCCTTGAAAATACCATTGGTGAAGGAGATCGAGTCCGCATTGAGTTTTCGCGATCGAAAAGAAAAAGACAAATCTAGCAAGGAGTTGAGCGCTCCAGAATTGTGCAAAGCCGTTGCAAATCGCTTGAAAGCTGCCGGCGTGCAATTTGTTCGCTGTTGGTTTCAGTGGAACCTTTTTGAACCCTCTGTGAAGACTCGCGAGGAAAAGGAAGAGGATGAAGAACACGAAATAGAAAAGTTCCCTCTTGACAACTTTGTAAACGCCATGAAGGCTGAGTCGATTGAGATTCTGGGTGTAGTAGGAAACGGCTACGCGAGGTTTCTCCCCGAAGGCCTCAACACTGACGACCCAGAACAATATTTACGTAGACTTGAAATTTCGACAAACCAGATCCTAAGACACTATAAGGACAGCGTAAGCACATGGCAGATCGAAAACGAACCAAACTGGTGGGAAGAACACTTCGCAGTTGGGTGGAGGAAAGGAGGAATTTGGTTCAAACCCGAGATACGGGAAGCAATTCTGAAGACACTGCAAGGGACAGTTAGGGCAGAATGCCCGAACGCTACTTTGGTGATCAATCTCGAGGTGGACAGGAGAAACGTCGACTGGAAAGCTTGGACAAGATACTGTGATGTCTTGGGACTCGATTTCTACCCCAACTATTCGCATGCGGATCCGGTCGATGCTTCAATTCTGAAAATTTGTTCTGAGGCAAGATCAGAGGCAGGAATCCCTGTTTTTGTCTCCGAGACTGGCTATCCCTCAGGACCTTCGATCATGGGTTACAACGAAAAGAATCAGGCTCAGTACATCAAGGATGCCTGCGAGTTGTCTTTTGCGTCGGATTCGATCAACGCCATTTCAGTTTGGAGGTATCAAGACACTTATTGGCGCTCATTTCCCGATCAGGAAAATCATTTCGGACTGATAACAGAAGATGGGCGAGAAAAGGAAGCTTGGTCGGAATACGCAAATCTGATCGCGTTGCACAGCCATGAATGATCTCCAGGTCATACAAAAATCGAATCTGCTTGCGATTGCCCCATTGCTCATCAGAGTAAGATCTCTTTGCGACTACTGAATTTTGAAGCTTGACATTTTTTCCTTCTTCGCCCGTATTCTTTCAAGTGCATTCTTCACTGAGCGATCTAGTTCTGCCAGCAAGGAATCGTCTTTTCCTTCCATAGCGCCCCGTATGAGGAGCAATGCTTTGTCAACTGTGCTGCCTTCTTTGAGCTTACGCAGATCGGTGGGAGTGAATGTTTTGACAAGCCCCCAAAGGCCAAACTTGATCAGGAAAAGATGGGAAAATTCCTCTCTTACACCTGGAGTGATCGCAAAGGTTTCCGAGTACCTTTCTTTCAAAAGTCGAAGCGCGGGCTCTTTGGTCGAGAGAAGTGCCGGCTTTGCCCGGCCAGAAAAGAGATCGGCAAGATTTTCTTCTCCATCATTTCTGCTTTCATTTGGTTGGGGGGAATGATTATCTTCCAAATTCTTCCTGACAAAAGAAGAAGATAGATGCTTCCCCCTTTAATAGCAGGACGGAAGAGAGCAAAACTATGGTTTTCGAATTTTCTTCCTTCCTCTGCCCTCCTTTTTCTTCTTTTTACTTCTCTTGCCGATCCTTCGGAATGGCTTAGCCTTTTTTTTGATTATTTTCGGTTCACAAGAAGGAAAAAATGAATCAAATTCAGATCTAATATTTTCGAGCAATGCTTATAAGAACAACTCGGCCCATATTTTCGCCCGCATGTTTTGTTGGCGGCGTCCGTGTCGAGTTCTTTGGGCGTAGCCCGTGCGATGAGATAAGGACCTCCAAACATGCGAACAATTTGATGATGGAGGTTCAATAGCAATGTTGAACCTGACGTTGGCTTGTGCTTTTCTTCCGCAAGAGAAAGCGAATCGTACTTTCCCAACGCAGTAACTCCGGTTGATCCTGCCGGACCTGACTGCTATCGGAACGGGACTAAGCCATGCGAGTCTGCCAAGCAGAGCACGTTGCTTGGCGGCGAACGGCTCAGTAACACGTAGTCAACCTGCCCTCGGGACGGGAATAATCTCGGGAAACTGAGGCTAATTCCCGATAGGTCAAGATTTCTGGAATGAGTTTTGGCCCAAAAGCGGCAACAACATCTCTGTTGCCATCGCCCGAGGATGGGACTGCGGCCGATCAGGTTGTTGGTGGGGTAAAGGCCCACCAAGCCAGTAACCGGTACGGGCTTTGAGAGAAGGAGCCCGGAGATGGACACTGAGATAAGGGTCCAGGTCCTACGGGGCGCAGCAGGCGCGAAACCTTCGCAATGCGCGCAAGCGCGACGAGGTTATTCCGAGTGATTCCCGCTGAGGGAATCTTTTCCCAGGTCTAAAAAGCCTGGGGAATAAGGGGAGGGCAAGTCTGGTGTCAGCCGCCGCGGTAATACCAGCTCCTCGAGTGGTCAGGGCGTTTATTGGGCCTAAAGCATCCGTAGCCGGCTCAGTAGGTCTCCTGTTAAATCCAACGGCTTAACCGTTGGCGTGCAGGAGATACCGCTGGGCTAGGAGGCGGGAGAGGCGGACGGTACTCCACGGGTAGGGGTAAAATCCTTTGATCCGTGGAAGACCACCAGTGGCGAAGGCGGTCCGCCAGAACGCGCTCGACGGTGAGGGATGAAAGCTGGGGGAGCGAACCGGATTAGATACCCGGGTAGTCCCAGCCGTAAACGATGCGAGCTAGGTGACACAGCGCCTTAGGGGCGCTGTGGTGCCGCAGGGAAGCCGTTAAGCTCGCCGCCTGGGGAGTACGGACGCAAGTCTGAAACTTAAAGGAATTGGCGGGGGAGCACCACAAGGGGTGAAGCCTGCGGTTCAATTGGAGTCAACGCCGGGAACCTTACCGGGAGCGACAGCAGATTGAAGGTCAAGCTGAAGACTTTACCAGACGAGCTGAGAGGAGGTGCATGGCCGTCGCCAGCTCGTGCCGTGAGGCGTCCTGTTAAGTCAGGCAACGAGCGAGACCCCTGCTTCTAATTGCTACCAGAGGTCGCAAGGTCTTTGGAGCTAGTTAGAAGGACTGCCGCCGCCAAGGCGGAGGAAGGAAGGGGCCACGGCAGGTCAGTATGCCCCGAAACTCCCGGGCCACACGCGGGCTGCAATGGTAAGGACAATGGGTCCCAACCTCGAAAGAGTGAGGCAATCCTCAAACCTTACCCCAGTTGTGACTGAGGGCTGCAACCCGCCCTCACGAATCTGGAATCCCTAGTAACCGCGTGTCACCATCGCGCGGTGAATACGTCCCTGCTCCTTGCACACACCGCCCGTCGCTTCACCGAAGTTGGGCCAGGGCGAGGTGGCGTCAAGTTGGCGTCATCGAACCTTGGCTCGGCAACGGGGGAGAAGTCGTAACAAGGTGGCCGTAGGGGAACCTGCGGCCGGATCACCTCCTTAGAAAAAATTCCTCGCGTTGGGAGGGAGACGGTTCGCTTTCTGCGAATCAAGAAAAGAAAAAGCACGAGTCAATTTCCCATTTTTTGAAGGGTGGCAAGTAAGGCCTTGCCAATCTCTTCGAGTTGGGGAAAAAAGCAAGGATGCAGACCGAGATGGAGGACGTCTTGAGTCGAAGGACGTAGCAAGCTTCTGTTCAGCTTGTGATGATCGTCGTGCACAGGTTGCGTAGGCGTTCGTCGATAGCGTAATCATCCGACGCGCTGACGCTGTTTGGTGGATGGCTAGGCTTGGGAGGCGATGAAGGGCGTGGCAAGCTGCGATATGCCTCGGGTAGGAGCAAGCATCCGTCGATCCGAGGATTCCCGAATGCGACTTCGTGAAAAGAATCCCGAAGGATTCTTTTCGTTCCCTTTGGGGAACGCGAACTCTGCGAAAGGAAACATCTGAGTAGCAGGAGGAAAAGAAATCAAAAGAGATGCCGTAAGTAGCGGCGAGCGAAAGCGGCCCAGTCCAAACCGAATCGCTGCAGTAATGCAGTGGAGATGTGGGGTTTTGCTTGCAACGTATACGATCCAATCCGGAGCTAGCTGAAGTTTGCTGGAAAGCAACACTGGAGAGGGTGATAGTCCCGTAAGCATGCAAAGGAATGGGGTCGTGTTGCAAGCAGAGTACCTGGCCTTGGCAGTGGCTAGGGAAGATGGGGGAAAGCTACCTCCAAGACTAAACACTACCCAAGACCGATAGCGCAATAGTACCGTGAGGGAAAGCTGAAAAGTACCCCGAAAGGGGTGTGAAAAGCGCCTGAAACCAAGCAGTTACAGACGTGCATCGCATGAAAGGATCAGATTGTCTGCCTGACGACATCCGAAAGGATGTCTGAAGGTGGCTTTCTAGACCCAGTGTGATGCATTCCGTCTAGAAACACGGGCCGGGGAGTTTACCGTCATGGCGAGCCTAAGGATTTTACAGTCCGGAGGCGAAGGGAAACCGACTAGCACGCAGCTGCTTGAATGCGGCGAGGTGCGGGGTCTGAAAGGGCCTGGAGTCATGGCGGTAAGACTAGAAACCAGACGATCGTGCCTCGAGTAGGATGAAGCCGAGCGAAAGCTTGGTGGAGGTCCGAAAGGGTCTTGACGTGCAAATCAGTCCCCTAACTCGAGGCAAGGGGCCAAAAGCCAATCTAGTCTGGTGATTGCTAGTTCCCACCGAAGCAGATCCTAGTCTGGCCTGGGCAGATCGCAACCGACGCTGTAGAGCACCGATGGGAAGCCAAGGGTCCGAAAGGGCCCAGCTTGCTTTCGAACTCCGAAGGTGTCGGCGCGGTAGAAGCCTGGAGACGGGTTTATGTGGGGTAAGCCTCATAACCGAGAGGGGGACAACCCAGACTAAAGTTAAGGCCCCTAAATCTTGGCTAAGTGTCAAACTAAAGAGTGTCTTCGAGCAAAGACAGCAGGGAGGTAGGCTTAGAAGCAGCCATCCTTCAAAAAGTGCGTAACAGCTTACCTGCCGAGCTCGGGGGCCTCGAAAATGGACGGGGCTCAAGCCAAGTGCCGATACTTTAGACAGCAGTGGCATTGCCCTGCTTGTGGTAGGTGGGCGTGGGGGTCGGGTAGAAGCAGGGTCGTGAGATCCTGTGGACCGTTCCCCAGTGCAGATCCCGGTGGTAGTAGCAGCGTAGTCGGGTGAGAATCCCGACCGTCGCAAGGGCAAGGTTTTCCTGGCAACGCGTCGTCGGCCAGGAGTAAGCCGGTCCTAAGTGTAATCCCAACGGCGTTACACGAAGAGGGAAACCCGTTAATATTCGGGTGCCGCCTTGGCATCGTTTCCTTCGCAAGAAGGATATGTCGAGTCGCTTTTTGCCTTGAGGTAGGGCGAGCAAGGTTGTCGCCTTGTTTAACTTCTCGAGGGTGGGGGAGTGTCGTAATGACGAGAACTCATCCGAGAAAGGAATAGCAGGCCACATGGTCTGTTCGCTCGATCCTGAGGGACAGTGAAAGAAGCGATTTCCAAGATGCCAGGGTGTCCGTACCGAGATCCGACACAGGTGCCCCTAGGTGAGAAGCCTAAGACGTATCGGGTGTACTGCGGGTAAGGGAACTCGGCAAATTAGCCCCGTAACTTAGGAAGAAGGGGTGCCTGCGGTCTTTGCGAGAAGCAGGGATCGCAGGTTGCAATGACTAGGGGGTCCCGACTGTTTAATAAAAACACAGTTGACCGCTAATCCGAAAGGACTTGTACGGTCAATGAATCCTGGCCAGTGGCGGTACCTAAAACCTGGGTTCAACCGGGCTAAGGGCCGCTAAACGCCGGGAGTAACTCTGACTCTCTTAAGGTAGCCAAATGCCTTGTCGGGTGAGTTCCGACGTGCATGAATGGACCAACGAGGGCCCTACTGTCCCTATCCGCGACCCGGCGAACCCACATAACGTGGACGAACAGTCCACGAACTTCCATCGGGGAGAGAAGTCCCTGTGGAGCTTTACTGCAGCTTGTCGTTGCGATGCGGTTTTGATTGCAGAGAGTAGTCGGGAGCCTTCGAAGGAGGCCCTCCGGGGTCTCTGGAGGCGAAAGTGTAACACCGGCCTTTCAGGACTGCGTCGCTAACCCCGTCAGGGGGACACCGGCAGGTGGGCAGTTCGGCTGGGGCGGCACCCCCTTGAAAAGGTATCGAGGGGGCCCAAAGGTTGGCTCAGGCGGGTCAGAACTCCGCCGCAGAGGGCAAGGCCAAAAGCCAGCCTGACTGGATGTTCAAACGCGAAACATTCAGAGGCGAAAGCCTGGCCTAGCGATCCTTTGTGTCCTCACAGTTGGGGGCCAAAGGTGACAGAAAAGTTACCCCAGGGGTAACAGGCTCGTCGCGGGCGAGAGCTCCAATCGACCCCGCGGTTTGGTACCTCGATGTCGGCTCTTCCCATCCCGGTCCTGCAGCAGGGGCCAAGGGTGGGGCTGCTCGCCCATTAAAGGGGAACGTGAGCTGGGTTTAGACCGTCGTGAGACAGGTCGGCCTCTACCTGATGGAAGCGGTGGCCATCTGAGGGGAAGTTGTCCCTAGTACGAGAGGAACAGGGCAACGCGGCCTCTGGCGTACCGGTTCTTCGACAGGAGAATAGCCGGGCAGCTAAGCCGTCCTAGATAAGAGCTGAAGGCATCTAAGCTCGAAGCTAGTCCCGAGAAAAGATGACCATCCGTTACTCGCGTTCTTCACCGCAAGGTGGGGGACGCGGGTGCGGTGGAGAGCTGTCGTAGAAGACGACGTTGATAGGAGAGGGGTGTACGCTGGAAGGCTACGGCCGACCAGTTTAGCCCGCTCTTACTAATCGCTCAAAGCGTTGGGTTATATGGTTACGCTTGAAAACGAACTGCGCAAAAACCTGTGCACGGCGTTTTTTTCACAATTTTTTGGTATTTTGCATTGTGTCGCTCGTTCTACTAGCTGATTCGTCTCAATACTTTGTAGTCTCTAATTTCGCCTTCTTGATTCGGATGTCTTCACATATTTAATTCATGTTGAAAGATCGCACCAACTTTCATGTTCTCAAAATATTGCGCGAACGGGAAGGAAATTTCTATCCCGCTAAATTTGTAGGCGCCCAGTCTCCCTCTCCATCTGAGTACCAAGTCTTTAAGGTCATGATCTATCAGAGGTGATTCTTTCTATTATCTGCTACTAAAAAGCCATATCTCCTTCTGAAAATGGAAGAAAAGATCAAGGCGATACCTTCTCTTCCCATGTCTTCTGAAAAGGGTTCGGCTGGACAGGCGGAAAACAAGAAGCTCACAAGTGTGATAACTCTGAATTTCAACTCCCGTAAGATAATCAGCGTCATTCTTGAATGCACAAGGTCTCTCCTTAACCTGAAGTGGCGGCCGTTAGAAATAATCATTGTTGACAATGGTTCGACAGACGGAAGTATTGAGTTGATTGAAGAATTTGTAAGAGCCAATCCGAAGGAAGAAGTGAACGTCTATTTTGTCAAATTGGATAAGAATCTAGGATTCGCAAGAGGAAACAATGAAGGGTTGAAAAGAGTTTCAGAAGAAAGTAAATTCATTGCACTTATCAACAATGACTTGTTTGCATATCCAGATTCGCTTGGGCAACTCGTAGAATTCCTTGATTCGGCAGATCCGACATTGGCGGGATTACAGCCCAAGGTACTCCTGTGGAATGAGAAACTGATTGATTCCGCAGGTGGAATTTTGTGTCCATGGGGAGCGGACGCGATCGGTTCAAATTTTCCGAGCAGGACCTGCTCGGAACCATACTACGTGAGCCACCTTTACGGCGCATACTCCTTGTACAAGAATGAGGCGATAAGGAGTGCTGGTGGATTATTTCTTCCCGACTTCTTCATGTACGGGGATGATTACGAACTCGGTATACGACTCTGGAACAAAGGATACAAGCTTGCGTATATTCCAATCGTAGGAGGTAAACACTTCAAAACTGCAACTGGAAGAGCCCATGAATTTACTTCATATTGGGCGGTCAGAAGTCAAATCGCGGTCTCGATCATGTATGCTGGATTCTTGTCGTTGGGAACATTCCCTTCTGTTTTGGGTATGACTGTTTACACTCTCGTGCACGGAACTAAGACGCTCATGCGGGCCGAGATTGACGGAATAAGACAGGGATTGCAACTCTGCAGAAAGCGCAAGAGCTTAGAGGGGAGCGATTCACTGCCTGGGCTTTCCCCAGAAATGCCAAGATTTAGCTTCTCTTTAGTTGATTATGTTTTAGCTTACACTAGATTTCGTTATCTTGTTCGACGACGAATGCTGCAAATCTTACCTTCTAGATACAGATTGAAAAATAGCGCAATCTCTTAATCTGCCTTAAAATTCGAGTATACGCTCATACTTCAAGTGAAAAGGTTGCAAAAAAAGAGATCAAATACCCAAGTAGTTTGTGAGCGCCATCCTAGCAAGGTTTCGAACTGTTTGGCTGAGTGCGAGCAATACCCCTCCATAGATCGAGATGGACACAATCCCAAGAAAGAGAAGTATTGCTGCTTGCTCCACCTTACCTCCGACAGGCACAATGATGAGTGAGAGGAAATAAAGCGAGATGGTGAAAATTATCGAAGCTATTAATACCGCAATGGAAATTTCCTTGCTAAGTGAAATCCTCGCAATCTTTCTTGCATAGCTAAGCTTGAGGAAAAATCCGGCTACTGCAGCACCAGTGCTTGCGATTGCCCAGCACACACCGAGAAAGATGTAGCTTGATAGCCCGAAGATTGAACCGGTAGTGACCAGATTATCAAGTGTGAGAATCCTCACGGCAATCGCAAGAGTGATTAGATAAGCAGCTGAAATCGACAGGTTGATTCTAGAAAGAAGGAAGAGCTTACTTCTCACATAAGATGAGAAACCGATTGCAGAATTTGTATTAGAGTCGATCGTCTCTGAACCGAGTATTATGCTGTCGAGCGTCGCCTGCAACGAGCTGAAAGCTGTTGCGATTATCAAAATCCAGAGAATAGGTGCAGCAATCGAGTAATCGCCGCTGGGCGGCTTCAAAAGGTGGAGTAGTTGCCTGCTCAGTAGGGTAGCACCTATGGTCATTGGAACAAGAAACGCCACCTGAAGTTCCATTACCTGAGTCGATGCTTTCCCGGCATCTTTTCCTGCAAGTATGCTGGGATACAATCCAGAGGCCAAGAACCCTGAATACGATACAGCCGTAGCAACTGCGAGGGCGGCGCTATAGTAAGCTATGGGCAGAGTTGAAAGAGTGAAAATCGCGACTACTTGAAAATCAAGGCTTATCACAAGGGGATGAAGGTTGTTAAGGATTGCAAGCCATCCTGTCCTCACAATCCTTTTGATAACTGCAAAGGAGATTATGCCAAGAGTGATGTCCTTTCGAGTAAACACGAAGAGCGAAACTATCTGTACGATCTGTGCACCGATAACAGCTAGAATCGCTCCCTCGAGTGAAAGGCGGAGTACACGCACGGCCACGAATCCAATAGGAACTTTCGCAACCTCGAACAGAGCTAGCCCCCAGCTCCCTTTAACTGGATTCGTTCCCCATAGAATTCCCTCGAGTGTCGCAGCTAATATGTACAGGAAAACCTGTGGAGTCGAAATGAGGTAATAGAACAGATTCGGATGCGGAGGAGCAGCCTCGGACACTAGTCCTGCTGTGAGATAAGAAATCAGTAGATATACTGGAACAAGTACCGCAGAAAAGATCAGAGACGCAATCAGTACTGTTTTGCCTACACTCTCCCCCCTTGCAGAAAACCTCGTCGTCCAAAAGCTGATGATTACTACGGGAAAATACGAGTATCCTATCACACGGCCAATTAGTCCCCAGAGCCCAAAGCTCTGCTGAGGCAAGGTCGATGTTACGATTACCACGAAAGCTAGACCAGTGATGGCGCTTCCAAGTTTGACCGCGAACGCAACAAGGCCAGCCTCTCTGATTCGGATTTTGCTCAAGAGTAGCTATCACAAATCAATTTTTTGATTGACATTTAGGCGTTTTTAGATTGCTTCACAATTTCCGGCCCAGCCTAAGAAAACCTCGCAAATCCTGCAATAACTGGAAGACTGCAACGTTTCATCGCCAAAAGCGAAATCGGCAATCGAACCTATGACATGAAATAATAAGAACTTATGCTATGACATGCTCGTTTTGTAATCTCTAGCTGTCTCAAAATCTTCTGTTGCTTGTGCCTGTTTTCATTATGGAAAAATTGAGAAAAATAGCTTTATGAATTCACCGAGTGACAGACAACAACTGCGTTAGCGGAGAGATAGGAAAAACTCGTGACTTCTATCGAGCCTAAGGTTTCCATTATTATCGCCACTGTTAACAGAGAAATGGGCGAGAAGGCGCGTAGTAACATCGAGCAAGTATTAGCAAACACCATCTATGGGAATTTCGAGGTTATCGCGGTAGAATATGAGCAGACAGAAGAACTGAAGAAGATCGCAAGTCGCAATTTTAAAATCCTCTCACAAGCCAAGAAATTGAGTTTTGCCAGAAATTGCAATGCTGGTCTCAAATATTCTTCAGGTGATTATTCCTTACTTTTGAATAACGACGTGACAGTTCTCTCGCTAGACTGGCTGAAAAAAATGGTAGAATGCGGAGAGAATGACAAATCTATTGGCATAATTGGTGCGAAATTGCTCTATCCCAGTGGAAAGGTCCAGCATTGTGGTGGATTTGTTTTGAAAAGTGGTGAGTCATTCTTTGTAGGTCATTATGGAAAGGACTTGAAAGTTTACCCTACTGTTCCAACCGAAGTTGATTATGTCACAGGCGCCTGTTTGCTGGTAAAGAAAGCTGTTGTCGAGAAAATAGGGTTTCTCGACGAGGGATTCATGACTTGTTTTGAAGATACTGACTACTGCCTTCGTGCCAAACGTGCGGGATACAAGACGTTAGTCTGTCCGTCTGCCGTTCTAATTCACGAAGAAATGGCAACGAGGAGGTCGGATCCCTCCCAAAAGATTGGCATGAAAGACGATTACATGAGATTCAAAG